>JAAUSG010000025.1 GCA_012034055.1 Leptolyngbyaceae cyanobacterium RU_5_1 | reverse complement strand
TGCAGATCCCCCTAAATCCCCCTTAATAAGGGGGACTTTGAGCCGATTTCCCCCCTTATTAAGGGGGGCTAGGGGGGATCACTCAGTGCTTAACATCACAGACCATACCTTTTCAAACATCCTCTCAGAACGGCTCACCAAAATTCGATAGTCACTCTGCACCAAATTCTCCATAACTGGTAATGGTTCACCTTCCCGTAGCAGGTCAATCTCCACCAAATGAGTTCGGCTATTCAATACCTGCTGGCGTTTCTTTTCATAGTTCTGCCGTCCATCGCTTCGTTTATTTGTTGGTGAGATGATCTCGATCATTGTCACAACCTCTTTAGTCACAGCATCTTTGATTTCCAGGTAAGCCTCCCGCACTTCTTCTGCCAGTGGAACGGTTACCTTGACTGGTTCGGTTGGAGAGGATGCAATCACGACATTGGTTAAGACTGCAGAGGAAGTGCGAGGACGCTGAACCGTAATGTCCGATCGCCCAACTAATAAGGAATTGATGCCGATCACTTCATAGATTCGCTTCTCAATATCAACCTGATACGTTGGCAGCAGTTGCGGGGTGAGTAGATCGGCCAGGGCTACAATCAGTCGATTATGAACGGTTGACCAACGATCCGGATGTTCCAGATAGGGATTCATTCCTGGAAACGAGTAAGGCATGGCAAATCAGCGACAGGGTTCTGTCCATCATGATAAGATTTCTAGCCAGCAGAGATAGCAAGGTGCTGAATGCTGAGTACTGAGTGGTTCCAGTGATATCGCCAGAATGCTGCTTTGGAGGCTCTGCCTCCTTAAGCCAACGGCAGAGCCGTGTGAATACATTCCCAGGTAGAACCTGGGAACGAGAAACGCTCCCTATCTCCCCATCTCCACCTACCCAATCACCCAGGCAAATCCGCAAACAGTTGTTCTACCAATTGCCGAGCCTTGCGATCCAGGCGGTTCCAATCGACCTCGCCTGTTTCGTCGAACAGGCTGGTATCCACTTCAACGCCTTGACTGTCTGGCTGATCATGCCTATGGGAAGTGCCGCTGGCGGAGTCGTAATTCTGGAAACAGGTTTGATAGCAAAGATCCCACAGATCCACACAGATTTGGCGATCGCCCTGAGTGAGACAAAGCTGATATCCCGGGTAGGGAGTTGGAAGTTGAGCCAGGGCGTCTTCGATTTCATCAACGTGCTCAATGGAGGCAGTTTCCAACTGGCTGCGCAGTTGCATCACCGTTGCTTTGGTTGCTTCACTGATGCCTTCAGCCCAAATCTGGACGTCCTGATACTGACCTTTCCAATCTGACGTGTTGAGCTGCTTGTCAATATTCGCAATTAACCGAATAAACGCAGGCTGCATCAGTGCTTCTGCTTGCTGCCACACAACCATGTTCTGGAATTTGGGCATCCTGACCTTGCTTCCCTCCTGCCTCTCGCCCCTGACTTTTTACAGGAGCACCTTAGACTATCGAAACGAGAGTAGCCGCTCAAGATTTTGTAACAAAAGCATAGAGATTGTGGAGGGAGGAGCGATCGCATAAGCATGACTCTATGAACCACAATCCTTTCTGGACAACGCTCTCAGCTTTTCAATTGTTAAAACTTTACACGTCACTTTAGAAATATCTATTACGAAACCGTCACATTGCTGTCCCAATCTCTTTAATAAACTTAACAAATAGGAGTAACATGGCGATAGGTAAATATCCTCATCACATTTACCGCTCGACAACAGCTTAGTGCGTCGAGAACAGGTTCTGAAGGTTACGAAATAATGAGTACACAATTTCCCTGGCTAACAATTGTCACTCTGCTGCCGTTGGTCGCCTCACTACTCATCCCAGTGCTGCCGAACAAGTATGGCAAGACAGTTCGTTGGTACGCGCTTGCCGTTGGCTTTATTGACTTTGCATTGATTGTTTATGCCTTCTGGCAAAACTATGATTTTCACACGTCTGACCTTCAACTCACCGAAACCTACTCCTGGGTGCCGCAGTTGGGCTTGAACTGGTCGCTGGCTGTCGATGGCATTTCAATGCCGTTGGTGGTGCTGACCGGTTTGGTCACCACATTGGCTATGTTTGCTGCTCAATCAGGAATCCAAAAGCCGCGCCTCTTTTACTTTCTGATGCTGGCGATGTACAGTGCTCAGATCGGCGTCTTCTGTGCCCAGGACATGCTGCTGTTTTTCCTGATGTGGGAATTGGAGCTGATTCCGGTCTACATTCTGATTTCAATCTGGGGCGGACAAAAGCGCCTGTACGCGGCAACCAAGTTCATCCTCTACACAGCGGTGGGTTCCATCTTTATCCTGGTGGCAGCGCTGGCGATGGCGTTCTATGGGGGCAATGTCACCTTCGACATGCAGCAGCTCGCCCTCAAGGATTACTCACTCACCTTTGAGCTGTTGGTCTACGCCGCGCTGCTGATTGCCTATGGCGTCAAGCTACCGATTTTTCCGCTGCATACCTGGTTGCCTGATGCCCACGGTGAGGCTTCTGCACCGGTTTCGATGATTTTGGCGGGCGTTTTATTGAAAATGGGTGGCTATGCGCTGATTCGCATGAATTTAGAGCTGCTGCCCGATGCCCACTTCTACTTTGCTCCGATACTGGCGATTCTGGGGATTGTCAACATCGTCTACGGGGCGCTGGTGTCCTTTGCTCAACGCAATTTGAAGCGCCGTCTAGCCTACTCATCGATCTCTCACATGGGCTTTGTCCTGCTGGGGATTGCGTCTTATACAGACCTGGGTTTGAGCGGTGCCGTGCTGCAAATGGTCTCCCACGGGTTGATTGCAGCGGCTCTGTTCTTCCTATCAGGTGTGACGTACGATCGCACCCATACCCTGATCCTGGAGAAGATGGGTGGTTTGGCAAAAGCAATGCCGACGGTGTTTGCCCTGTTCACGATCGCCGCGATGGCCTCGCTGGCACTCCCCGGCATGAGTGGCTTTGCCAGTGAGCTGATGGTGTTTTTGGGGCTGGCAAACAGCGATTCTTATACCTCCACGTTCAAAGTTGTGATCGTCCTGTTGTCGGCAGTGGGGGTGATCCTGACGCCAATTTATCTGCTCTCGATGCTGCGTGAGATGTTTTACGGTCAGCAGAACCCAGAGCTGATCGAGAGTGGCAATGCACTCTGGGACGCCAGACCTCGTGAGGTGTTTATCACCGCGTGTCTGTTGGTTCCAGTGATAGGAATTGGGCTATATCCCAAACTGTTGACGCACACCTATGATGTCAAGACGTTACAGGTGGCGGAAAGGGCACAGGCGGTGGTGACTGCGATCGCCCATCAGCCTATGCCGTCATCCGCTCGGATTTCTGCCGCTCCGCACCTACCCAAGGCTCCAGCCAGCGAACTACTTGGGATTGTGAAGTAGATGTAGGATGATGAATGTCGAGTTTGGCTGAATCCCGCACAAATGCAGTCACACTCTGCCCTGGCGCGATCGCTTGCTGAACCAGTTCACACCCCCATGTCTACCCCCCTATCCTTTTTATCCGATTACCTCACTGCCAGCCTGCGCCTCTCAGTTCCATTGGCATTTGCGGCTTTAGGAGGACTGTTTTCTGAGCGATCGGGTGTGCTGAATATCGGATTGGAGGGCATGTTACTGACTGGAGCATTCGTCAGTGCCGCGACGACCTTTGCCAGCGGAAGTGTTTGGGTTGGGACATTGGCAGCCGTGGGAGCCGGAGGACTGGTTGGAGTGCTGCATGCTTACCTGAGCGTCACGTTGCGAGTGGACCAACTGGTGTCGGGATTAGCGATCAACTTATCGGCAGCGGGGCTAACAGCATTTGGTTCACGACTCGTGTTCAATACCGCAACAACACAGCGATTGCCTGGAATTGGACCCATTGCCATTCCCGGATTGAGTCAAATTCCAATTTTGGGTTCGCTGTTGTTCAATCAAGACCTGATGGTCTATGTCTTGCTGCTGCTGATCCCGCTGATTACCTACTTCCTGTTCCGCACCAGCTTAGGTTTAACGCTGCGGGCAGTGGGAGAGTATCCTCATGCTGCGGATACAGCCGGAATTCAGGTCGCGCTGGTGCGCTACGTTAGTGTGACGTGGAGCGGTTGTCTGGCTGCATTAGGAGGAACCTACCTGGTGCTGGTTCATGTCAAATTTTTCACCGAGGGCATGAGCGCTGGCAAGGGGTTCATTGCGCTGGCAGCACTGATCTTTGGACGATGGCATCCGGTTGGTACAGTGTTGGCCTGTTTTTTGTTTGGTGCAACTGAAGCACTGCAATTGAGAATTCAGGCCTTCAATCTCAATATTCCGTACCAATTTTTGGTGATGCTACCCTATCTTATTGCTCTACTGGCATTGGTTGGATTGGCAGGCAGATCTACGCCTCCGGCCGCTTTGGGGGTGCCGTATGTAAAGGAGAGTTCAGAAGAATAAAGACGCGTTTGCCTCTGTTGAGTTAAATATGGCTACGCTAGACCCGATGAATGGCCTTAACTAAACGCCCTGATGTCACCGTAATCATGAATGGCATATTGAAACTGGAGCAGGAACCGTTCTTGGGTGGCTGGAGGGTTACCCTTATGGAAGCAGTTGGGGTCTTCTACCAATCCAAACCCGGCGTTCCCACAGACTGCAACAACGTTCTCAGCCCCATACGCAGCAACAATTTTCTCATCTGGAATGCTGGCACAGCGCTGCCCCATGAACTGGTGAATTAACTTCTTGTTTCGGTGGCTACCTCGAATACAAACATGGGCACCGCTGGATTCATCCACATCCGTGAGATAGAAGAAAAATTTGATCGAGCGATAGTCGTCTAGGTCGTAGTGAAAGACTTGCGCCATGTGAAGTTGCTGCGTCCATGTGGTTGACGTGGGATAACTCCAGAGCAAATCTTTACCGATGCATTTGGGCGGAGCACCCAAAAATTTTGCCGCGATCGCCTGGATCACGGGATCATTGATTAGCTGAACGATCGCTGGACAGTCTTCAGCAACATAAGAGCAACAGAGAAATGGCTTACCCAGTTCAGCTTCAACGGTTTCCTTTTCAGAAATCAGGAACTGATGTTCAGGCTTGCGATCGCCAAAACATGGTGTCGCGTGGGCATATTCTAAGACTTCTTGAACAACATCTGAAGGTAGCTCAATCCCTGGAAAATAGCCGTCATCTCTGATCGATTGCACGATCTTGTCTACATCAACATTTTGAAAGATAGAAGATGTTTGAGCCTGAATCGCTTCAGATTTGCTTCCTAAAAACGCCTGGAAATAGTAGAAGATATCCCGCATAACCTCTAAGCGACTCAGCTTACGCATGAAGAATAAGCCTGGATTTTGAGTCATACAGGCAAAGCTGCGCCCGAAATAATCAGCGAACTTAACCCAACATTTTTGGGAAGAAAGCTTGTCTAGAATGCTTTGCGGCCGATCAACAGATGAGGTGACCATTAAGAAACTCCTTACCGCTTGAGTACGGGCACGAATTACTGATTACTGTTGTTACGCGATGTGCAACTTAATCATGAGAAGGATTGATTTCTCGTGGAGCAAGCATCTTGCCTGCTCAAATTGGGCGGACAAGATGTCCACCCCACAAGGATTTGTTGAAAGTTGCACATCGCGTGTTGTTAGAAACTTCTCTACTGTTAGGCACCTCTCTATACTCTGTTCTCCCAGCTTCTAATACAGAATTGTCCAAGGGGGTATCATTTGAAACCTGTGGCGCGGACATCTTGCCCGCGCGGAGTGAGACTAGCAGAGACAATTTCGTATAACTCCGCACTGAACATTAGAAGCTAGGAGCTAGAGCTTCAGTACAGTTGCTTTGACAGGTTTTCAACCGATCAAACTCTACGCGGTAGATGATACCAATTCACTTTTTACACGCTACAAATCAAGATCCCCCTGCCTCCGGCATCCCCCTTAATAGGGGGATTAAGGGGGATCTATGCAAGGAATGTGTTGCAAACATTTTTTCTAATTGGTGTAACTAAGGGCGACAGTAAGATTCAATTAGGGTTGCCAGTTGGCTTGCTTCTTGCGTTGCATTGTGATAGCGTGCAACCCGCTCAACTCCGGCTTTGCCCATTTGCTCTAACGTTTCCACAGGAGTTTGCAAGGCAGTCCGCATTGCCGCAACCAATTCCTCAACTGATCCAGAGGGCACTAACCAACCACATTTATCAGACTCCACTAGTTCTGGAATACCTGCAATGTAGGTACTAATCACAGGGCGTGCGAGTGCGAGTGCTTCCATAATTACTACTGGCAATCCTTCAGCAAAACTGGGCATCACCATCGCTTGAGCCGCCAGCATCTGACGCTTCACTTCCTCATTACTTGCCCAACCCGTAATTTCGATATGGTTCTCCAGATTGAGATGGGTAATCAAGGTTTCAATCTGACTCCGCAACGGACCGTCGCCCACCAGCACAAGCTTGAACTGCAACCCTTCAGCCGCCAATTGACTAGCCGCTTCAATCAGCAGTAAATGCCCCTTTTGTTCACTGAGACGACCCACACACACGAATCGAGGTTGTTTGGGTATGGGAACACCAGTCTGAGCCAAAAACAACTCATCTACACCGCAACGGACGATGTGAATTTTTGACCACTGCTTGTAGCCACACCAGCGAGAAAGCTGACTTTTGCCAAAGGAAGAAACTGCTACAACGAAGGCAGCACGCTGAATTTTTTGGGTGAGGGCGATCGCATCTGGTTTATCAAATTCTTCTGGGCCATGCACTGTGAAACTGTAAGCTGGACCTCCTAATCCTTGACACAGCATTGCTACAGTCGCTGAGTTTGTTCCAAAGTGAACGTGAATATGGTCAATGCTTGCTTCTAAACACCAGTGCAAAAGGACACAGGCTTCGACCAGGTAAACCAGGTGCAATAAAACTCCCCGGTCTGACTTCCAACCAACGGTAAGGGCAAGCCACGCCGTCTGCAAAACCCGTAAAGGTCGTGTTAGTGCAACGTGCAGCAGAGCTGTCAGCAAACGAATTGCTCCTTCCCCCAAAATGTATCGAGTTTTCTCGAACTCTTGCTGGTCGGCTTCGTCAACCAACTCAGACTGCAAAGAGCGAATCGAAAAGCGGGTCACGGGAATACCACACGCTTCCAATCCAACAATTTCTCGTCGAATGAAGCTGTGGCTAGTCTTAGGATACTGATTAACTAGATAGGCAATTTTCATCGTACCGGCATGATGATTGATAGCTGGGTTACCTGGCTGACGATCAAATTTTTGTTGGTTAAACTTGACAGTTTTCTAGGAACCTTGAAACATACTGCGTAAAGATTTGTAGGTAGGCACCAAACTATTCAGCAGTAAACTCTGTCTACGTTTACACAGCTTGATACAAACTTCCTAGACTGCTCTCAGGAACTCGCACTGAAACTTTGTAGGAATAGCACTTTTGCTTCAAGGGAACTTTAAGGAAGGTCTTTGTCAAAGAAATACAAAGTAAGATTTATATGGTTATGCCGCCGCTTACATGAGCCGCTGTCGTTGGGGCAGGTTTAGAACCAGGATGGCAAAATATCAGGGTCGCTGGTCCTCCTGACCGGTAGAGGCAAGATTTTTCAGACCTTCTGCGTCAATCATAAAAAGTGCGATCGCCAGTTCAGATGGGACGAAAGTCCCATCTCAAGTACGACGCAAGTCATAATCTTCAAAGATTTTGGTGGGCACTGCTCACAAATCTGCTACGTCGGCTATCCTGTCCTAGATTTGCTGCTCTATCTCAGATGATGAAAGTCGGAAAAACAATTCGGCGTCTGCTCCCACTGCTGTTTTGGGTGTCGTTTGTCACAATGTTGCTGATTGGCAACTATACTTCGGCGATCGCCCAGCCGCCGCGCCCAGAAATTCGCGGCGTTTGGCTGACTGGCAACGATACCGACACGTTGAGCGATCCCCTTAAAGTGCAGAATGCCGTCACTCAACTGCACCGGCTCAACTTCAACACCCTCTATCCGGTGGTTTGGAATGCGGGTTATGCCATGTATCCCAGCGCCATCACGCAACAGATGGGCATCCAACCGTTCACCTACAAAGGCATGGACGGGCAAGATACGCTCGCCGATCTGATTGCTCAAGCCCACCGCCAGAGCCTGCTTGTGATTCCCTGGTTTGAGTTCGGCTTCATGGCTCCCCCGACCTCAGAGCTGGCTATGAAGTACCCCCACTGGCTGACCCAAAAGCGAGATGGCAGTCAAACCTCGTTTAGTGATGCCGGTGAGGTAGTCTGGCTGAATCCCTTCCGCCCAGACGTGCAAAAGTTCATTACCGATCTGGTGCTGGAAGTCGTTACCCAATACGATGTGGACGGTATCCAGTTTGATGATCACACCAGCTTACCAAGCGAATTTGGCTACGATACCTACACCACTGCCCTGTACACGAAAGAGACCAAAAAGGCCCCTCCAGCCAGCCCTCAAGATCCGGCATGGGTACGCTGGCGGGCAGATAAAATCACAGCGTTCATGGTGCAACTGAATCAGGCGATCAAAGCCAGAAAACCGGGGGCGATCGTCTCCGTTTCCCCGAATTACTACGAATTTGCTTACAAACTTCACCTGCAAGATTGGCTCACCTGGGTGCAGCGAAATCTCGTAGACGAACTCATTGTGCAGGTCTATCGCCCCGATTTGCCAAGCTTTCTTGAACACATCAACCGCGCCGAAATTCAAGAAACCCAGCAAAAGATTCAAACCGGAATCGGAATTCTGACTGGCTTACGGAACAAACCCGTCCCCATGCATCACATTCAATCTCAAGTGCAGGCAACCCAGGAGCGCGGTTTAGGCGTCTCCTTCTTCTACTACGAAACCCTCTGGAACTCTGCTCCAGAACCTGTTACAGCGCGTCAGTCTGGGTTCCAAGCCCTGTTTCCCTATCCTGCCCTTCGCTCCAGTCTGGGCGGCTAGTAGTCCGCCAGGATAGATTTGAGCGATCGCTCAAATCTACAAAACCCATTTTAGGATGATTTGATGAGTTTTAACCCATCAAATCAGTCTTGACAGACCACTAGTATTTAGCGATGACTCAAACAGCTTTTGTTACGGGTGGTACAGGCTTTGTCGGTGCAAACTTAGTCCGATTGCTATTGCACGAAGGCTACGCAGTGCGGGCGATGGTTCGTCCCAATAGTCGCCTGGACAATTTGCAAGGATTGGATGTTGAATTGGTCGAGGGTGAGCTGAATGATCCCAATCTGTGGCAACAGATGAGCGGTAGCCAGTTCCTGTTTCATGTAGCGGCTCACTATTCGCTCTGGCAGGCAGACCGGGAGATTCTCTACCAACACAACGTATTGGGAACCCGCACTGTGTTGGCAGCGGCTCGTCAAGCCGGGATCGAACGCACCGTTTATACCAGCTCGGTGGCGGCGATCGGGGTCAGGGAAGGAGGTATCCCTGCGGTCGAAACCTATCAGAGTCCTGTGGAGAAACTGGTCGGGCATTACAAGAAATCGAAGTTTTTGGCAGAGCAAGAAGCGGTGAAGGCTGCTCAGTCAGGACAGGACGTGGTGATTGTCAATCCCAGTACGCCGATTGGAGCCTGGGACATCAAGCCCACGCCAACGGGGGAAATTGTGTTGCGCTTCCTGCGGCGTCAAATGCCGGTATACATGCATACCGGTTTGAACTTCATCCATGTGGAGGATGTGGCGTGGGGGCATTTACTGGCATTACAGAAGGGAAAGACCGGCGATCGCTACATCCTGGGGCACCAAAACCTCACTCTCAAGGAGTTACTGGACTCGCTAGCTCAAATTACTGGGCTTCCCGCTCCTCAACGCTCCATCCCAGCCTGGATCCCCCTCTCGGTTGCTTGGGTGGATGAATGTATTCTCGCTCCGCTTGGCAAACCCCCATTGGTTCCCCTGGATGGAGTTCGGATGGCAGGGCAGCTAATGTACTACGACTCTTCAAAAGCGGTTCGTGAGCTGAATCTTCCTCAAACTCCAATTGTGGCCGCCTTAAAAAATAGCGTAGAGTACTTTGTAAACAAAGGATACGCATAAATCCGCAAGAGTTCATTGATAGATAGTAAATAATTCAACCGGGAACGCTCAAGCGTTTCAGTGTGTCTATTGCTATCTCCTGATCTAAACCTTCGGTGATTCTTCAAGTGAGGAGTGAACAGAGCCAATGGCAATTCATCTGCAACAAGCGATCGAGGTTGGCAAATATATCATCACCCAGCGATTGAAGGGGCGGAAGCAATATGCTCTGACGCTCATGCTAGAGCCGCTGTTTCGCTGCAACCTTGCCTGCCCCGGTTGTGGCAAAATCCAACATCCAACCGAAATTCTCAGGCAAAACCTAACTCCAGAACAGTGCTTTGCGGCCGCCGAAGAGTGTGGTGCTCCCATCGTGGCGATCCCAGGAGGTGAACCGTTGCTCCATCCGCAAATTGATCAAATTGTTCGAGGTCTGGTAGACCGGAAAAAGTTTGTCTACCTCTGCACCAATGGCATTCTGATGGAGAAGAGCCTGGATAAGTTTCAGCCTTCTGCCTATTTCGCTTTCAGTGTGCATTTAGATGGATTAAGAGAGCATCACGACAAGTGTGTGGATCGCCAAGGGGTGTTCGATACGGCTGTAAAAGCGATCAAAGCGGCAAAAGCGAGGGGATTCCGTGTCACAACCAACACCACTGTATTTGAGGGTACTGATCCCAAGCAGATGCACGAGTTCTTAGATTTTGTCACTGACTTAGGGGTGGATGGCATGATGCTCTCTCCTGGCTACAGTTACGAGTGGGCACCTGATCAAGAGCATTTCCTGAAGCGCGAACAGACAAAGGCGTTGTTCCGTGAAATTCTAGCTCCGTTCAAAGCAGGTAAGAAGAACTGGAACTTTAACTCTAGTCCACTGTTCTTAGACTTTTTGACGGGTGAAAAAGACTACGAATGCACTCCCTGGGGCATGCCCAGCTATAGTGTCTTAGGCTGGCAAAAACCGTGTTATCTGCTCAATGAAGGACACTATGAGACCTTTCACGAACTTCTCAATAACACTGACTGGAGCCAATATGGACGTGCTAGCGGTAATCCCAAGTGTGCAGATTGCATGATGCACTGCGGCTATGAACCAACGGCAGCAGTGGACGCGATGCAGCCTCAAAATCTGACGCGCTCTATTGGCATGGTATTTAGCATAAGCCGTTAGTCAGGCACTAAGAAAATCAGGGCGTCTGGGTGAAGCATCGGGATGGAACTCTTATGCTTCGCCCGTACCTGACCCGTACCTGCGATCGAGAAGCCTCAAATATAGGTGTATCTGGTATTACACAACCTTTGAATGGTCGCGCATAGAATGAGTCGGGATTTTTATCAACAAAGCGCGTTATTTTTTCAGCTTTTTTTTCGGGCAATTAAGAAAACTACAACGAAATGACTATCTCAAAATCAAGCTCTTTTCCTGCATTAATATCTGATTTGAATTCAGTCAACTTGCTAACCAATAGGACATCTTTAGCATGCAATTCAATGCCCAAAACCTATTAAATAAAAACTAATTTTATAATCTTTTTTCAAGGGGTTGTGCAAGCTTTTTTATTGATAAATAACCTTGTAGAAAAGGTAAATAAGTTGATTTTGAAAATGTTTTGAACACACATCATGAGCCTCATTTTTTTCCAAAAACCGAGTCTGTTTTGAGCTTTAAATTTAATTCTTGAAGTCTAAGAAGTGGGGATTTTCTAGCTGGACAGCATATTTCTCAACTCAAATGAAACTTCTTGCTGTATATTTAGAGCCAACCTGGTGTAATGACTTAGAGGAGTGAATCGATGCAGTTGTGCAAAAGCGCTTTAGAGGTATTAGAAGAGACTAGTCGGACATTTTACATTCCAATTAGTCGGTTGCCATCAGGATTACAAGAGGCAGTTGCTTCTGCGTATCTCTGTATGAGAGCGATCGACGAAATTGAGGATGCCCCAACTATTGACAATGCTCTTAAAGCAAAGCTTCTACAAATCATTAGCCTGACCTTACAGGCAGCAACTCATGAACTCGCAGCGAATGACCTTTCAACTGCACTGAGTGACTACAAAGATTTACTCCCAGAAGTCTCCATTCGGGTTGGTGACTGGGCCCTGCTAGCCCCTGAGACGATCGCGCCTCGTGTATGGGATGCAACGGCGGCAATGGCGGATCGAATGGCGTATTGGGCCAACATTAACTGGACGATCGAAACGCAAGCGGATCTCGATCGCTATACATTTGGGGTCGCGGGTGCTGTTGGCTTGTTGTTATCTGACCTGTGGGCATGGTACGACGGCACACCAACGAATCGGTCTCACGCGATCGGGTTTGGGCGCGGGCTGCAAGCCGTTAATATTTTGCGGAACCATACCGAAGACTTAGCGCGGGGTGTAGATTTCTTTCCAAATAATTGGAGCCATGAGCAACTGCAATCCTATGCCCGCCAAAATCTAGCTCTAGCAGATGCCTATACAACTGCACTTCCATTGGGTCCTGCGTTGGATTTTTGCCGCATTCCATTGACCCTGGCTCACGCTACGCTTGATGCGTTATCTCAAGGTGAGACGAAGTTGAGTCGGAATACCGTCCTTGACCTGGTTAAGCAACTCACCAACAGTCCTGCATAGCGTGACTTGCAATGACCACTTGCAATAAGTAACGGGTAGTTGCGACTTTCAACAAATTCTTGTGGGGTGGACATCTCGTCCGCCCGATTTGAGCACGTAAGATGCCCGCTCCACGAGAAATCAATACTTCCCATAATTAAGTTGCATATCGCGTCATTACCCTTTTCTTTTGCACCAGTGCCCCAATTCACTGTATTCTTTACTCGCCCTTTATTCGCCTTCCACCTGCTCTCGATATTCACTGGCTGAGAGGGCATCGTCGAGTTCAGCGAGATCATCAACGCGGATTTTCAGCATCCAACCTTCACCGTAAGGATCATCAGTTAATTGCTCGGGTGCATCCAGGAGGGGTGAATTCACCTCAATCACCGTTCCTGTGGCGGGTGAGTTGAGATCCTCAACAGCCTTAACGGATTCGACTGTGCCGAATTTTTCGCCCTTTTCAACGGCATCCCCAACCTCTGGCAGCTCCAGAAACACAATGTCCCCCAGCTGATCGATCGCAAAAGCTGTAATACCAATGGTTGCAATTTCTCCTTCAAGCCGTGCATATTCGTGGGAGTCTAAATATCTCAGATCCTCAGGATATTCAAGCGCCATGTGATGTCCTCAAATTGAGTCGTGAGTTAGAAGTAATGAATCTTGAGTTGTAAGTGAATCCTTATAACTCATAACTCAAAATGCAAAACTCGTAACTATTTCCACCAACTACTTTTAAGAATCATCTGAGAAGTCTCAGTGTCTACTCAATATTGGCAATCCGAAAGCCCATTTGACACTCAAACTGATCTGGGTCTTGTTCGCTTAGCTTACGCAGCGCCCGACCACAGCGTAGACGCCCACTCGACCAACGTGGCTGGCCATTCTGGTTCGCAAGCAAACAGCTTTGGCAGACTTGCTCTGGGGAAATTAGCTGATTGTCCATCAGGATGACGAGCATTGAGCACCTCCGGCAAACTCGACTCCCTGAACTAATTGTATATCAGGACACAAATTGGGTGGGGATCACTTACATACAGCTTAATAGCATGACCTGGATTCCGACGTATCGATTGAGTCACTTTGTCAACTTCAGTAGTTGTCCTGGGTGGGCGGTTTGTCGTAAAAATTGCTATAGCTAAAATAGCCAGTATCTCCAGCATGCTGGTCTCTACACCGAAACTCACATTTTGTGTATGTTGCGTTTTCTGAGGAATCTATACCTGTGACTGATACTAATCTTGATTTTCTTGCTAAAACCGATCCTGAAATTGCCCAAATCATCCAACACGAGCTGCAGCGGCAACGTGACCATCTGGAGCTGATTGCCAGCGAAAACTTCACTTCACCGGCTGTCCTGGCGGCTCAAGAGTCTGTGTTGACCAACAAGTATGCGGAAGGGTTGCCGGGTAAGCGTTACTACGGGGGCTGTGAGTTTATTGACCAGGCAGAGCAGTTGGCGATCGATCGCGCCAAGCAACTCTTTGGTGCGGCCCATGCCAATGTCCAACCCCACTCTGGCGCTCAAGCTAACTTTGCGGTATTTTTGGCGCTGCTCAAACCAGGGGATGCGTTTATGGGAATGGACTTATCCCACGGCGGACACCTGACCCACGGTTCCCCCGTCAATGTTTCAGGCTTGTGGTTCAACAAGCAGCACTATGGGGTAAGTCCAGAAACGGAGCAGTTGGATTATGGCCAAATCCGAGATCTGGTTCTTCAGCATCGGCCCAGGCTAATCATCTGTGGCTACTCTGCTTACTCACGAGTGATTGAGTTTGACAAGTTTCGGGCGATCGCGGACGAAGTCGGTGCCTACCTGCTGGCAGACATTGCCCACATTGCCGGATTGGTGGCAACGGGCCATCATCCCAGTCCAATTCCCTATTGCGATGTGGTCACCACCACCACTCACAAAACCTTGCGCGGTCCCAGAGGTGGATTAATCCTGACTCGTGACCCGGAATTGGGCAAGAAGCTAGATAAAGCGGTCTTTCCCGGTAGTCAAGGCGGACCTTTGGAGCATGTGATTGCCGCGAAAGCCGTTGCCTTTGGCGAAGCGCTCAAACCAGAGTTCAAAACCTACTCCGCTCAGGTGATTGAAAACGCTCGTGTGCTGGCAACGCAGCTTCAAAAGCGGGGCTTCAAGATTGTTTCCGGTGGCACCGATAATCACCTGATGCTGGTTGATTTACGATCGATCACCATGACGGGCAAACAAGCTGACCAACTCATGAGCGGTGTCAATATCACAACCAACAAAAACACGGTTCCCTTCGACCCTCAATCTCCGTTTGTGACCAGTGGTTTGAGGCTGGGTTCGCCTGCCATGACGACTCGTGGGATGGGCAGGGCAGAATTTACTGAGATTGGTGATATTATTAGCGATCGCCTACTCAATCCAGACAACGAAACAGTGGCGCAAGACTGTCGGCGACGGGTTGCTGAACTGTGCAGCCGCTTTCCCCTCTATCCCCACCTAACGATTCCAGTTCCTTCCCCTAGCTACGGCACAGTTGTATAACGCACAGTATGTGCCTGCTTCAGGGAGTTTAACGAAATCTGTAAGAAACTCTTACTAAAGGGAGAAAAGATAGCTGACTTTAACATTTCTTTGCTAACTTTTATCTGAAATGAAGTAGACTTCTCCTGACAGTAGTCCCCGACTTACACTTCAGATGACTCACTATTGGTATCACCTAGCCGCATTTCTGGTTTCTGCCCTGGTTGTCCTGTGGGGTACACCCATTGTTAAGAAATTTGGACTTAAGTGTGGATTGGTAGACCGTCCGGGTGGACGCAAAATTCACAAGCGCCCAATGGTTCGTCTAGGAGGCGTTGCCATTTTTGCAGGTACGCTGATAGCGTTGCTGGTCGTCTGGTGGACAGGAGGATTTGGAACATTGCCCCCTCACAAAGAATATGAGGTTTGGGGAGTAACCATTGGAGCCATTGCCTTCTTCTTGATCGGTCTCGCCGACGACATTCTGACCTTGCCTGCTCTGGTTCGCCTCGTCATGCAGTTGGCCGTTGCAACGCTGGTTTGGCAAGCAGGCGTACAGATTGAATTTTTGACCGTCCCTTTTGTGGGGTTAGTTCCGTTGCACGACGGGATTAGCTTACTTCTTACCGTCGTTTGGTTGGTCGGAATGGCCAATGCCATCAACATGATTGATGGGTTGGATGGATTAGCGGCGGGTGTATCTGGAATTGCCGCTGTGGTGATGTTGATTGTTGCCCTATTTATGAATCAGCCCGCCGCCGCATTGATTGTCGCGGCTCTGGCTGGGGGTGCTTTGGGATTCCTACGTTACAACTTTAATCCGGCCCAGATTTTTATGGGGGATGGGGGGGCCTATTTTATGGGGTTCACTCTGGCTGGAGTGGGGGTGATTGGACTGGTGAAAGTCACGACGGTGGTAGCGGTATTGATGCCTTATTTGATTTTGGCAGTGCCCATTCTAGATATTTTCACTGTCGTCGTCGATCGCGTGCGTCGAGGCAAGTCTCCCTTTGCCGCTGATAAACGCCATTTGCATCACCGTTTGCTGCAAGCTGGATTGTCCCAACGGTTGGCCGTGCTGTTCATCTACTCCTTAACCCTATGGGCTGGCACGCTGGCTCTGGCAATTTCCAACATGCCCAGTGGCTGGGGATACGCGATCGGGGCAACGGCCCTGCTCAGCTTTACGAGTTGGCAGGTTTGGAAAACGGCAAGACAATCGTGAGCGAGAGTGGGGAAATAATTCAAAATTCAAAATTCCTCTCGCCTCGTACCTTCCTGCTATTCCTCCTCCCTCCTCCCATGACTCCTACGGCTGAAATTATTTGTGTCGGAACTGAGCTATTGCTGGGCGATATTTTGAACACTAACGCCCGGTTTTTGGCGCAGGAACTGGCGAAGCTAGGGATTTCACACTATTACCAGACAGTTGTGGGGGATAATCCAGAGCGAATTAAGCAGGTGGTTCAGGTGGCGTGCGATCGCGCCAGTTTACTGATCTTCACGGGTGGCTTGGGGCCAACCCCCGATGATTTAACCCATGCAACGTTGGCTGACTGCTTTGGGGTTCCCTTGGTTGAGCACCCCGAAATTTTTGAAGACATTGCTCGCAAATTTGCTCAACGGGGTCGGCAAATGACTGCCAATAATCGCAAGCAAGCGCTACTTCCAGCCGGGGCAGACGTGTTGACGAATTCTGGCGGCAGTGCTCCTGGCATTATCTGGCAGCCTCGTCCGGAGGTGACTATTCTCACCTTCCCCGGAGTTCCCGCGGAAATGAACGATATGTGGCAAGAGGTTGCTGTTCCGTATCTGATCAACCAGGGTTGGGTTCAGAATACGGTTTACAGCCGCACGTTGAAGTTTTGGGGCATTTCAGAATCGGCACTGGCAGAGAAAGTCAATTCTTTTTTCGACCTGCAAAACCCAACAGTGGCTCCCTACGCCAATTTGGGTGAGGTGAAGCTGCGGATTTCTGCTTTTGCCAACTCAGAGAAAACTGCCCGCGACCTGATTGCACCCATCGAGCAACAGCTTAGACAAATCGGTGGGGCAGACTGCTATGGTGCGGATGATGAAACGTTGACATTCGTTGTTGGTCAGTTGCTGCAAACGGCTGGCTCTACGCTGTCCATTGCTGAATCCTGCACAGGTGGCGGTTTAGGGTCAATGATTACAGGGGTTTCAGGCAGTTCTAGCTATTTTTGGGGTGGGGTGATTTCCTACGACAACTCGGTTAAGGTGCAACTGTTAGGGGTGAATTCTGAAGATTTGGCAAAACACGGTGCGGTGAGTTCTGTGGTGGCTGAGCAAATAGCGGCAGGGGTGCGATCGCGGTTGGGAACCACCTGGGGGCTGAGCATCACTGGTATTGCTGGTCCGACCGGGGGCACTGCAGAGAAGCCAGTTGGCTTGGTCTACATTGGCTTGGCAGGGGAAGCCGGCGTGCAAAGCTTTGTCCATCAGTTTGGAGCACTACGGGGGCGCGATTGGATTCGTCATCTCAGCGCCTGTGCAGCACTCGATCATTTACGACGGGAACTGCTGAAATGAATAGTCGGGGCTTACGCAGGTAATGGGGAGTGGATAGATGAAGGAAATCTCTGTCCAGAGAGTATCTCAGCAATTTTACTAACAAATTTGCGCATCTGATCGTGGATCAGTACCCTAGATTAGATAAATTGAGTACAATTTCCATATGGAATCAGACTTGGCTCACACCCTAAGATAAGTAATCACGCTTAGGAAGGAGTTAAGGCGTTTTTTAAGGAGCTGTTTTTCAATGGATTATCTGGAAAAGGCGCTTGAGAAACTCAAGGAATGGGTTCGTAAGCTGATTGAGGCATTGCTTGGTCCTGAACCTCAACCCGAACCTGAGCCGATTCCGATCCCCGTCAATGATCCCCAGCGTCGATAGTTAGCCAACGTGTTTGAGCGATCGCAGGTTGACTAACATTTTAGTTTTGCATGGTCCTAACTTAAATTTCCTGGGCAAGCGAGAGCCAGGAATTTATGGCATGACTACGCTGGATGAAATTGATCATCTGCTCCAACAGGAAGCCGCAGCGCTTCAGGTGAGAGTTTCCTGTTTGCAATCAAATCATGAAGGTGCATTAGTGGATGCAATTCAGGCGGCGTGGGGCAGTCACTCCGGCCTTCTGATCAATGCCGGAGCCTACACGCACACCAGCGTGGCGATTCGGGATGCCATCGCCGCTGTTGCCATCCCAACGGTTGAAGTTCATCTCAGCAACATTTATCGTCGAGAAGAATTTCGTCATCACTCTTATATCGCCCCGGTCGCGATCGGACAAATTAGCGGCTTCGGCGCGGAGAGCTACCGTCTCGGTCTGCACGCGCTGATTCGTCATCTAAGATCCCTGGAAAATACCTGAAATTCCCGTTGACTGGATAGTGTGAAGTTCTCCGCCAAGTCACCTTTGAATGGTTTGTCTTGTCGCTCTGGGGCCCGCTGTGGAGCCGCCAATCCACTACAAAGCGTAATCTCAAGGCGATTGGCTGAGTGTGAGGGGTAGGGCTACTACCAGCTGATAGCATAGCAGGGGCGATGCCAACAGAATGATTTAGTAGGCGCGATCGCCTATCCTGTTGCTAGACCCTTTAGTGCCTGAAGATTTGCTCATGGAATGGCATGTTACGGATGCCCAAAGTTTGGCCATCATTGATCGCGAGATTGGTGAGCACACGCTGTCGCTAGCTGAATACGAAATCGTTCGTCGAGTTATTTATGCCACGGCAGATTTTGAGTACAAATCACTGATTCGCTTTTCTGAACTGGCGCTGCAATCGGGGGCGGCGGCGCTGGCAGCTCGGACAACGATTGTGGTAGACGTACCGATGGTTCAGGTCGGTATTGCAACGACAATTCAAAACACCTTTTCTAATCCGGTGTACTGCAGCATGGAAGCATTGACCCGCCCTCAAAAGGAGAAAACCCGTGCTGCCTGGGGAATTGAAACGTTGGCGCGACGCTATCCTGAAGGCATCTTTGTCGTGGGGCAGGCACAAACAGCGCTAACGGCCATCTCGGAGCTGATTGAAGCGGAGGAAATTCGTCCTGCTTTGGTAATTGGCACTCCCTCTGGCTTTATTGGGGCAGATACGGCAAAAGAGCGATTGGCAGAGTCTCTGGTTCCTCACATTCGAGTGGAGGGACGGAAAGGGAGCGCGGTTGTTGCCGCCGCCATTGTTAGTGGACTGGTTGATCTCGCGTGGCAGGCCTATGGACAGGAACGGAATGGAATCGGCTAATACGGATTTTGGATTTTCGATTTTGGATTGAGCGATCGCGGTTGCAATGGATACCGAACCCTTACCATTCTATTTTGGGGCGGCGGCGAGAGGATTGACGACGGGGGCGATCGCGGTCTGCATAATCGGTTGGCTCATCGCTATCTCTCCGCGCATAGCTGTCTCGTTCGTTATAACGTCCCTCATCGCTATCTCGGCGAACCAGAGCACCCTTCGTAGATGGATTTTTGGGAGTTCTCTTGCGTTGTCGGGGTTGTTCGCGATCTAAAGATTCTGCTTGAATGCGAGCGTTCAAGCGCCGACTCACCTCAATAAAGGCATCCCGCTGCAGATTAGGATAATCGCTCACCCAGAGGTTGTGATCGGGAATGTAAATATCCGAAGTCTTAGCAATCCGACTCAAGTCACCTCGATGGGAAAACACCAGCATTTCCGCGATATCGCCCAGGTCGATCGCTCGATGACTCCGTTTGAGCGGAACTTGCAGCCGAGTCGAAAAATCGGTTTCGTCACCCACTTCTAGATTCAGACAGCGTTCACGGTTCTCAACGACGACCAAATCTCCCCGACTATTGACGGTTTCCTCGGTCCCAATGAGTTCCTCCGTGACATAAAAATCCAATACTCGCCCTTGCCAGAAGCCACAATAGCTGTATTTGCGGCATTCGAGATTACGCAAGCTTGCCCATAGCACAGGTCCCCAAAGCCAATACAGCCCAACCACAATCCCACAGATGAGCAGGAATTCATTAAACCCATCTCCGATAATCAGGCGAATGATCAGAACCGCAAATATACCGACGACGGAGATCAGCAGTCGGCGCAGCAGGTCGCGCAGTTTGCCCCAATAATAGGTGTACTGAGCACCTGTTGCGACAACAGGGATGAGTTCCTCAAATGTTTTGCGAGTCAGTGGAATTAGCATACTAGACAGACGTTGTTAAGGAGATAGCTATGTCAGATCAATGTCATCGCATGTTACGAGCCTAACATTTGTACTGGACTGGTCGATCAGGGGTCTCAAATGCAGCAGTAGTCCAGTGGATGGGAAACCACTACTCGATTCATCGACCCACTTACCCCGCAAACTCCCTATAGTAGCTACTCCTCGTTTGATTTCATTGGAAAAATAATATATGCTTACTCAATAAAAATCAAAAACTCTAGTAAATTTGGCAAAAATTCGGATCATGCGGATGGATTTCTTGTACAAATGCAGCAAAATTAAAATACATCTGAGGAACGCACTCGGAAGAGCTAAACAACTAGGGGGCAACTACGTTGGTTTAGTTTTTTCGCTTAGGAAAGCGTCCTTACAGGTAGACTGCCTGACCCTGGGGGCTTTAAGGGGTCAGGCGATTTTTTTAGAGGTATGTGTCCAATCTACAAGCCTAAACTGGTTAACAAGTGGCTTGGGCTGCCGATCAAGCCTTGAACATCAAACTGGGATGAGCGGACTGCCCATCCCGGTGAGTTTATGGTTTAGCTAATGGCGATCGCGCCGCGACTGATTTAAGACTAGTAATCCGTCAGGATAGATTTGAGTATCCCTCAAATCTGCAAAACCCATTTTTAGTATGTTTTGAGGGGTTGAAAACCCTCAAAACTGTCATCAGCCTGCACCTGATCATTCTCAACCCCTGTAGGCAGAGGAACCAATAACCCTGTACCTTGTACTTCTCTACGACTCTCGTCCAGATGACCAGGAATCACGCCACTTCACAGTACCTTCGTTGGCAATCACCCAACGACGCGCCACTAAATTTTCCTGCAGTGGGGCTTGTCCTTCGCGCCACATGGCGTATTTGTAGTTGATCAGCTTGCCAGCACTCTCGTCGAAGGGAATTTCAGCAAACCAGGTGTTGGGATTGATATATTCCAGTGGAAACGCCTTAGCAATATCCCAATTACCCAGTTCAGGACAATTCCCAGTAATGACAATGGTTTCACCGGGTTGGGTTTGTACCGCATTGAGTTGTGCTCGTACGATCGTTTGGGCTTTTATGCGCCCCCCAACATGACTGATGACAACAATACCCCGTGCTTCAAGCTGCAAATCACGAATCTTGCCATCTTTGACTTCATATTTGCAGTGAGTCAGCACACAGGTATGTTCGCCGTCTGGCAGCTCGGTATCGACTTCTTCCACCGTAATGGCTTCGCCCCGGTTCATGGCAACAAAGCAAATGGAATCGCGGTAGCGCCGCACATAACAGTAAACGTCGGGTGTGATGTACTTTTGCCACTGGCTACCCATCGACAGGGCTGGGTTGAGTCGCCGTAATCCAGATAGCAATCGGATAGCCCGATAAACTTCTGTATCAGTGTCCCAACGATCCATCATGGGGCGATTGTAGGGATCGTTGCCACCCTCTGTATCGTTGTGGAGATACTGCTCAGTGCCGTAGTAGATGCAGGGAATTCCACGCGAGGTCATGATTAGAGCGATCGCGACCCTGAGCATGTCTGGGTCTGGATTCAAGGACTGAAACCGGGACATATCATGGTTATCAATAAACGTAATTAACTCTGTCGCCCCGTTGTAGCGATGGTCTTCGTTCAAAATATCCTGAATCAGATGGAATCCATCTTCTGCTCCTTGAGCTAGCGCGGCTCGAATCGCAACACAGAGTCCAAAGTCCAGCATCGTCATGCCGGAGTGATTAGCAAATTCAACCGAGCGATCGTCACTGGGATGGCTATAGATCCATTCACCGAAGATGAACACATCCGGTTTGTGCAATTGGATATCCGCATTAAACTCTTGCCAAAACCAGATTGGCATGTGCTTAACCGTGTCTACTCGGAGTGCATCGACCCCGCGATCAAGCCACTGCTTAATGGCTGACTTAATGTAGTTTCGATATTCAATATTGTTTTCGTTAAACGTTGCCAGTCCTGATAGTTCACAGTTTTGCACCTGCCAGTCATCTTCCCAATCAGTGACCTCCCCATAATGGTGATACCAGTGGCGATCGTCATTGTTGAAATCTGCAATTTTGACTCCATCATCGTATAGTTCACCTTTGCCATCGCCCGTGTCTGGAGTACTGTGATTGCAGACAGTATCCAGCACCAGTTTCATATTTCGCTTGTGCAATTCGCTGATCAGACGGTCAAAAACGGTGTTCTTCTGCTCCTGGCTCTTGTTCAATGACGGTTCATCATCAGCGGCGATAAAGCGTGGATTTAGCCGCTTAAAATCTCTTGTCCAGTAACCATGAATCGCAGCACTTTGGATAAACAGTTTTTCTACTTGCTCAAATAATGGAGTCAGCCAAACGGCGGTTACCCCCATATTTTTCAGGTAGTCCAACTTATCAATAATGCCTTGCAGGTCACCCCCCCAGTATTTGCCCCAATCCTGTCCATTCGGGTCATACAGCTCCGGATTAGGACCTTCACTATTATCCGGATCGCCATCGTGGAAGCGGTCAACAACAATGAAGTAGATGGTCTCTTGGCGAAACTCAATATCTCTGGTGTAAAGAAACTCCAGGTCAATATCCGTATCTGACCGAGGTGCTTCAATGATGGTCTCGACTTCCGCTTGAGGATTTTCAACCTTGTATTGCTCATCTGAAAACTGGGATGGAGGAGTTTGCACCATAAAATTTCCGGATTAAACAAATCTATCGTTGCCCTTACAGCAGGCGATCGCGGTTTCCCCGGCCATCCTCTCAATAACTTATTGGGATGTCAACGAGATGGTAATGTTCCAGACGTGTGGTTGACCTTCGGTAGGGACGTTATATGTAACGTCTCCTACGGATGAAAACAACATTTTTGAAACACGACCCCCTGTTGGGACTGTTGTCCGCATCTGAAGTTTATATTCGGTTGAAAGGACGGAAAGGGTCTAGTACCCATCTTCTCATCGCTCTACTTTGACAATGCTGCCTGAGCCAACGTCCAATCAGGACGCAGATTTCTGGCTTGGCGCAGGTAGGGGTGGTAAATTTCGATATTTGGATCGGGGGTGTTGAAGTGAATCAGAAAGCGAATACAGCGTTCTAAACTGCCCTCGACATACATCTGCTGGACATCAAGGAGGGGCACATTGGACCAGTGGGGGCGTTCACGGGCGATCGCGGCCGGGAAAATGGCATCCAAATCACGAGTCACAGAAAAGGTGACGCTGACTACCTCCTCCATATCCAGGTGGTTCCGGGATTCCAGCTCATCTAAAAGTTCGTGTACAGCTTCTCGCATCGCCGCAACGGAATTCTCTGCCACTGTTGTTGCACCCCGAATTGCTCGGACTCGCCAACCCACGCTTGCATCCTCCACACGTTTCAAAACAGATGTTGATAATATCCTAGAGAGAACAAAATAGGTATCTAAATAAGGGTAGTGGATTAACCCTATCTCTGAATCATGGCTGAAATATCACCGAACGTCAGCCGTGGAAGTGGGGAGTAGGAAATGGAGGGTAGAGGTGATTAAGAGATAAAGGGATTAAGAGATGAAGAGATAAAAGGCACTCGGTCGTGTTTCAAAGATGTTGTTTCCGTCCGTGAGGAACCTTACATACAACGTCCCTACAACAGGTTAACCACAGGTCTGGAACACTACCCTTCATCCCTTCACCCTTCATCCCTTCATCCCTTCACCCTTCATCCCCACCTCTCCGCCTACGGCCGATAAAGCCACAACGGTAATCCGTTCATTGATAACTCGAATTCTAGCCATTCAGCGCCAGCTGTAAATCCAGGTAAATTGCGAACCTGGCTGAAGGTGCTGGTATCTCTGGAAATAAGGCGATTCAGCAGGGGTTTGCGCTCTTCCAGGGTGAAGCAGCGAGTCTTTTCTGGGTCGAGTCCTGCCAGTTCGGCGGCCCAGCGTCGGGCATCTTCTTCCGTTCCCAGCCGATCCACAACTCCTAACTCCAGTGCTTGCTGTCCGGTGAAAATGCGACCATCGGCAAAACTCCTGACGGTATCCACTGCCAGTTTACGAGCGTCTGCAACGGTTTGCACAAACTGCTGGTAGCTGATATCGATCAGTTCTTGCAAGATATTGCGCTCGGATTCGGTCATCTCGCGATCGAACGCCAAGATATCCTTATAAGGACCAGACTTGACAACTTTGAACGACACACCTACTCGCTCCAGTAAGCGCTCCAGGTTGTTGCCGCGCAGAATGACGCCAATGCTGCCCGTGATTGTGCCAGGATTAGCCATGATGTGTTGAGCACCCATGCCAATGTAGACCCCGCCCGATGCGGAAATATTGCCAAAACTAGCCACAATCTTGAGCTTTTCTTGTAGCCGCTTCAAAGCCGTGTAGATTTCCTGAGAATCGCCGACCGTTCCTCCAGGACTGTCAATCCGTAATAACAGGGCTGGAAATTTTCGTTCTTCTACCGTTTTAAGGGCTTCCAGAATCCGTTTACGGGTTGCTCCGGCAATCACGCCGTTAATTTCAATTCGAGCAATTTGTTTACGAAAGCGAGGCTTTAGGGGCCAGACCATAATTTAGTGAGTGATTAGAGTGTGTAACAAAAGATGAGGACTGAAATGACTCAATTCCTCGCGCTTGTCATCGCACAACGGAATAGAGGCACCTGCCTGAATCTAAACCTTGTCCACGCCCAGACCTGGAGTTTTCTTAGGGGAAAGCTACAGATTCCGAGCTGGACGTGGTTTAGCATCAGGGTGAATACTTTCTAGTGTGCCCTATCTTGCGCTGGCTTGTCATAATCGCAGGCTAAGGAGATTTCTAGCAAACAAAATACCCGTAGGGGCAGGTTTGGCATTAAAGCGATCGGCTTGATGCAAAGACTCTGGCAAACTCTACCCCTACCAAACGGGATGTTTTCTCTCAGAAATCGCCTTAGTCCTGGATAATTTGGAGAACAAAGTACTATAAGTTACTTAACATAAGTATATAATTATCTAGATTTATGTAAGATCGTTGCGATCGCCTTCCAAAGCTTCTACCCCGCCAGGTGCAAATTCATGACCTCAACACCCACTGAATCCAAACTGCCGTTCTTCCCCCTGTTGCTGATTGCCCCATTTTTCTTCTGGGGAACGGCAATGGTTGCGATGAAAGGTGTGATTCCCAACACAACGCCGTTGTTTATGGCAGGGGTGCGTCTTGTGCCTGCCGGTTTGCTGGTGCTGGCAGCCGCATCAGTTATGGGTAGACCCCAGCCGAAAGGATGGGCAGCATGGTTATGGATTACTCTGTTTGCGTTAGTAGACGGGACTTTGTTTCAAGGCTTTTTGGCGGAAGGACTGGTCAGAACAGGGGCTGGCTTGGGTTCAGTCATGATTGACTCTCAGCCTTTAGCCGTGGCGCTGATGGCGCTTTGGCTGTTTGGGGAACGGATTGGTGTATGGGGCTGGCTTGGTTTGGGATTCGGGATTGTGGGGATTAGTTTGCTGGGGCTGCCAGATGACTGGATTGTCAGCTTGCTGCAGGGCAATGCAGCAGTGGATGTTTCTCAACTCGGTGTCAACCTGATCTACGACTTGTTCCAGAATGGGCAATGGTTGATGCTGCTGGCGTCATTGTCAATGGCAGTCGGAACCGTAATCATGCGCTACGTCAGTCGTCATGCCGATCCAATTGCCGCAACCGGATGGCATATGATTCTGGGTGGACTGCCGCTGTTTATGCTTTCATCCCAGGTCGAAACCGCTCAAGTTGCAAATCTAGATCCCTCAAACTGGGTAGCGATGGGGTACTCGACAATATTTGGCAGCGCGATCGCCTATGGTTTGTTCTTCTACTTCGCCGCCAGCGGCAGCCTCACCAGCCTCAGCTCCCTCACCTTCCTGACTCCCGTATTTGCTCTGCTATTTGGCAATCTGTTCCTGGCTGAAATGCTCAGCCAAATCCAGTGGATTGGCGTTGGCATCACTCTTGTCAGTATCTATTTGATTAATCAGCGTGATAGTCTGTCCCAAATGTTCCAGCGATCGCAGCAGCCAGCCCAAGCCGAAGCGAAGCCGCTGCATCAACCAGAGACGGCATCTGTCACAACAAATCCCTAAAAACAGTTGATACGGATGCCAGTGGTTACTTTACAGAACTTGCGTAAATGATAGCGCGGCAGTATGGTCAGCAGGCATTGACCAGCGCTGGGTTGTCGCGGTGGCAAGACGATTAAATGGAGATGGGTTCCTGATTACGGCGTATCAAACCGATGCAATTAAGGAAGGAGAGTCGATATGGCACAGGTAAAAGTCTTCTATGAACCAGAAACCGAGTTGCTAACCGTATTCTGGCAACCACCTAGAAAAGAGCAAATCAGCACTGAAATAGGAGATGGCATCATCCTGATTAAAGACTCAACGACCGGGGAGCCAATTGGCGTGGAAATTCTCTCATACCATCCTGGCGACAACCGTTTTGATGCCGTCAGTGTTGAGCTAGGGCAGTTGAGTCCAGTCCAGTAGAAACGCAACATGATCGGGTCGAGAAGGGCGTTTAACCCTTCCCTTTGACATTTTACGGGTGGCGAAAACTTCGTGACACTAACCAGTTGGCAATTCAGTCCCTGCAACCTGCAACAAGATGCATCATCAGCCTTCAAACCCCTGAATGAATCAGTTTCTCTCTTGTCGCTATTTTTGGCGATCGCGCCACTTGACGGACGCTGGAATAAAAGTCGTGTAGTTGATGAACGATCGCGTACTCAACGACTAGAGTTGAAATGGTTAGTGTTCAGCCCCAACCCATCCCCCTTGCAAACCGTTCATGCAATCGCGCCAGAGCCTCGTCGAAATTTTCTCTACGTTTGTGCAGTTCAATGCGGACAGTTTTGCCAGTTGGACAGCCGACCCTAAACTGCGCCGCAGTATGCAAAATTGTTTGCAGCAGTCTGACTCAGGGTGCTCTAGAAAGCGTTTCGGAGGAGTTTTTGGGCGCTTTACTGGCATAAGGGTATGGCAGGGGGAGCAGGAGAGCAAGAGAGCAGGGGAAGGTAGGGAAGGTAGAGGAGATACGTCTGAACATTCTCTTTCCTCCTCCTCACCCTCCCCATCCTCCTCATCCTCTCTCCTCCCTCCTCCCTCCTCCCTCCTCTCCCTCAGCCATCTGTCGGCATACTTGCAAGAGTCCTGTTACTGGGTTGCCCGCAAAATGGCGCTCAATCTGGCAGGTCGGCAGTCGGCAGCGGATTTGTTTCAAACCGCGATCGCCCGTGTCAACCAGGTGCTAAAAGGGTTTAATCCCCAATTCAGCTCCAATCTGAAAAGCTACGCCGAGTTTGCCTTCAGCAATATTATTAAAGACACACTCCGCAAACAGCAGGAAGCAGACATTTGCACGGACTGGGCGCTGCTGCAGAAGACGAGTCAAAAGCGGGTGATGGAATCTCTAGAACATGCCGGATTGGATACTCAAGCGATCGCTGCCTACGTTCTGGCGTGGAATTGCTTCAAAGAGCTGTATATGCCTGGCGATGTGAAGACGACCCGCAAACTTGCAAAACCTGAAGCGGCGACCTGGCAAGCAATTGCCAGGCTCTACCATTCTCAGCGTCTGAGCCAACTCAGCTCCGCTGGTCTAAACTGTAGCCCAGAGCGTTTGGAGCAGTGGATGGCTGCCTGTGCCAAAGCGATTCGTGCCTTCCGTTATCCAGGTTCCATTTCAATCGATAAACCTGTGACCGATCAGGATTCAGTAGATTGGGTGGAGCGGCTACCGGGCGAACAGGAATCACTGCTCACAGAGATGGTGCGGCAGGAAGAAGCGGAAGATCGGCAGGCTCAACTCAACCAGATTGATACCGTGTTGGTGGATGCGATCGCCCAGCTCGACTCCCAAACCCAGCAGCTTTTGCAGGCGTACTACGGTCAGGACGCGACCCAGCAGCACATTGCCCAACTGCTCAACATCAAGCAATACACCGTTTCTCGCCGACTGACCAGCGTTCGCCAAAGCCTGCTCAAAACCCTGGTTCAGTGGAGTCAGGACACCCTGCATATTGCGCTGACATCGGACGTACTCAGTAGTATGAGCACTGTTTTAGACGAATGGCTCAGTGCTCACTACCGCCGTTCTGAGCCACACTCGTAAGAGGTTCCTATGACGTCCTTCGATTCTGCTCCATCTACCCTGGCCAATCCGGATCGGCTCTACCTGGAGATTCCTGAAATTGCACAAACCCTGCCACAACGCCCATTTTCTACACCGGGTGCCTGCTGGCGTGCCTGTCTCAATCAAATGACGGTTGAGGCATTCTTGCCCTGGCTGCAAGAGGAGCATGAACCAAGGGCGCGAGTGTGGACAAGTGCAACGACGCTGCCCAGCGTTTGGGAATTTGTGAATGGTACGGCGATCTCGGGGGATGGGGTTCGGATGGTGCTGATTCCATCGGAGGCAATTGACACAGAGGAGTTGCGGGTACCCCAGGAATGGGTCGATATTCCGACATGGACAGCGGATTACTATGTATCCATTCAAGTCAACCCTGATCAGGGTTGGATTCAGATTTTGGGATACACCACCCACCAGCGCTTGAAGACCAGAGGATTCTACGATGCCGGCGATCGCACCTACTCCCTCAACGCAGACGAGCTGATCCATGACCTGAATGTGCTCTGGCTGGCCCGCGACTATTGCCCCACTGAACTGCCCCGGGCTGAAGTGATTTCCCTCCCAGCGATGCCATTGACTCAGGCAACCAATCTGATTGGGCGGTTGGGGGATGGGGCGATCGCCCTCCCCCGCCTGGAAGTGCCCTTCCAACTCTGGGGAGCGTTGCTGGAACACGGCGGCTGGCGGCAACGGCTCTATGAACAGCGGCAGGGATTGCCTGAGCAATGGTCAGTTCCGCGCTGGCTGCAAGCAGGAGTATCTAACCTTGGGCAACAACTTGGCTGGGGACGATCAGAACTGCAGTTTGCTTCAGTCCGCGGGATGCGAAGTGCACCTGCAACTGGCATAATCCGCCGATTAGAAATTGCAGGCACCTCCTATGAACTTCAGGTCTTTCCTAGCCCCGAAGCAAGTCATCCCAACGGCTCCTGGCGCTTCGAGTTGCGTCGCTTAACTGCCAACGATTTAATTCCGGCTGGGTTCACGCTGAGATTGTTGACAGAAGATCTACAGCCGTTTGAAAACAACGAAGATCGCGCTACAGAAGCCGTTGAGTGCCTGTATGTCGATGTCATGCTAGAACCGGGCGAGGGACTCGTGTGGAAAGTTGATCCAACTCCTGAGAACTACGATCGCGAAATTCTGAGATTTTAGAGGCAGGACTCACGCAAATGACCGAAAGATCTTGTGTTTAGACGGGTAGTGGGTAGTACTCTGCCACGCAGATTTTGATGGGTTGAAAACCTATCAAAACCCCTAAGATGGTTACGGTGGAGTCGCACTCTTTCGCAAACTTGCTACGATTGACAGGTCGTTTCCATAGGTTTCCCCTTGAGAGCGGCAATACTACTGAGTCAGTCCATTGATTCCCGATTGCCGTCAGGTGTGATAATTTCCAGGGGAACCTTCACCTATTGTTAACTAGTTTTGAGGAAGTGCGTTCATGACTGTTACTCCTGTTCGGCCGAAAGAACTAAAGCATGAAGTTAAAGATTTATCCCTTGCTCCGCTTGGACGGCAACGGATTGAGTGGGCTGGGCGAGAGATGCCCGTCCTGCGCCAGATTCAAGACCGTTTTGCAAGCGAAAAGCCATTAGCGGGTATTCGTCTGGTTGCTTGCTGCCACGTCACAACTGAGACTGCCCATTTGGCGATCGCCCTCAAAAATGCTGGAGCAGACGCCCTCCTAATCGCCAGCAATCCCCTATCGACTCAAGACGATGTCGCCGCTAGCCTGGTAGCCGATTATGGCATTCCAGTCTTTGCTCAGAAAGGTGAAGATAACGACACCTATCATCGCCACGTCCAAATCGCGCTGGATCATCGCCCCAACGTGATCATTGATGATGGCAGTGATGTCGTAGCGACCCTGATCCAGGAGCGCCAGTCCCAAATTGCTGATCTAATTGGCACAACCGAAGAAACAACGACTGGAATTGTTCGTCTGCGGGCCATGTTTAAGGATGGGGTGTTAACCTTCCCGGCGATTAACGTCAACGATGCCGACACCAAGCATTTCTTCGACAATCGCTACGGCACGGGTCAATCCACTCTGGATGGCATTATTCGCGCCACCAATATTCTGTTAGCAGGCAAGACCTTTGTCGTTGCGGGATATGGCTGGTGCGGTAAGGGTACGGCAATGCGGGCCCGTGGCATGGGTGCCAATGTGGTCGTGACTGAAATCGACCCGGTTAAGGCGATTGAAGCCGTCATGGATGGGTTCCGGGTCATGCCGATGATTGAAGCCGCTGCGCTGGGCGATATCTTCGTCACCGTAACGGGCAACAAGCATGTGATTCGGGCAGAGCACTTTGCGGTCATGAAAGACGGGGCGATCGTCTGTAACTCGGGTCATTTCGATATTGAAATCGATCTCAAATCATTGGGTGCTCAGGCAACTAACGTCAAAGATGTGCGCAATTTCACCCAGGAATATCGCCTCAAGAACGGTAAGTCCGTTGTTGTGTTAGGCGAAGGTCGCTTGATTAACCTGGCCGCCGCCGAAGGGCACCCCAGCGCTGTAATGGACATGAGCTTTGCCAATCAGGCGCTGGCGTGCGAATATTTGGTGAAGAATAAAGGGAAACTGGAGCCTGGTCTGCATTCCATTCCAACCGAGGTTGATCAAGAAATTGCTCGACTGAAGCTGCAAGCTCTGGGTGTTCAAATTGATGCCTTGACCTCTGAACAGGTTAAGTACATCAACTCCTGGACTTCAGGAACCTAAATCTCTGACCGGCTGATTGCATATTCCTAAAGAAAGCGGTAGGGCGATCGCCCTACCGCTTTCTATGTGGAGAATCGACCATGCAAAGGAACTAAGATTTTACGCGAAATTGGTTTCTGCTCGACACGAACAACTCTCTGGAAAACCGTCGAATCCTGTTCAAGCAGTTCAATTTCGGCTTAATTACGACGACCGTCTTTAGATGCACAATCCATCGCCAAGCAACGCTCTAGCAGTTCAAGCTTATATGAACGCCAAAAGCGGTATGGATTTAAGACAGTTTTATAGCTAGGCTCAAACACTGGCTGCTTGAGAAATTTCCAGAGGGGAAACCGAATTGAGTGACGCATCATAAAAACAAAATCTTTATGAACAACGGGACAGGCAACACCAGAATTTCCGACAACTTGGCTTAGCTGGTCTACCAGTTCCAAAATGACAAAATTCACTCACAGCACCCTGCCGAAGATTGCGGAATATTCCTTGAAAGAATATGTTGGCATCTGTAATTCCAGGGAGGCGAGAGCATCGGCACCCTTCAAAACCTGGCTAGAGTTTGAGTTAATAACTGATAAAACCCTTCAACGTTAATTGAGTCAACCACATTAGCATTTGGCAAGTAATTCGTGCGTTGCCATAAATCCACAACGGTTCGCCCCATTGTCAATTCACTCGTAATCTCAACGTTTACATAGGCACGGCGATAGGTAAACAAATCTGGCTGCAGCAGATATGCAATGACACAGGGATCGTGCAAGAACGGGCCAGCTGTACCATACCGCTTCATATCAAATGCACCGTAGTACTCTAATAGCCCGATCGCGGCTGCACTTACAGGGGTGTTGAGGGCACGAATGGCTTGCAAACGCTCAGGGGTGGCGATCACTCGATTCGTCACATCCAGGCTAATCATGGTCAGTGGCACCCCAGCCGCAAACACCACATGGGCAGCGTGCGGATCGACATAGATATTGAACTCTGCGGATGGCGTAATGTTTCCGTGGGTCACCGCTCCACCCATCAACACAACTTCATTAATATGTTGGCAAATTTGTGGCTGCTGAATGATTGCAATGGCCAGGTTGGTAAGTGGACCAAGCATTGCGAGAGTAACGCTTTCCCTGACATTCAAGAGGCACTCAATCAAAAAATTAACCGCATGCTGCTGCTGAAGCAACATCGTTGGTTCCGGTAGCTCAATCCCATCTAAGCCAGTTCTGCCATGCACGTCTTCCGCTGTCACCAGTGGACGCAGCACAGGACGAGGACACCCTGCATAAACAGACAAATCAGGTCTACCAGCCAGTTCACAAATTTTACGAGCGTTCGCCTGGGTTAACGTCAACGGCACATTTCCGGCAACCGCTGTCACCGCCAGAATGTCTAAATGCTCTGGCGAAGCTAACGCAAGGAACAGGGCGATCGCATCATCTACACCTGGATCACAATCGATAATGACAGGTTTTGCAGCCATGAAAGCAACCTAACGATCAGAAGCGTTTAAGATGAAAAAGATTAAGAAGACAGGTTAACACTAATACCATGCATCAGATTCTTACAGAAGTCGCTGCAATTGATCAGGAACTTTCTAAGCGTCACATTGACCTTGATCCGGGTGGGTACTTCATCATTTATACAGACCAGAACGAAAAACTCATTCAAGCAAAGCATTATACAAACGTGATTAACGAATTGGGATTAGCCTGTGATCCAGAAACTGGTAAGCCTATTCCCTGCACTGGCAAGGTTGAACGGGTGTCAACTCAAGCATTTAGGGGCAGAACAGCCAAAGAAATTTGTGTTCAAATCTTTGAGCAAACCATTCCCTGTCCAGTCACTCGCCTCGACCATGCCGCATACTTAGGACGCGAGTTTCAGCGAGCAGAAAATGCTTTGCTCAAGGGACAGGAATATGTCCAGGATTGAGAGCATGAACCTAACTTACGAGAATGAGGCTATGCACGCTCCATCCCAGTCCCATTGATGTGATGATTTTCAGTAGAGATGAGGTGTCCAGATTCCACTAATTCTTGCTGAAAGCGGGGATACCACTCAGCAAGTTCCATTTTGGACATTGAAAAGAGCTTACGCGAATACCACAGTGCAACAATCAGTCCTCGAACTTGAGGCATTGACCAGCGCCGACTCAGCGTGTCCTTAATCAGTTCAGCAAAGATTCGTCGTAGGATTAAGTGGTAGTAGCGCGCGCGATCGCGCCTTAAATCGCTGGAGTGTTTTTTCAGGAAAAGCACCTGGTTTAGAGCGCCTAATACCGTTCCTCTAAAGCGGGGTAACCTGCCCCCGGCGCTGTTGAAGTGATGAAGTTTAGCATCTTGCGCCAGTACAAGAGGGCCGTGACGGGTAATTCGATTGCAAGCATCTAGATCTTCCCCTGCACAGTAATAGCGGAGCAACGGCTCAAACATTTCTTCTGTGAAAACGTCACGCCGAAAGGTCATCTGGTACCCTTTACAAATCGGCATTGATACGACGTTTAGCTCTTTCAAAGACGATGGCAGTGAATGTTTTGGAAAGCTTCCGTCATACGGAATCCAAAGCACCTCGATGTGCATCATCAAAACATGCTTCCAAAGAAATTTCAGGGATGAGTTGAGAATGGGTAGCCACCTGTCAGAATATCCGGTCTGACGCTTGGCTACAGGAATTACCATGCCTGAGGGAGGGGCATCTGCGTCATCGGTGGCAACGGCTTTGACAACACCTTCCACATCTGCTTCATAGACCTTCATGATCTCCTCAGCACAGGTTGGATACATGAGCGAATCATCATCCAGGAGAAAGACAACATCAGTTGTCGCTAAACAGAGTCCTTGATTCCTCTGCATTGTCAACGACGGAACATCAGCAAAGGTATACAACCACCGAATACCAGGGCATTTCGGAGCAATTTCCGTCATGATCAAGTCACGATTTGTTTCCCATGACCTGCTTGCATCGATGATGATAATTTCTGACGGTTTTCGAGTTTGCGCGATCGCAAGCTCTAAGCATAAAGGAAGAATCTTTTCGCGCTCGTAAGTAGCAATAATCAGTCCCCATGAAAGCAGCTTACTCATGAACTAGCCCCTGTTTGGCAAATAACATTCAAAGAAATTGTGCAGAGAAAACTTTAAGCAAACTTCATAGTTTTAATGAACAACAGCTTCCCTTAAACCAGGCTTTGGTAATGACGCGATGTGCGACTTCTTTACACACCTACCCCCCCAACCTGCTTCCCTGCCAAGGAAGGGGGAGTAATCGGTTCCTCTCCGTTTTGGAGAAGGGTTAGGAGAAGGGTTTTCGAGAAAGTTGCACATCGCGCTCATGGCAAAATTCAATGCTTAGATGCTTTCCTGATCTTGTGTGCAAAAGCTTTGCACAAGTTCTATTTCCCCAAAGTACCCAAAACATAACATTCGATGAACATGGCTGCAACGAGCTAATGGACAGAATACATAAATCAATAGCTCGGACAATTTTGGAGAGAAAAACAAGTTTCTAGACCAAAAGGATTGATGCGTTACGGCTCCGCCTAACACATCCTACTGGTGCGACAAGGCT
>JAAUSG010000002.1 GCA_012034055.1 Leptolyngbyaceae cyanobacterium RU_5_1 | reverse complement strand
GTTCGAGAAATTCTCGCTTCCATCGTGTCAAGACTGAATTGTGAATCTTGTATGCCCGACAAGCGTCGGCTGGACTTTTCTCCCCTCGTATTACTGCTAACACCACTTTGGCTTTGAATTGGGCAGTATATTTGCGTTGCTTGGCTGCCCTGTTTTTGCTCCCTCATCTGGACTCAGTTTGCTCTCTACTCTCTGTCCAGTTTTAGGGATGCCTTACAGTGGAATCATCTCCACAGACCCAATCTCGCCTAATGCTTCTACCACACGCCAACGCCCATGAGAGTCAGCATCTGCCATCAGGGTGAGTAAGGCTGAAATCGCTTCTACAGCCCCAATCTTGCCTAACGCCTCTACCGCCCGCATACACACACCAAAGTCAGAATGTTTCACCAGGGTGAGTAACGCTGGAATTGCCTCCACAGAACCAGTCTCGCCTAACGCCTTTACTGCGCTCTCACGCACGCCGAAGTTAGAATCTTGCACCAATCTGAGTAAGGCTGGAATCGCTTCCACAGAGCCAATCTTGCCTAACGCCTCTACCGTGCTCTCACGCACAAAGGAGTTAGTATCTGCCACCAAGGTGAGTAAGACTGGAATTGCCTCTACAGCCCCAATCTCGCCTAATGCCGCTGCCGCCATCCTACGTACAAAAGAGTCAGCATCTTTCACCAGGGTGAGTAAGTTAGAAATAGCCCGGTGCGATCGCGTCTCCACCCAAAGCTGAATCTTTAACCACTTCGGCACTTCTAAAACACTCACCAACCCTATGGTCTTTTCTGAAACTTCGGCTGCACGTTTCCTGCCAATCGTGCTCCCAGCTTCCAATCTATTTCCAGTGCCTGTTTCACGAGCCGCGTTGCGTAGATTTCATCCGGTATTAGTGCCGCCATCATCGCCAGCGGTTCGGTCCATTTCAACAGGTTGAGGTAGTTGCGCTGCAGTTGAGTATCGTTGATGTTCTTTAGTTGTAGCAAGACATATTCGGCGGCGTAGTAGTCCTGCAATAACTGGTGGCGAAACTCAATTTGATTGGGATTCACCGCGACTTGCAACAAATGGTGGTTGAGCAAATCCTGCAGCCAGTCTTTGGCTTTTTCGCCCGGTGCGGTGACGCGATCGCGCAAAAATCGTTCCAGTATCTGCTCGGCGATCGCGCGATCGCACTGCAACCATTTCCCCGTCGGGCTGCCATCCGCCTGCAACATAGCAAATGCCAAACCACCCAACAGTTCCTTATTCCACTTCCAGAACTTTTCAGTTGTTCTTACCCCTTCGCCCGTTTTCCAGGTGTTGTATTTGCGATCGACCGCTCGAAACAGCTCCCCTTTACTCTGGAGATCCCCGACTTTTTCAAAAAGTCGGGGATCTGGCTGGTCGTAGATCTCACACAATAGCTTCAGCAACAGCGGCGTTTCTGCCAGTTCCCGCAAGCGATCGCGCAACTGCCGCAGCAATTCATCAGCATAGTCCGGCAAATACTTCTCGACGAACGATCGCATCTGCGGCTCCGTCAGCGCACACATCTCCAGCTTGTGCTCAATCCCCAACTCCCGCGACGTAAAAATCATCGGAACTTGGGTGTACTTGCCGCGAAATTGTTGAACATCTGTTTCCAAATCATTTGAGGGAATTTCATTCACCCCATCCAGTAGCAAAACAACTGTCCCTTCAGCAATAACCGTCGAATCTCAGTTGCCTCAAAGTCGAGATCCAGATCGCCATTTTGCAGTTCAGCGGCGATCGCCTCCAAAATTCCACAATCCTTTCGCAACCCCCGCAACCCCACCAGCACCGGAATTGGCTGCGTCTCATCCTTTAGTGCGGACCGTGCCAACTCCCACCGCAACCGCTGCAATGCCGTTGACTTTCCCGATCCGGGTTTGCCCACCAGTAGCACATGCCCCTGCTGCATGTACTTACGAAGTCCTGCCAACACGGGCGATCGCTCGATCTTCACCTCTTCCTTGGCGTGCGGTTGTTCCGGTGACACTGGTGTCTCTACACGAATCTCCACCTGCAAATCGGTCAACGTGTAGCGATCCTGCTGGAAGCTATAAGCATCCACCAGTGATTGCAGATAGCGAGAGAAGTCAGCCGGGGCAACCATGCAGCAGCGAGGAGATTTTTCTCCATCTTACGCACTCGCCCTGGCAAAATCAGGATAGACAAATTCGGAATGCTGAGATCCCCGACTTCTTGAGACGATAGTTGCGATGCAAGCAATATCAATGCAGAAGTCGGGGATCTAAGGCCAAGCGCGATCGCCCTTCAACATGGCGTGGGCAAGAGAATCGCAGTATGAAGTAGGCGCAAACGGCCCCTTTTCACTCGCGGGCTTGTTTGATCTGGGCGATCGCAGTTTCTAAGCTGATACCAGCCAAAATCATTTCGACTACTTCTTCTTGCCCTTTTTTGAACGGGTCGGGGCGGCACCAAACCCCTGAGGTTGGGGAGCAGGTTTGGCGGCTTTTGAACCCAGTTGTTCAGCATCCACCGTATGTCGAAGCCGATAGACCTGAGCACGGGTTTTCAGACCCAGAGCAATCTGTGCATCTAGCCAGTCCCCAACGAAGCTCAAATCGACTCGCCTGGCAGCAAAGGCTCGTTCCATGCTGGGTGCGGCTTCCACTGCTTCGAGGTCGAGCAAGTCAGCGACCAGGAAACCGTTGAAATCCGGGGAGTTTTTCGCAAATTGGTCGAGTTGCTGCTGAATTGCCGCCACACAATCTGCCCGTGCATCCAGGTGGGCTTGACCAATTTTGACGCAACATTCGGCGACTGCAACCCGCGCATAGAGAGTGTGAGATGGATCTGCCAGGAACGTTTTGGCGGATGGAATAGCAGCGGGGCCAATCATGGCGAAGACTTCTGGGATGTCTTCGTTGAACCAGTCGCTATCTTCCAGTTCATCGGCGATCGACAACAATGGGTCGATCGCGGCTTCGGCTTTCAATTGCCCCAGCGATCGCCAGGCATGAATCGGTGCCCACACGTCCAGGCTGTCGGAGTCTGCCCAGTTCAGCTCTGGGTCAGTTGCCATGCGAATCAACTCCGGGATATGCTCCGCTTCCAACCCCAATTCCTTCACGTACTTCGGCCAGTTACGGAAATTCCGGCAGTCGCCGTAGGTGAGTAGCTTGTCTACAGGGGGTAGATACGTGGGTGCAGTCATGGTTCCATCGTTCCTGAAAACACCCTCTCGGCGGGACCGGTCATATACAGGCGGTTGCTTGCTTCAGCCCATTCAATCTGCAACGAACCACCGGGAAGCTCAATCGTGGCGTGGCGATCGCTCCGTCCGGTCAATACAGCTGCCACCAACGCGGCGCAGGCTCCTGTTCCGCAAGCCAGGGTTATTCCGGCTCCGCGCTCCCAGACGCGCATCTTTAAATCGTGCGATCGCACCACCTGAATGAACTCTGTGTTGATTTTCTTGGGAAACGCGGGATGACACTCAAACTGGGGACCGAGAACGTCCAGGGGAATTGCGGCAACGTCCTCCACAAACGTGATGCAGTGAGGATTGCCCATGCTGACACAAGTCACCTTCCACGGTTGTCCAGCAACCTCTAAAGAATGATCGATAACCTTCTGATCGGGTTTGCCCAACGTGGTGGGAATTTCGGCGGCCAACAAACGCGGTTCACCCATATCCACGGTGACCAATCCATTCGCTTCTAGTTTGGGAGTCATTACCCCAGCTAAGGTGTGAATTCGGTAGGTGGGAGGTGGGAGATTTTGGATTTTGGATTTTGGACTTCGGCGTGAGCGCTCAGTCGAACGATTTTGGATTTTGGATTGGAGGGCTTTCTCTGATTCCTGGTTTGCTTGTTCTCTTGTTTGCTGATTGCTTTCCACGGCGTGCTCCGTCGTGTCCAGCGTCTTGTGTCTCGTGCCATTCTCCAGCTCTGCCACAAATCGGGCCATGCAGCGAATGCCGTTTCCGCACATTTCTGGCTCTGAACCATCGCTGTTGAAAATTCGCATCGTATAGTCGGTGTCGTCTTGTCCCGGTAGGGCAAAGATGACGCCATCTGCACCGATCCCAAAATGGCGATCGCACACCTTGATCGCTTGTTCAGGGGTAAGACACGGTTCCAATGATGCCCGATTATCAATCAGAATGAAGTCGTTGCCTAATCCGTGATACTTAGTAAATTCGATTGCCATAGATAGGTAAGGTGTAAGGTGTGAGGTGTGAGGTGGAAACCCTTACATACTCACACTGTACGTGGAGTTGAATCCTTTTAGAGGGGCAAAGTGATGACTGTTGAGCTAGAAACCGGGCTTCCCAGTGTGCGCCAGATCCAGAATCTGATTCGAGACGAAAAAGAAGTGGAATTGAAACTGGTTACGGGCGACCTGTTAGCGGGCAAAATTCGTTGGCAAGATCCCCATTGTATCTCTCTGACCGATCAGTACGACCAGGCAACGATTGTTTGGCGGCAGGCGATCGTGTATTTGAAGCCAAGGCTGTAGGGATTTAGGGGTCAGGGTCCAGGTGTTAGAAGATTTCTGGGAAATAAATTATCCAAGTAGGATGGGCAAAGTTTGCGTGCCCATCCCCCGTAGCCTATCGCGAGAGCATAGCGATGGGTATGGCCTTTGTTAGAAATCTGCTGAGGTTTCAGTGGGTCAAAGGAGCCACTGAAACCTGAAACCTAACTCATCAAGGTTCTACCAGCGGTTCAGTGACACCCACTTTGGTGGTGACTGGAAACTGAACAACGGGGGCGGGTTGGGAGATCGGGGCGATCCAACGACTGGCCTGATTGAGTGAGTAGAGGTTACCGCAGAGGAGGAGGCGATCGCCCGCTTGCAGATCACTGTTTCCATCGGGAAAGCCGATGAACTTGCCTTCTCGGCGAATCGCCTGCACTAACACGCCAAATTGCCGTCGAATATGCAGTTCGGAAAGCGTTTTGCCAATCACGGGACTGTCATCTGGCACAAATAGCCACTGGCAGGAGGCGTTTTCGGTTGGAACAGCAGCTTCGCCCTTTGCCAGTTCCTGAAATGCTGCCAGCTCTTTAGATTCGCCCACTACCAGCAAGCGATCGCCCACCTGAAGTAAGGTTTTGGCATCTGGATAGTCAACCTCCCCCCCGTCAGCCCGTTGGATTGCCATTAAACTAACGCCCGTGAGCCGACGTAAATTTGTTTCCTCCAGGGTCATACCGGCTAATGGAGACGCTTCGGGTAAGGGATACCACTTGTTACCCATCTCTTGAGCCGCTGCCTTAAGTTCTCGTGACACCTGGTAAGACGGACGTTCAGGGCGCAGATCCTGATAGTGGGAATTGCGAATTTGCTGCACTTCGCGTTGAATCACGGGCAGCGGCAGCCCAAGCCCGGTCAGCAAGTGCGACGACAATTCCAAACTGGCTTCAAACTCTGGCTGCACAACTTCCCGCGCTCCGAGTTGATAGAGCAGCTCAATATCTTTATCCTGGTTTGCTCGTACCACAATATCCAGGTCGGGGGTGAGTTCCTGAGCGCGTTTCAAGCAGAGGCGAGTACTCATCGGGTCAGGAAGCGCGATCGCCATCCCCTTCGCGGTACTTACACCTGCCTTTTCCAGTACATGTAGACTGGCGGCATTGCCGTAGATATAAGGAATCTTTGCATCTCGCAGCTCTTGCACCCGCTGCTCCGACTGATCGATGACCAGCACTGGATAAGCATGATCTCGGAGCAGTTGCACAATATTCCGTCCAACTCGTCCGTAGCCACACACCACCACATGCTGTTGAAGGGAGGCATTTTCCGAGACCTCTAGAGGCAAATCGCTACCCTCCAAAATAGATTTCAACCAGGGTACCGCTTCTGCCCACGCAAATAGTTGCGGAATCAGCTTCAGGATGAACGGCGTGATTACCAGCGTCACGGCTGTCGTTCCCAAAATCAGCAGATAGACCCGCCGCGACACCAACCCTAACACCTGCCCCTCACTGGCCAGCACAAAGGAAAACTCTCCGATTTGCGCCAGTCCCAATCCGGTAATCAGTGCTGTTTTGAGCGGGTAACGAAATGCCTTGACCAGCGGTGTGACAATCAGAAACTTACCAATTAGCACCAGGGACACCAATCCCAGGATTAGCTCCAGGTTGTTCCATAAAAATACGGGGTCAATCAGCATCCCGATCGCCGCAAAAAACAGCGACGCAAAAATATCCCGCAACGGCTCCACATAGGTGAGGGTCTGGTCCGAATATTCCACCTCTGAAATCATCAGTCCGGCAACAAACGCGCCCATCTCAATCGAAAGCCCCAGGTGCTCTGTCAGCAGCGCAATGCACAGACAAAGCACCACCACACCCAGAAGAAATAGCTCCCGACTTTCAGTCCGGGCCAAAAACCTCAATAACCGAGGCACGATCCAAATGCCGACAGCTACCGCTCCCAGGGCAAACAACCCGGTGTGCAGCAATGCCCAACCAATGGCGAGTCCAATCTCCTCGGGTGGTTTGTCCAAGGCGGGTAACACTGCCAACATCAAGCCCAGGGCCAGATCCTGCACCACTAATATTCCCAGCATCACCTGACCGTAAGGCGTTGCGGTTTCATTCCGCTCCATCAAGCATTTCAGGACAACAGCGGTGGAGGAAAGGGACAGAATTGCGCCTAAAAAGACACCCTGAGCGGGCGATCGCACCCACCCCATGCCCAGTGATATCAACGTCGTCACCAGAATGGTCAGGGCAATTTGTAGCCCGCCGCCTCCCAAGCTAATCCGTTTAACCTTATTGAGTTCAGAGAAGGAAAATTCAACGCCCAGGGCAAACAGCAAGAAGGCAACCCCAAACTGCGCCAATGTTTCAACTTGAACCACTTCCTTAATCAAGCCCAGCCCGGTTGGGCCAATAATCATTCCAGCTAATAAATAGCCCAGCAAAATCGGTTGGCGCAGCAGAGATGCAAGCAGTCCCCCTACGGCTGCCGCTGCCAACACTGTAACGAGATCGACAATCAGCCTGAAGTCTTCTTGCACAGATTTGAAATATTAAGAAAATCGCTATGACCTATAAACTTCAGAATATCGGGTTTTCCGGGCTACTGGGGAGACTTAGGAAACAATTTCTCAGAGTGGGTAAACAAGCTTGCCGAGTGCCCTAAAACAGGTGGGGTGAAAACCAATCTCTGGGCGATCGTGCGGTGTATGGGCGGTTTATCTGGTTTGCAGCAGGTGATCAGGCAGCGGTAATGGTTTGCACCTCGCCGGTTCAGTCGGTGATTGCAACGATGGTGGGCTACCGTCTCACTGTTTCTGTCTAATCAAAATACGCAGAAGCACGGAGGCATTTCAGCCTAAAGACTGATTTTTTATAGACAAAGGATAGTGAGTAAGTATTTCGTAAAGTTGAGCAATTTCTATGGCGGTTAGTTTGCAAACTAGCATTAAATCTAACTGTACAAAAGATACCAAGGTTCAACTGGATTCTACAAAGTGGACACAACAAATTCAGTGACCATTTAAAGTACGATCGCGCTTCTTATCTACCAGCAACTGTGCGATCGAAGGCCAAACTTTAGTCATTTAATAGCCAGGCGGAATTAAAATTTTGGGTCATAGAATCTACCTGTCAAAGCTCTTTCAGCAGAATGCCTCATGACAAGAGAAAAGTGTTTCCAAGATTGATGACACCGTGTGCGTTGACTAAAACCCATCAGCGATGGAATGAATTTATGGGGCGCATCTAAACCACGTCCAGCTCGGAATCTGTAGCTTTCCCTTCAGAAAAACTCCAGGTCTGGACGTGGACAAGGTTTAGTAGAAATCAATGTGCCAATGCGTGTCTTAGAAGGTTATGACTATGAAAACTTCATCTATCTTCGCCCCCAAAAAGTACGTCAAACTCAAGTCATTTTCTGACTCAATGGTTGAAATGGTCTGAAGTAGCTTTTTTGCCGTGCTAGGTGGTGTATTGCTGGCTGGTAAAACACCTCTAAGTGGCTATGGATTCATCTTTTTGGCAATCAGTTCAAGCCAAATGCTGATTGCTAGTTGGTTAATGAGCGACAAAAGTATGATTTGCTATTCGGGTGCTATTTTTCTGTTTGTTGATTGCTTAGGGGTCTACCGGTGGTTGCTATCTTAAAACCAACTCGACGCTAGGATTGAATCATGAACGATCGCAGGTCGCAAAGGCATGGTCAGTACTCAAGAATTCCCAATCAGCCGGATCGCAACCTTGACCATCACCTGGGAAAAGTTGCCTGATGATTTTCAACTCGAAGAGAAACCTGTGGAGAATACGGGTCAACCACTGATTGCTGGGGCACTCCGAGAAAGCTTGGAATTGGCTGGCTTGATTCAGCCTGAAATGCTGATTGCGTCCAATTTTGGACTCTGTGCCACAGTGAACGGTGATCTCGTGATTAAAGCACCCGATTGGGTTTACGTTTCCTCAGTGCAGTTTCCACAGCCTGGTAGCGATCGCAAAAGCTACACCCCCAATCTGGAGGGCGATGTTCCTGGCGTGGTAATGGAATTCCTATCAGAAACAGATGGTGGCGAGTATTCTGTCAAGCGCACCTTTCCTCCCGGTAAATGGTTCTTCTATGAGCAAATTTTGCAGGTACCCACCTATGTCGTCTTTGATCCTGAAATCGGATTGCTGGAACTGTATCGCTTGCGATCGGGACGATATGAGTTGGAAATTCCCAATCCGGAGGGGCGTCACTGGATCGCTGAGATGGGATTGTTTTTAGGAACCTGGTCTGGGGACAAAGAAGGACGCACGGGCTACTGGCTGCGCTGGTGGGATGAGGCGGAGAACCTGCTGCCGTGGGCTGTGGAACGGGTGGAACAGGAACGCCAACGAGCGGAACAGGAACGCCAACGGGCGGATCGGTTAGCAGAGTATTTGCGATCGCAGGGCATTAACCCTGATCAGATTAGCGAGTCATGATCGGCGATCGCTCGTCATCATCACTCAACAACACCGCTGACCGGGAAGCGATCGATCAAGCGAATGGCTTGAATGGCGTTGCGTTTCAACTCCTCCGGCAGGTGCGGAACGTGGGGAATTTGGGAGAGAAAATCCAGGGTGCGGCGCAGGATACGCACTACATCCCCCTCATCCAAACTGGTATTCGCACACAGCTCTAACCAGTCAATCCCCAGCGCCCAGTGTTCGATCAGCCCCACAAACTCGTATTCCAACCACACTGGCAGCACAACCTGATAGCGACGCTGGAGTTTGAACAGGGTATGACGAATGCTGCGCAATCCTCCCAGCGATTCTTCGACTTCAGCAGCAATATCGTAACGAGTCCAGCTATCGGGACGAGAGACTTCGGTGACCAAAGCAGCACAAGCCGCCGCGAGATGATGGGGTTCCAAACTGTTCAGTTCGCCAGATGCTAGTGCTAGTCCTAACCAAAGTTCGTTATCTCCCCGAATGGCAGCGATCACCTGTCCTAGAGGAGAAGGATTGAATTCAGAGGAAACTTCTTCTGTTTCTGTGATTTGCTCAGAGGGTGAACCAGGCTCTTTTGATGATTGGAGTCCTAGTATTCCTAATTTCAAGGAATGTGGACTCTTCGTTAACCGCCCTTGATCAGCGGTTAAGATCACTTGCCCTTTTTGATCTCGACTTTCTTCCTGACTAATCTGTGAATTTCCAGTTGAGCTTGTTGGCTCTGCCTCCTCATCAGCAGCTTGTTCGAAACAATCAAAGCTCTGCAGAATCTCAATCAAGTCAAGGAAGGCTTCCCAGTAACGGTGAGATTGGCGATCAAGCTTCGTTCTGCGGTCTTCCAGCTCCTTTTGGATAGCAGTTATTCGTTTCTGCCGCTTTTGGATAGTGCTGCGATTGCCCCACTGATGCACTGGATGAGCCTTGATTTGGGCTTCCACTGCTTGCATTCGCTGCTGTTGAGCATGAACCTCTGGAGCTAAATCGGGTACTTCAGGCATATTTGGAATCTGCCGAACAACGGCTGCGGTCTGTTCATCTCCTTTATGGGACTGTCCCGGTTTCAACAGCAGCTCCGGTGGTGGATTGAGATCGTCCACTCTAGCCAAACGGGGGATGTCACCGTGCAGGTCAACCACATCTGCAAACGTAGCGACGTACCAGCCGTTGTCTTGTCCGAGGCAGACCAGATAGGGAAACTGTCCGCTACTGGGCGCTTTGGTAACCAATACGGCTGGCAATGGGGGCGAACCGGGTACATGCTGCCCCTTTAAGCTGACAATGGTTCCAGCAACCGTGAACAAAAGGGCAGCTGCCAACTCATTGGCACGCACCTCTTCCGCCTGATGCTGCAGAGTTTTCAGCAGACGCCGCTCTTCCTTCAACCGCTCCTGCAGTTTTTCATACTGCGCCAGCAAGCTCCAATCAACAGTTTCTAACTGAGTTTGCAGTTGGGTGAGTTCGGCTTCGAGCGCGGCGATCGCCTCCTGTTGGGGACGCAAATATAGCGTCGCCAGATATTGTCCAAAGCTGCGCTCCACAAGCTCTTTCGCCTCTTCCAGTGTGTGCGTTTGCAGCAGGTTGAGCACCATTCCGTAGCTGGGCGTAAACTGGCTCATCAGGGGATCAGCTCCGACCGTTGCCAGGTATGCGGCTTCCCGTACTCCCTCAAACGCAGTCTGCACCGTCACCACATGCCCCTGAACATCCATCCCGCGTCGCCCGGCCCGGCCCGCCATTTGTAGAAACTCGGATGCATTCAGCAACCGATGTCCCAAGTCAGTGCGCTTCGACAGACTAGAAATCACCGTTGTGCGGGCAGGCATGTTGATTCCGGCAGCCAGCGTCTCGGTTGCAAACACCACTTTAATCAGTCCTTGCTGAAACAGCTCTTCCACGAGGCTTTTCCAGGCTGGTAAGATTCCGGCATGGTGGGCGGCAATCCCCCGGTAGAGTGGCGCAATTTGTCCAGCTCGTCCCGCTTCAGGATTACGTTCTAAAAAAGTATCAACTTGATGCTTTAATTGCTTAGCTTCAGCCTCATTGACAAGGCTTAAATGAGCAACTTCTGCAACAGCCTGGTCACATCCACGACGACTGAAGATGAAGTAGATCGCAGGCAGCATATCGCGCTGCTGCAGATGGCTGAGAACATAGGCCAAGCTGGGACTTTCCTGCTTGGGTCCGCGTCGGTTATCCCCTCTCACTCCCCTGCCACCTTTAGGTTTGAGGCGAGGATTCATCTTTTTCTGGCTGTCGTCGAGTAAGGGAAATAGCCCTTTGGGATTGCAAAAGTGAAACCTTAACGGAACCGGGCGAAAGTCGGAATAAATTAGCTCGGTCGGACCGTGAACCTGGTGAATCCAATCCGTGAGCTGGTCGCTGTTGTCAACAGTGGCAGAGAGGGCAAGCAGTTGAATTTCAGGAGGACAGTAGATGATCGACTCTTCCCAAACCGTACCGCGCTGGCGATCGTTCATGTAGTGACATTCATCCAGCACCACGGCTTCGACGTCGGTTAGCGAGGTTCCCACTTCCCCAATCGGAGTGCCGTATAGCATGTTGCGAAAAATTTCGGTGGTCATCACCAGAATAGGTGCCTCTCGGTTGACGGAAACATCGCCAGTCAGCAATCCCACGTTGGTTGCCCCAAAGATTTCTCGAAAGTCGCGCAGTTTCTGGTTGGAGAGTGCCTTCAGAGGGGTGGTGTAGAAAACACGCTGTTTTCGCGCGAGGGCCCGATGGATGGCGTATTCTCCGACCAGGGTTTTACCAGAGCCTGTGGGCGCGCAAACAACAACGGATCGTCCAGCTTCCAGTGCTGCGATCGCCTGCTGCTGAAACGCGTCCAGTTGAAATGGAAAAGTTGACTCAGGTCAAGTCCTGATGCTGTAGGGGAATTCACACCCAAAATGTTTTAACCGTAGACAGATTTGTTAACCACCGTCTCATCCTAATCCAGTGCATCTTGTATTTTAATGGGTAATCGGTAATCGGACATGCAGCCAATTACCCACTACCGACTACCAGCCTAAACACAAGATCTTTCGGTCATTTGCGTAAGTCCTGACCTTGATGAGTTCATAAACCCTGCAGGTGGATCCCGTAAATACCCCTAAGAGAAGATAGTCGTTTCTTGGTACGCTAAGTTATATTGGCGTAGGATGAATAGACCTAAAAAGCCTGTGTCTGAATCTGAATTTGACATTTGTTTTTGAGGTAACAGCGTCTTGGAACGAAATGGCTTAGATTAGCCGAAGTTCGTGTTTCTTAATTTAACGGTTTACGCTGTTAAATCGTACAAGTGGGTAGCCTAATCTAGTCCAGGCATTTCCAAGAAATAATTCTTAACCTGAATTTAGCGGCGTTTTAAGGATAGTTCTTGGGTTTGTCCGCTTGGTGAACTTTCAGTTTGTCAAGTCTTCAGTCTAGAGCGGAGGAACCAGTTCACCAGGGGCGAATCTCAACCCGTTGAGAAAGACACCTTCCAGTCTTAGCCCGTCAGCTAACTCCGTCGGCAGTGGAAGGAGTACCCAAAGGCTGAGGCTTTTGCAGCAGCGGTCGTTGGAGTCTCCTAACAGGCATAGTGATGTCTGAATTGCTCCGCTGTGTTTGTTGTCTGACCCACCTCTCGTTAACGTTTACCCCTGAGAGGCAAAAACTGTGAAAATTTTACCAATGCTTACGCGTCTTGAAAACGCGCTGGGTAGTTCTGCTCTTACAAAGCAAATGGTGTTGTTATCTAAATCTCGATCGCCCTACTCTACGTCTTCTTCTGAAAACATTAGCTTAGTCGTTGGCTACAACGGTTCTCCCTGCAGCCAAACAGCGCTTGACTTAACATTGTGGATTGCTCACCAAACTCGACTGGCAACGCGCAAATCTGTAACAGTGCAGGTGGTTTATGTGATTGATTTGACAGAAGTCAGAGCAACGTCTCAGTGCCAAAATCGCCAATTTGGTTTTACCCTTCCCTTTTTAGACACTGCAATCGATCTGGACAGTCGAGCCGGAATTCACCCGTTAGAAGAACTATCAGAACCCGTTAAACAGATTGCGTGTGGTTCAGCTTCTGGTCGGACTGGTGCTGGCTGGCTGGTTGCTGAACTTCCTGAGCCGACACAATCCACCTATCGATCCCCGAACTGGCAGCTTCAGCAGTTTGAGCAGGCAGACCAAATTCTTTGGCAAGCTCGTCATCTAGCCAATGAATGGCGAGGATCGCTCAAGACTCATTTGCGGTTCGGTTCAATTGCTGAAGAGCTGTGCGCTGTCGCTGAGGCTGAATCAGCCACTGTGTTGCTGTTGGGCTGTCGTTCGGCTGACCATCCGCTGGTGCGATCACTCGAATCAACAATTTCTTGCCCTGTATTAGGAATTCCATACGCCTCTTAGGTGTAATTTGGGGATTACGTGTCTCTCAAAAAGTCGGGGGTCTGAGCCAATTTTTGCTGAGACCCCCGCTTCTGCATGAATTACTGTAGGACTCCTTCGTTTCACGGATGTTTTACGATGAACTTGTTACAAGGGTCGCTAAAACGTTTGTGAAGTTTGGGCAATATACCCTTGAGAATCACTCCTTAACTAAGGTGAGGGGAATACGCCGAAATAGAAGGAGGCTCCAGAGATGTCTATAGAAAGTGCAGCTCGATTTCTTGAAGCAGTTGCTTACGATGAAACGTTACGAGACAAATTTGAGCATGTTCGCACCCCAGAAGATTTCCTGAGAATTACTGAGCAGCTTGGCTACAGCTTCACTACCGAAGAATTGATGGCCCTTGCAAAAGAGCAGAGCCAAGGAGTAATGATTCGGCGTCACACGGGGGTTTGGAAGTGGCTGAGAGGTATTAACTGGGTGTAATTTAGGTCAGTTATATTGAGATTCTCAATCTAAAAAACTATCTTAGGGCTTATTGCAGGTAATTGGGTCATTGGGAGTCGGTAAGCGGATATTCAGCCAAATACCGACTACCGACTATTCTGTATCGTAAAAATCTCAAATCTAAAATCGTTACTTTGAATTGGCTTGTCGCAAGCGGCTAGATCAAGCTAGAGTCAGTGCATCTGACCGTCCATGTGTGTCTTGCTGATGCGATTTGTCCAGATAGTTCTTGCTGTTATTCTGACGACTGTTTTTAGTCTTGCCGTAATGGAACCGATCCAGGCGGCCAACTTAGTTCCGAATGAAAACTTAGTGGTAGAGGGAATTCCTGAGATTCCCCTCTCGCTAGTTGAGACGGTAAAGCGCTACACCGAGTTTCGATCCGCCCTAATGGCGAGTTGGCACCCTGTAAAGCGGGAGCTGTTGATTTCGACTCGTTTTTGCAACAATGCACAGGTTCATGTGGTGCGATCGCCGTTGGGATCTCGCAAGCAACTGACATTTTTTACGGAGCCTCCCTCGGGTGCAACCTATCAACCGACCCAGGGAGATTACTTCGTGTTTAGCAGAGATACGGGCGGCAATGAGTTTGACCAGAATTATCGCTACGACTTGGCAACCGGGGATATTACGCTGTTGACGGATGGCAAATCCAAAAACAGTCGGGGAATTTGGTCCAGTGCAGGCGATCGCATGGCTTATACCTCAACTCGCCGCACCGGGAAGGACGCTGACCTTTACATCATTGCCCCCCGCAACCCCAAATCCGATCGCCGACTAGCAATGGTAGAAGGTGGGGGTTGGAGTCCCCTGGACTGGTCACCCGACGATCGCCGCCTGCTCGTTCAGCAGTACATTTCTGCCAGCGAAAGCTATCTCTGGTTATTCGATACCAAAACGGGTGAACGAACCTTGCTCACCCCTAAGCGTGGAAACGAACCCGTTGCCTACGAAGGGGCTGTTTTTAGTCAGGATGGTAAGGGGCTGTACCTGGTCAGCGATCGCGAATCCGAATTTCAGCGTCTTGCCTACTTCGACCTTGCCAGCAAGCGCTATGCCTATCTCACTAGCCAGATTAAGTGGGATGTAGAGGATCTGGATCTGTCTGATGATGGCAAACTGCTGGCCTTTGTCACCAATGAAGACGGGGTGAGTGTCCTGCACCTCCTGGACACTAAAACTCGCAAGCAGAAGAAACCGCCCAAGCTGCCAAACGGGTTGATTTATGGAATTCAGTGGCACCGAAACAACCGCGATTTGGGGTTGACACTAATTTCGGCTCGGTCTACAGCAGATGCATACTCTCTGGATGTGACTACAAACCGACTAACCCGTTGGACCGAAAGCGAGACAGGTGGAATTAACACCAGCAGTTTCTCTGAAGCAGAACTGGTGCGTTGGAAGAGTTTTGACGGCAAAACCATTTCCGGCTTTCTCTACCGCCCTCCTCAGAAATTTACCGGCAAACGCCCAGTCATGATTGACATTCACGGGGGACCGGAAAGCCAATTTCGTCCGGTATTCTTGGGACGCCAGAACTTTTTCTTGAACGAACTGGGAATTGCCTTGCTGTTTCCGAACGTGCGTGGATCATCGGGCTATGGCAAAACCTTCCTCAAGCTGGACAACGGCTTCCAACGAGAAGACTCGGTTAAAGACATTGGTGCCTTGCTAGACTGGATTGCTCAACAGCCTGATCTAGATGCCAGTCGCATTCTGGTTACCGGGGGTAGCTATGGGGGCTATATGTCTCTGGCAGTAGCAACGAATTACAGCGATCGCATTCAAGGCGCGATCGACATTGTTGGGATTTCCAACTTCGTGTCCTTCCTAGAACGCACCGAAGGCTACCGCCGCGACCTGCGTCGAGTGGAGTATGGCGACGAACGAGATCCTAAAATGCGGGAATTCTTGCTCAAAATCTCACCGGTCAACAACACAGGAACAATTAAAAAGCCTCTCTTCGTCATTCATGGCAAGAACGATCCTCGTGTTCCCTTAAATGAAGCCGAGCAAATTGTGGCAACTGTCCGGAAAAATGGCGTCCCTGTCTGGTATCTAATGGCAAACGATGAAGGTCACGGCTTTGCCAAAAAAGCCAATGCTGACTTTCAGTTCTACGCCACGGTCATGTTTATCAGGGAGTTTCTGCTCAAAGAGGCTGGATAATATATCGCGATCGCAGATTGGAACGATAGAGTGAAAGCAAAATCAGGACAGAATAAATACTGCCCGCTCCCATACAGACGCGATTGATCGCGTCTCTTCCCTACTCTCTGTACAGACGCGATTAAGAGTCCTGCGGACACACTCCGCGTTTCTTAGATGCCGAAGGCGATACGCATCTCTGCTCCATTCCCCACAAATCTAGAGGCAATTCATGAAAGGCGGCAAACCAGAACGAACCATGTCCCAGGAGTTAAAAACCCATTTTGCAGCTTTGGGAGGATTTGTGATACTGGCATGGGGATTAGAACTATTTGATTTGTTCATCCTCAAACGTGGATTTTACCTGCGAGGCGGGCTTGACCAATACGGGATCATTCCTCGTAACTTAATTGGTTTACGGGGCATCCTGTTTGCACCGTTTCTGCACAGCGGTCTCGGTCACCTGATTGGCAATACCCTGCCGTTCATTACTCTGGGCTGGATTATCATGCTGCGAGAGACCAGCGACTTTTTTGTGGTCAGCATCATTTCTGCCCTGGTGAGTGGGTTAGGAACCTGGCTGTTTGGAGCACCCGGAGTTCATATTGGGGCCAGCGGTGTGATTTTTGGTTACCTGGGCTATCTGCTGTTGCGGGGGTACTTTGAGCGCAGCGCGATCGCGATCGCTGTTTCTCTCTTTGTCGGTGTGCTTTATGGCAGCTTAATTGGAGGATTACTACCTTTCCAAAACGGCATTTCCTGGGAAGGACACCTGTTTGGCTTTTTGGGCGGTATTGTGTCTGCCAGGCTGTTGACCAGCGATCGCCGCTCCGTTGGAGGATGATTAGATTTTAGATTTTGGATTTTAGATTGAGAATTCTTGCTACTGGTGGCATTCAGCCTGATGATGGGTTGTAGCAGGAATCAGTTGAATGGGTATGAGTTCGTTAGCAAATGCGGTAATCCTCGGCTGTGGATATCTGGGGCGGGCGGTGGCTGACCGGTGGCGACGGGCGCTGACGGTTACGGCGACAACCCGAACTCCGGCCCGGATCGCTGAACTGGAGGCGATCGCACAACGGGCTATTGTTCTGAATGGAAATGATGAACCAGCTCTGCGATCGCTCCTGCAGAACCAGCACATTGTCTTGCTGTGCGTCGGTGCTCCGCATAAGGATGCGTATGCAGAGACCTATTTGGAAACTGCCAAAACCCTGACGGCTGCATTGAAGTACGCGCCAACGGTGCGGCAAGTGATTTACACGAGTAGCTACGCGGTGTATGGCGATCGCAATGGAGCCTGGGTGGATGAAACAACACCCGTCAACCCAGCCGACCGCAACGGTAAGATTTTGGCGGAAACTGAACAGGTGCTGCTGGACGCTGCCCATGATTCTCTCAAAATGTGTGTTTTCCGTTTGAGTGGCATCTATGGGCCCGTCCGAGAATTGGTCAAAATTTTCCAGCACACGGTTGGAACGACCCAGCCTGGAACTGGAGAGGAAGCATCCAATTGGGTGCATCTGGATGACATTGTGGGCGCGATCGACGTGGCTCAACAGCAACAGTTGCAGGGCATTTACAATTTAACCTGCGATGTTCCACTGTCCAAGCGAGAACTGCTCGATCGCATTTGCGTCGCCCATAACCTACCCAAAGTTTCCTGGGATCCGAGCCAAACCAGTGTCCGCCCGTACAACGCTAAAGTATCCAATCAAAAATTGAAGACGGTTGGATATCAATTCGCTTACCCAGCGATCCCGGAAGCGATGTTTTAATCTATCCACACACCTCGTAGGGGCGTTGTGCGTTCACCTGCAACAGATCTACGTCATAGATTGCTTTCACAGGATTCTCACTATGTCCATAGCACTGCCCGAAACTGCTGATTCTGCTCAAGAAAACCTCCACCAATCTCTACAAGCGTCTCTTCGAGAACGGATCACTCAGATCTACAACCAACCGTTGCCAGACCTGCTGTTTGCAGCCCAGCGAATTCATCGAGAGCATCATGATCCTCGTGCTGTCCAGCTTTGCACCCTTTGCAGTATCAAGACTGGAGCCTGTCCGGAGGACTGTGCCTACTGTGCCCAAAGCATTCATAACCCAACCGAGCTGGAACCTCAACCCCTGATGAATTTGGACGAGGTGCTTTCTCAAGCAAAAGCGGCAAAGGCAAGTGGAGCGACTCGCTTCTGTATGGGGGCAGCGTGGCGAGAGGTGAAAGATGGCCCGCAGTTTGAACGGGTATTGGAAATGGTGCGTCAGGTTGCCGCGCTCGATCTGGAAGTTTGCTGCACGCTAGGGATGCTTAAACCCCATCAAGCAGAACGGCTTAAAGCGGCGGGACTAACCGCCTACAACCACAATCTTGACACGTCTCCCAATTATTACGAGCAAATTATCACGACGCGCACCTATCGCGATCGCTTAGAAACCATTCGTGCCGTCAGCGCTGCAGGCATCTCCGTCTGCTGTGGCGGTATCTTAGGGATGGGCGAATCCGTTCAAGACCGTCTGGATTTACTAGAAGCGCTTTGCGAACTAGAGCCAACCCCAGAATCAATTCCGATCAACTGCCTGATGCCCGTGCAAGGGACTCCCCTACAAGAGGCTCCACCCGTTGACCCAATCGATTTAGTCCGAATGATTGCGACCACTCGTATCCTGTTTCCCAAAGCAATGGTGCGTCTTTCTGCCGGGCGATTGAGTATGAGTGATGAATTACAGACCCTCTGCTTTGTCGCCGGAGCCAACTCGATCTTCACCGGTCCCAAACTGTTGACAACTGCCAACCCCAGTCATGACCATGACGAACAGTTGTTGAAAAAGTTGGGAATGGCATCAAAAAAGCTTTAGGGTACAATTTGGTTGCCAAAAACTGGGAATTTTAGAGATAAACCTTGTCCACGTCCAGACCTGGAGTTTTTCTGAAGGGAAAGCTACAGATTCCGAGCTGGACGTGGTTTAAGTAGATCGACGGAATTAAATGTTGGATGAGACGGTCATTCGTCACTTGTAAGCAGCAATACCAATGACCAGTGACCAATGCTCAAGGACAATTTTGATCTAATAGTTACCTATGCCTACCTACTTACAACGCTTAAAATGTTTCGTGGCGCGAGGACAAAATGTTACAGCAGCAGGCTCAACCGGAGAAATTGCAGCCGTTTTCAGTTCTGGGATTGCCTCTTCATCTAACAGCTGATTATCTAGGCTGGCTGGTTAATCGTGCTCAACAACGGCAAGGGTGTCATGTAGTGACGCTGAATGCGGAAATGACGATGCAGGCGGAGCAAGATCCTGCTCTAGCTAATCTGATTCGTCAGGCAGAACTAAGCATTCCCGATGGAGCTGGAATTGTGCTGTATCTACGCTTATATGGCAAGCGGGTGCAGCGTCGTCCTGGAATTGAGTTGGCTGAAGCACTGTTGCAGGAGTTTGGACAATCCCCATCCCTGGGCACTGTGTTCTTCTACGGTGGCAAGCCAGACGTTGTTGAGCAAGCAGCAGAGAGTTTGCGGCAGCAGATACCTGGTTTGGCGATCGCAGGCATCCAGCACGGCTACCTCACTCTAGATCAGCAATCTGCCTTTGAGCAAACCTTGAAAGATTTGCAGCCTTCCCTGATCCTGGTTGGATTAGGGGTTCCTCGTCAAGAATTTTGGATTGCAGATCATCGCCCCCTTTGTCCAAAAGCAATCTGGATTGGCGTGGGGGGTAGCTTTGATGTCTGGTCGGGTGTGAAGACCCGTGCCCCTGAATGGCTACGCAACAATCACCTGGAATGGCTGTATCGCCTTTACCAGGAGCCTTGGCGCTGGCGACGGATGCTGGCGTTGCCTAAGTTTGCAGGGCGATCGGTGCTGTATCGGCTGGGTAGAGGGTAAGGCTTAGGAGCAGCTTTATGTTGGATGTGATTGGGAATTTCTTCGGCAGTGGAGGATTTATTCCCCACGGGCACTGTTACCTCTGGCAACCCGAGTTGGTCTGGCTGCATGTGGTGTCCGATTCCTTAATCGCTCTTGCCTACTATTCCATTCCAGTCACGCTGCTCTATTTCGTCAGTAAGCGCCAGGATTTGCCGTTTGACTGGATTTTTCTGCTGTTTGGTATGTTTATTGTTGCCTGTGGCACAACTCACATCATGGACGTGTGGACCCTGTGGCACCCCACGTACTGGTTGTCGGGAACTATCAAACTGATCACAGCTTGCGTTTCCCTGTACACAGCCGCCATGCTGGTGCCAGTCGTTTCAAAGGCCCTGACACTGCCCAGTCCCGAACAGCTAGAGGCAGCCAACCGAAACTTGGAACAAGAAATCACAGAACGCCAGCAAGCAGAGACTGCCCTGCGGCAAAGTGAGGCACGCTACCGCGCCATTGTCGAGGATCAGACCGAACTAATTATTCGATATTTGCCGGATAGCACAACGCTGTTTGTCAATGGAGCATTCTGTCGCTACTTTGGGCTGACTCAAGATGAAATGGTTGGCAAAAGCTTTGAGCCTCGGATTTATGCAGATGATCGAGAGAAAGTGGCTCAACAGATCCAATCCATGAGTTCTGAAAACCCCACCATAACCGTTGAGAATCGAGTGCTTGTGGGCGAGGAAATTCACTGGACACAGTGGAACAATCGCATGATCTTCGACAGTCAGGGGCGTTTTGTCGAATGCCAGGGCGTCGGACGAGATATTACGGAGCGCAAGCATCGCGAGGCGATGTTGCAATCGATTGTTGAAGGGGTAGCAGCGGCTACAGGTAAAAATTTCTGCCGTTGTCTGGTTCGGGAATTAGCGAATGCCATGCAGGTGCGGTTTGCCTTTATTGCCGAACTCGTGGATGGCGATCGCGATCGCGCACGCCTTTTGGCACTGTGGACGGGAACGGATTACAGCGAAACGTTTGAATATGAGACTCAGGGCACCCCATGTGAACATGTGGTGGGACGCGAACTGGCGATTTTTCCGTCCAATGTTCAAGCGTGTTTTCCTGATGACCTCTGGTTAAAAGAAGCTGGCATTGAAAGCTACCTGGCAATTCCCCTGTTTAGCGCGACTGGCGCTGCCCTTGGACACTTGGGCGTCATGCACAATCAGCCATTGCGTCCAGAAATCTCTACCGAGCCAATCCTAAAAATTTTGCGGCTCGTGCTGGAGTTGAACTGGAGCGCAAACAAGCTGAGGAACAGCTACAGGCTGCCAATGCCCAAATGCTGGCCCTGTTTGCCGCGATGGACGATCTGGTAGTAGTCAGAAACATTCAAGGGCGCTGCATGGATATTCTGACACCACGAGCCAGCCATCTGCTTTACAAACCTGCTGATCAGATGCTGGGCAGAACGGCGCATGAGATATTTCCCCAAGACATTGCAGATGCTTTTTTGAGCTACATTCAACAGGCCTTAAAGACTCAGCAGCCTGTAAAAGCAGAGTATTGCCTGAATATTCGCGGACGGGAACCTGGCTGAATGCCAGTATTTCCCCGATTGACATCCATTCGGTTATTTGGGTAATACGAGATATCAGCGAACAACACGCGGCGCTGCTTGAGCGTAAGCAAACCGAAGAACAAATCAAAACCTCGCTCAAAGAGAAGGAGGTGCTGCTTAAAGAGATTCATCACCGAGTCAAGAATAATTTGCAAATTGTGGACAGCCTGCTTCAGCTGCAGTCCCGACGAACTGACGATCGCCATGCCAGGGCAATCTTGATTGATAGTCGGAACCGAATCGCCTCGATCGCATTAGTGCATGAAAAACTGTACCGCTCTGAAGATTTGGCGAACATTGCCTTTGCCCAATACGTTCCAGACTTAACCGCGCATTTGTTCGATTCTTATAACATCAGTTCATCTGCCGTCACCCTTAACACCGAGATTAGCGACATTTCCTTGGAGATTGAAACCGCCATCCCCTGCGGCTTAATCATCAATGAACTGGTTTCCAATTCACTCAAATATGCATTTCCAGACAACCAGGAGGGAGAAATCTCAGTAAGATTTTATACAAACAGCAACGATACTCTGACGTTAATTGTTCGAGATAATGGGATTGGCATACCCAAGGAATTTAACATCGAAGACGCTAAATCGCTAGGACTGACCCTCGTGCAGAGCCTGGTCGAGCAGTTAGAGGGCATACTTGAACTGAATTGCAGCCAGGGAACTGAGTTCAAAATTTCTTTTCCAGAAGGTAGGACACGCTTGTGATTGATAAAGCTTCATTACACTTCGATCCTCAGAGAAAGACTCAAATCCTGGTTGTGGAAGATGAGCGGATTATTGCCATTAATCTCAAAGAAAGTCTGGAAGCACTTGGGTATGCCGTTCCAGCGATCGCCGCTACGGCAGAACGGGCAATTGAAGAAGCCGTTAACGTCCGTCCAGATCTGGTTCTCATGGACATTCGGCTCAAAGGCGACATGGATGGCATTGATGCAGCGGAATACCTTTGGAACACCCTGCAAGTGCCCATTATCTACGTCACCGGACACTCTGATCGAAGCACCCTGGAGCGAGCCAAAGAAACGGTTCCCTTTGGCTACATTCTTAAACCTGTCAAAGAGCGAGAATTGTATGTTGCGATTGAAACTGCCCTGCAGCGCCACGAGCGAGAGCAAACGCTGATGGCGGTTTTGAGAAGCATGGGGGATGGAGTAATTGTGGTAGATACTCACGGTCACATCATGTTTTTGAACCGAATTGCCGAGCTACTCACGGGTTGGCAGCAGCAGGATGCCAGAGGTCGAGAGTTGATGGAGGTTTTCAATCTTATCCATGAAGAAACCCGGCAACCGTTGGAGAATCGAGCGATCGCGGCGATTCAACAAGACATGATTGTCTATCTGGAAGAGCGTGTCGTGCTCGTTGCTAAAGATGGCACAACGATTCCGGTTACAGACAGTGTTGCCCCACTGACCAGTAGCAAAGGCTTAATTACCGGAGCGGTAATCGTTTTTCGAGATGATAGCCAACGACGGCTAGCGGAAGAGCACAGCTTAACGTTGCAACGGGCTCAGATCTTAGAACGTCAAATGAATGAGCTGCAGCGACTGAACCAGCTTAAAGACAATCAGCTTAAGGATGACGCCTTGAGTTCAATCTCTTACCGACTACAAATGCCATTGACAACCATTAAAATGGCGATTCAAACCCTGGAAGTTGTCTTAAATCAACAGAATCTATTGAATACAGAGCCAAAGCCAACATCCAATCAAATGGATCGTTACTTGAAAATTCTGCACGACCAATACAGCCAGGAACTGACTCTAGTCAGTGATTTACTCGAACTGCAGCATCTTGAATCAGAAGTGTGTTCCCTGGATTTAAACTTGATTGAGTTACAAGACAGTATTTCCCATTTAATAGATCTTTTTCAAGAACGTGCTCAACACCATAAGCAGCGTCTACAGACGGATCTGCCATCGAATCTACCACTACTGGTATCAGATCCAGCTATTCTGTCGCGGATTCTCACAGAGCTGCTGATCAATGCTTGCAAATACACTCCTCCAGGCGAAGAAATCACTGTCTCTGTGCAGCCTCTGCCAATCACCAATCGGATTCAGTTAAAGGTCACTAATACTGGAATTGAAATTCCCGCTGATGAATTGCCGCGCATTTTTGACAAGTTCTACCGTATCCCCACCAGCGATCGCTGGCAACAAGGTGGAACGGGCTTAGGATTAGCACTGGTTAAAAAACTCGTTGCTTACTTGGGTGGTTTCATCTGGGCCGAAAGCAACTCAGGACAAACGTGTTTTACCGTAGAACTGCCCGTGAATCCATCCGAGTTTTCTAATGTTGCAAGGTGAGAGGTAGAGAGTAGAGTTCATTGCATCTCAATCTGATATCGGCAAACTCGACTCAAATTTTACGGTTTGCCTCAGTGTCTCTATCTCAGTCCAGATCTACATTGAAGATGTGGATGAGCCCAACAAACTTCTGGTATTTGCACTCGCTTTTTACTACTGAGATTTCAATTGAGGTGAATTGATTATGACATTAATTCGTTGGCAACCCTGGCAAGAAATTGATGTTCTCCGCCGTCAATTTGATGAACTGTTTGATGAGTTAACTCCAATTAGTCGAGGAATTAGTCGAGGTGCGGTAGCCAAACCCAATGGAGTGGCTTGGACTCCCGCGATCGAGATCAAGAGTACCGATACTGACATCACCCTGCGAGTAGAGCTTCCTGGTATCGAAGCCAAGAACTTGGATGTACAGGTCAGCCACGATACTGTTTCCATTGCGGGTGAGTACAAATCTGAAACCAGGACTGAAGACCAGCAAATCTTCCGTTCCGAGTTTCGCTATGGCAGCTTCCAGCGAGTTATTTCTCTACCCACTCCAGTCCAGAATGATCAAGTCAACGCCGAGTTCAAAGATGGCATTCTGACTTTGACGATGCCTAAAGTGGAAGCGGAGCGCCCCAAAGTGGTTAAAGTTAATCTTGGCTAAATCAGTTCTCGTCCGTAGTGGTCTGTCAAGACTGTTTTGAGGGGTTTAAAACCCCTCAAATTCGCTTGCTGTAAATTTTCCGGTGACGTAGGGGCGGGTTTTGCCAAAGGTCTCGCTAAGATCCCCAGATTGTCTACCAAACCCGCCCCTACAGAGGCCATCCATCACCAAAAAATTTACAGGTGGCAAATTTATAGCAATCCGGGTTGAAGATTGAAAGAAGTAGGGGAGAATACGGAGGTTGCTCAAGATTGGAATACTCCCCCTGAAAAAAATGTCTGCCCCAACTGCGCTAGAGGAGTTACAAGAATTCATAATTCCGGCTACATTCGATTTGGAACTGCCATGTTTCTAAATTGAGTGAACTGGGATTCAAATAAGAGCTTAACTGCACCTGTTGGACCATTGCGATGTTTGGAAATGATCACTTCGGCGATGCCGCGATCGGGTGTGTCGGGATTGTAGTATTCATCGCGATACAGCATCATGATCAGGTCTGCGTCCTGCTCGATCGCGCCAGATTCGCGTAAGTCTGACATCATCGGGCGTTTGTTGGTGCGAGATTCTACATTGCGGCTGAGCTGGGAGAGAGCAATGATGGGAACGCTTAATTCCCGCGCCAACCCCTTGAGCGATCGCGTCACCCGCGACAGTTCTTGCACCCGGTTTTCACTGCCCCCCTCCATCAACTGCAAGTAATCCAACAAAATTAGACCCAACGCACCTCCCTGCTCTGCTTGAAGCCGACGAGCTTTAGAGCGCATCTCCGTCACACTAATGTTGGGGGTATCATCAATAAACACCGGTAGCTGAGACAGAGCACTAATCGCATGGCCCAACGGTTCCCACTCCTGCTGACTAATCCGGCCCGATCGCAAGCGCCCGCTCTCAATCCGCACTTCGCTGGCCAGCAACCGCTGCACCAGTTGCTCTTTAGACATTTCCAGGCTGAAAATTGCGACGGGCAATTTATGAAATGCCGCAACATTGCGGGCAATGTTCATCGTGAAGCTGGTTTTGCCCATTGACGGCCGACCCGCCACGATAATCAAGTCCGATCGCTGGAAGCCCTGTGTCATCGCATCCAGGTCGTAGAATCCACAGGACAAGCCTGGCAATACCATCCCCAACGAGCGGCTTTCAATATCCGAGAACGTATGAGTCAGGATATCGGCAGTCGCCAACAGCCCAACTTGGGGACGATCCTGGGTGATGTTAAACACCTTTTGCTCTGATTGATCCAGGATTTGTTCCAGATCTTTGGACGTATCGTACCCCAACTGAGCCACTTCATTGCCGGTTTGGATCAGCTTGCGGCGCATATACTTGTCCATCACCAAGCCAGCGTACTGATCAATGTTGACGGCACTCACCGTTCGGTCAATCAGCTGGATCAGCTTGTTCTGCCCACCCACCTTATCCAGGAAGCCCCGGTCTCTCAGCCAGGTTGAAACACTCATCAAGTCCGTTGGCATACCCTGGTTCTGAAGAGCAAGGGCGGCCCGGTAGATCTCTTGATGTGCAGTGAGATAAAACGCCTCTGGGCGAACCAGGTCGGCAACCCGACTGATCGCTTCTGGATCCAAGAGAATACCTCCCAAGATGGCTTCCTCAGCATCAATGTTTTGAGGGGGGAGCGATCGCTGTACGTCTGAAAATTAAGTTCCTGGATCATAATCGAGCTACAAGCTCAAAGCGTTAGGACAAAAGTCTGAAACTGAGCCAAAATTTTGGCTGTTTCAATTTCCTCACACTATACCGCTGAGTTGCTAAACGCTCAACTACCCTTAGCGTCTTCAAACGCATCTTTACAGATCTAAACTCTACCTATAGTAGCTGTAAAGATTTCAGCACCAGCAACCCAACTAAATTTTAGTACTGGCGTACTATATTGTCAAGCAAGTTTTTCTATTGTAAGGGCGCATTGAACAGAATGAGGCGGCACATCGTGCCGCCTCATTAAACTTATTCCAACTGCGCATCCTCCGGTGATGGACGATGTCTTTAGGGTCAGGTTTGGTAGCTATCTGTGCCCTTTTTCGTTGGAAGTTTTTTAAGCAGATACCACTTGAATGTCAATTACGGCTATCACTTCGGGGTGCAGCTTGATTTCTGCGGTATAAGTGCCTAATCGGTGAACTTCAGGCAGCGTGATATTGCGCCGATCCACTTCCTGCTTAGCAACAGATAAAATAGCATCCGCCACTTCCTGAGTTGTAACCGTTCCAAAGATCGCGTCTTTCTCGCCCACCTGCTTCGCAATGCTGATCGTTTTCACCGCTTCAATTGCCTGCTTCGCCACCTCTGCTTGCTGTTTCAGTTCAGCCAAGCGTTGCCGCTCTAGTTCTCGGCGTCGTTCGACCTGCCGTAGAATACCTGGGTTGGTGTGAACGGCCAGCCCTTGAGGAATCAGATAGTTCCGAGCATAGCCAGGGGCTACATCTACTACATCACCAGCTCGACCTAGCTTACTGATGTCTTTATTGAGAATCAATTGAACACGCTTCGCCATAGAGTTCGATCGCCAGTCTAGATACAAAATTGTGCTTGTTAATGGTTACCTATTCTCAAAACACATCAGACATGAGTAGTCAAAGTGTAGAGGCAGAATCAATGGGCACTACCTGACTCAAACCACTGACATCCTGCTTGTAAGGCAGATAGAGTGTGCCCTGAAACCCTTGAGGAACCTGCCCTAGAAAATCTTGAGGCAGCAGAACCCCTCAAAAATCCCTACTCTGCTTTATCTTAATTATTCTTGCAGATTAGAAAATTTACTACCAAAAATAAGCCTTAATCAGCATAGAAGTTACTTAAAACACAAGTCAAGGTTTCGATGATAACAAAATCTTATCGCTTTTAGTAAAGAATACACGGCACAATGAACCGGAATGGCTCGTGCTTATTCAAGCCTTAGCGCTCTTCCAGCGATATCGCTAGAGGATAATAGGCGGTTTCAGTTAACTACCAAAATTTTCCGGATCGCGTCTGCCAATCCGTTATCACTACCAAGGCTAGCGACTTTCAACAGTCCTGATGCTAGAATTCCGGTTGCTCGTTCATCCGTCACCTGCCCATTGAGCGCAGATACCAGGGCATCCGCTGCCCGTCCACTGTCTTCTACCGCTACAATGGGTCGCCCTACCCGGACACTCTCAGACGCATCCTGCCACGTAACTTCGCCGCCATTAATCAACACTGTGACCGTGGGTGCTCCCTTGGACAAGATGCTGGCGATCGCGGCGATCCAGGGCGACTCATCTCCCCACTGGTAACCTGGCGTCAGGATGAAATGGGTATGGTGGGGTTCCAAAGGGGCTGCAGCGGGCGAGGGGGGTGGGGCAGCGGGCAACGTTGCAACGCCAATCGGCAAAACGCCAATCAATGGAAAGGTAGAACGGGTCTCCTGCCGAGCGGTGCCCATCATGCGCATGATGCCCGTATCGGTGCCGCCATCAATGACAACTGCATTCAAGGTTTCGGCAACCGGAGCGATTACATTGACAAGTAGCGATCGCAACTTGTCAATATGGTAACGCTGCAGCCCCTTAGCACCACCAATCACCACAATCACTGGACATGGAACTTGAAATCCCTGCTTGCGTATGAATTCTTCTACGTCCATCAAATCACTCGCTTGTAGTCCAACGGCCGTTGAACCTTGAGCAAAGCGGATTGTAAACGGTTCATGCATACCCAGAAAAGAAACTAGATTAAGCCGTCTATACCAAGTCAGAGAGATATCAGAAACAGGGTAATCTTAACTTACGGAAAGCAAATTGATTGACGGAATTTAACCAGAACTTACGCAAATGACCGAAAGATCTAGAGTTTGGGCTGGTAATCGGTAGTAGGTGGACACAATTAAACTAAACACTCTAAGTAGGTTGGGTTGAGGTACAAAACCCAACAGGAGTGGAAGATTGATGGGTTTCGCTATCGCTCTACCCAACCTTGTATCTTGAGAACTAGGTAACCCGTCCCATCCTTGGTGAACAAAACACCGCCTTGTAGCCTGGGTGCCTGTATTTTTAAGAAGCGCGTGGCAACCCAGTTCCCCCTTGGTGCTTGACACCGATTGGTAGCGCTCGGAGCCACGCGAGATGCCCAATGATTCAAACTCGAACAATCGCTAGAGGGGTTGACCTCGAATTTGCAAGGACGAGTCGTCAAAGGGACACCAAAATCTACCTCAGCATAAACGATGACATCCGAAAAAACATGGGTCGGTATCGATGTTTGTAAAGCCAGTCTAGACGTGTACATCCTCCCTCAAGGGTCAACCTTACAGGTGTCCAACAGTAAGGCTGGAGTGCAAGCGCTGATTGAACAATTCAAACAGACTCCCCCTCATTTGGTCGGAGTCGAATCAACCGGGGGATTGGAACGAGCGCTCGTTTGTGGGTTGCAAAGCGCGGCCATTCCAGTTGCAATCGCCAACCCCAGAAAAGTTAAAGGATTCGCGATCGCCTTAGGCAAAGCGAAAACCGACAAACTTGATGCCGAAGTGATTGCTCGCTATGCCCAAAGCGTGAACCTTGTATCATAGCGACTCCAGTCCTGCAATTCCGGACTGCCACTTTTAATTGCACCCCTCGGCAACCACCCTGGTGCAACTGTTGCAGGCAGCTCAAGCCAATCTTCAACTGCAATCGGCACTGCTCAAGCTCGATAAGTATGACTTGCTGATTCTTGATGACCTCAGCTATGTCAAAAAATCAGATGCCGAAACTTCTGTGCTGTTTGAGTTGATTGCTCATCGCTATGAACTCAAAAGTTTGCTCATTACTGCCAATCATCCCTTCAGCGCTTGGGATGTTATCTTCACTGACTCCACCATGACTGTTGCCGCAGTCGATCGCTTAGTTCACCATGCCCTCATCCTCGAAATTCAGGCAGAGAGCTGTCGTCAACAGTCAGCTCAACAGCGCTCTCTTTCTGATGACAAAAAGCGGTCAAAATAATTGTCGCGAATCGGTCAGGATAATTGACATTTGATAACCCACGGATCACCAAATTGGGCGAGCGTGAACAATGTGTTGCTACGACTTCTGAAGCAGAGGCAACCATAGACACCAACCAGGAAAACTTACCGATCGAACTGCAAGTTACATTACGAAACGTCAGAGGCAACCTCAATCCCTTGCCCTGCACCCGTCAAGAAGGAGACCAAATCCTTCAGCTTACGGAACCTGGACAAACAACCGCCGCATTTGACTTTGATGCAAATCAGTCCTGGGTGCCAAACGCCTCCCTCAACCAGTACCGTATCGTTCACTTTGCCACCCACGGCTGGATCAATGACGAAAAACCTGCCCTATCTACTCTGGTTTTGTCCCAATTCAAGTCGCAGGGGCAGCCGACAAACGATGATGGCTGGCTAAACCTGGAAGAGATTTTTAATCTGAAGCTGTCTGCCGATTTGGTAGTGCTGAGTGCCTGTCAAACCGGACAAGGACGGGAAGTACGAGGCGAGGGCATCATGGGGTTAACCAGGGGCTTTATGTATGCCGGAGCCAAGCGTTTAGTTGTTTCGCTTTGGAACGTTAGTGTAGCCATCCACGGCTGAGTTGATGAGTCAGTTTTATCAGGGAATGCTGCGGCAGAATCAGTCTCCCGCCGCCGCTTTACGTCAAGCCCAACAACAGATGTGGGAAGCCCACCGCCATAATCCGAAGGATCCTTATCAACATCCTTACTACTGGGCGGCATTTACCATACAGGGACTCTGGTGAACCTGTGCACAAGATCCCCGACTTCTTGGTTAAAACCCTAATTGCTGACTCAATTCGATTCAGAAGTCGGGGATCTGGAGCTGTCGGGTATTGATGGAAGGGCGACCAAGATCCCCGACTTCTTGGTTAAAACTCTCATGCTAACTCAATTTGATTCAGAAGTCGGGGATCTCTTGATCTGTATCCAGAACTGAAACCAGTCCTGGATTTGCTTCTGTCTTCAGCAAAATTATTGTAGGTGCATCCTCAAACTCGACAATCCACGAAACTGTGAGGAGGCTTTAATGAACCGAAAGTTTTTTGCCTTAGTTTTTGTAGGAGCTGTGAGCAGCAGAATTCCAGGTTTCCTATCGTCTGGGCAGGCTCAGTCTCCCAATCCACCCAAGCATCCTGTCTTTGTACCACCAACCCCGATCGCAATCCCTTTCAATCCCGCTTCAGATGGCAAGACATTTCGCCCCAACGATCGTCGGCAGTCTCATTCCCCGGCTGACCCCAATCGGGCAATTGTTGGAGACGATAACCGGATTGCTGTAGATAACCAGAGCTTCCCCTGGTCTGCGATCGGGGCGGTTGGAATGGAATAATGGGGACGGGACGGGTGGCATTTGTACAGGAACTCTGATTGGGAGAGATTCGGTACTCACTAATGCCCATTGCTTGCTCGACCGCAAAACGAAGCAGCCCAGAAAAGCAACGATGCGGTTTAGACCAAACCTGCGTGATGGGCGATCGCCCGATACAGCAACAGTAAATGTTGCTGTATCGATTTATGGTCAGGGCTACACCAAGGGCAATCCAGCCGACGATTGGGCAATTCTCAAAATTGATCGACCCTTGGGAGATAACTATGGCTATCTAGGTTGGCGAAGGCTGAACCTAACAGATGACAAAGTCCTTGGCAAAACCATCAATCAAGTTCGACTGGCAGGCTATTCAGGCGATTTTCCAGATCCAAACAATGGTGGGCAAACGGCTGGTGTACACGCTGGATGCAACATTTTGGGCACACCTACTCAAGGAAGGTTGAAGGGACTGTTGTTTCATCAGTGTGACTCGATGGGTGGAGCGTCTGGAAGTCCAATGTTTGCTCTTTTTAATGACGGTATCTACTACATTGTCGGGTTGCACTCTGGTTGGTACGAATTAGACACTCGTTCTATTCCACCCGCGCAACGGCAAGCTTGCAAAGTTTTCGACGATCAGGAAAAATTAGTCGATGTAGAAGCATGTGTTAATCGTGGAGTGCAAGTTTCCCGTTGGTCCGCTCAGGCAGAGGCATTGAGGAAAGGTGGGGCAACAAAGGCAGGAAATTAGGGTGATCTAGATCCCCGACTTCTTGAGGGTTAAAGCATTAGGTGAGCGGCTTTACTCAAGAAGTCGGGGATCTTAAGCCAGGACAAGTGCCTGGGCGATCGCGACCTACTTGATGGACACCTTCCCACCCACTTCCTCGAGTTGCTTCTTAGCATCCTCAGCCGCATCCTTGGCAACCCCTTCCTTAACGGCTTTGGGTGCAGCTTCTACCAGGTCTTTTGCTTCCTTCAGACCCAAGCCAGTCAGAGCACGCACCACCTTGAGGATGGCAATCTTCTTGTCAGCTGGAACTTCTTCCAAAACGACATCAAATTCGGTTTGCTCCTCAACCTCTTCAGCCGGAGCCGCCGCGGCTCCTCCAGCCGCAGCAGCGCCTGGCATTGCCATCATCATGCCGCCCCCAACCGGAGCAGACGCATCAACGCCAAAAGCTTCCTCAATCTGCGTGACCAGCTCAGCCGCTTCCAGCAGAGAAAGAGTCTTCAGTTGTTCTAAGATTTCATCCGTTTTGGCAGACATTGATAAACTCCTTGCATTAATTCAATAAACAACCATGAAATGGAACTTCTGCAAAAACTGCAGTTCTCAAACTAAGCAGATTGCTGTTCCTGCTCGGAAACAGCTTTGATTGCACGCACCAGTTTTCCAGGAACTTCTTTGACGCCCACCGCCAGCTTGGTTGGGACAGCATTGATCCCGACTGCCAACTTGGTGGTGTTGGCGTTGAGTGCTCTGGCAATGCGAGCAATCAGTTCCTCCTTAGAAGGAAGATCAACGACTGCTTTCACCCCTGCCTCGTCAAGCGCCGTGCCCTGCATGACACCGCCGCGCAACTCTGTCTTTTTGGCCGCTTTCTGGAAATCCTGATAAGCCTTAACAGCGCCCCCCAGGTCATCCTTAACTAGCAAAAAGGCATTGGAACCATTTAGAAACTGCGTTAAGGGTTGCCAGTTTTGATCCCCCTCGATCGCAACCCCCATGAGAGTGTTTTTGGTCACCTTGCAGACAGTTCCAGTTGGACGCAATCGCTTGCGCAGGTCTGAAATCTCAGCAACCGATAGTCCCCGATAATCAATCACAAGCGCAAGCTGGGATTCACTCAAGATCTGCTTGAGTTCTGCCACCATCGCTTGTTTGTCTTCCAGCGTTCTACCCATCGATCTATCACCTCCTTAAATTGGGTTGAGAAAGCCAAACTTGTGTTTTCCAATCCGACCAAATCAAAACCCCGGCACTCTGTCCGGGGTTCATACATCACTCCAACGTCCACCCTTAACGATGTGGAAACACTAATTGGAGAGTGCAGAAACCTCGGCAGGATTTTAAGCCATCCGCACCTGCTGTCTTGGGCTTCGCGATTCAGTTTTAGGGAATGGTCAAAGTACTGTTCTCCGAGTAAATGATAAATTACAAATGATGAATTGCGAATGATGAATTAAGAAGGGTGATTCAAACTTCATCAATCAAAACTCATAATTTCCTTACGCCACTTCTCCCAGCTTTAAATCACGCAGAGCGCTGATATCGATCTGAATCGAAGGCCCCATTGTGGCAGAAACATACATTGTCCGCCAGTAGCGACCCTTGGCACCAGAGGGACGATTGCGATCGATCGTTTCCTGCAGCGCTTTCAGATTAATCAGCAAATCCTCGGCAGGGAAGGCTACCTTGCCAAACAGCACATGAACAATACCGGTGCGATCGGCTCGGAACTCCAGCTTGCCGGCTTTGAACTCCGCGATCGCTTGAGCTAAATCAAAGGTCACCGTGCCGCCCTTGGGTGAGGGCATCAAACCACGTGGACCAAGTAGCTTACCGAGTTTTGCCACTTGAGGCATCATATCCGGCGTTGCAATCAGCAAATCAAAATCCATCATGCCTTTCTGGATTTCAGCAATCAACTCCTCAGAGCCAACAAGGTCAGCTCCTGAATTAGAGGCTTCAGTCACTTTCTCGCCTCTGGCAATCACCGCCACCCGAATACTTTGACCCGTTCCCTTCGGCAACGCGACCGTCGTTCGGAGCTGTTGATCCGTGTATTTGGGATCAATCCCCAATCGAATGTGGGCCTCTGCGGATTCAGGAAACTTAGCCGTTGCAGTTTCCTTCAACAGTTGCAGCGCGTCCATTGGCTGGTATGAACGGTCTTCAACTTTTGCTTGTAGTTCTCGTAATCGCTTAGAAATCTTCATGGTTCATATCCTGGGGTGATAACGAAGACAACGCCTCTCCCCCGCTCAGGTTTACAACTGACTAATCCTTAACCGTCACGCCCATGTTTCGGGCCGTGCCTTCTACAATCCGCATGGCTGCCTCAATGTCATTGGCATTCAGGTCAGGCATTTTGGTTTGAGCAATTTCCTGAAGCTGCGATCGCGTGATCGAGCCAACCTTTTTCCGATTCGGTTCGCCTGAACCCCTCTCAACTCCTGCCGCTTTCTGAATTAACACAGAAGCCGGAGGAGTTTTGAGTACAAATGTGAAACTACGGTCTTCAAAGACCGAAATTTCAACTGGAACAACCATACCTACCTGGTCGGCTGTTCTGGCATTGTATTCCTTGCAAAACATCATGATATTAACTCCGTGCTGACCCAGTGCAGGACCAACTGGAGGAGCGGGATTGGCTTTCCCGGCTGGGAGCGCCAACTTAATCACAGCAACAATCTTCTTTGCCATTCGTTAACTCTGCTTCTGAACCTGATTAAACTCCAATTCCACCGGGGTATCACGCCCAAAGATAGAAAGCAGTGCCTTTAACTTACTGCGCTCTGGGCTAACTTCAATCACTTCACCTTCAAAGTCTTTGAAGGGACCTGAAAGAACCAGGATTTTGTCGCCAGGGGCCATATCAATTTTGACAATTGGCTCCTGCTCCTGAGCCTGCTTAAAGATCCGTTCAACCTCCGTAGGGCTGAGCGGCATGGGTTTCACATGACCCCGCCCACGACCGGGACGGCGCTGTTCTGCACCCACAAAATTGATCACGTTGGGGGTATTCTTCACCACTAGCCAAGCATCATCATCCATTTCCCACTGTTGGCGATCCGCATCCCAAGCGCGCCTGACCCGAATCAGCACATAGCCAGGAAATACTTTCTCCTCTGTATTCTGCCGACTACCGTCTTTACGAATTTTCACGGCCGGAGTTTGAGGAATTTCAACCTGAAGAATCTTGTCCGCCACATCCAGGGTTTGAATGCGCTGCTCAAGATTTGCTTTCACTCGTTTTTCGCAACCAGAAGCCACTTGGACAGCATACCAACGAGCCGCCTCTGGAGAAAGTTCCTCCAGTGCTTCGCCCTGCTCTCCAAGTTGAGCCAGGCCTTGGGGATCGTCTGATGCAAAGATCATCTAAAATACCTTCCCTGCTGCCCAATTGAAGAACTGATCAACCAGATAGATCAACGTTGTGGAGAGAGTCACCATCAGCACAACCGATACAGACTCGCTAATGAGCTGCTGTCGGCTTGGCCAAACAACCTTATCAAGCTCCTCCTTCGTCTCCTGGATGAAGGCATTGGCATTGAATCCTGGCTTCGTTTCTGGCGATTCTGCTTCCTTATTCTTTTCTTTGTCCTTCGTCTTGTCCTTCGTCACGGTTCCCCAATCTCCTACCGCTGTGAACGAGTGAAACAACAATTTGAAGAGGGGAGCAACCCTCCCAACTAAACTCTGCTCAAGAGTGAAAAGCCCTGCCCAGAATTCGCGCTGTCCTAGCATAACATTTAGAAGCTGGGAAGGGGATTACGCAGCGGCAAAGTTTATGGGTCTATTTTCTTGACCTATTCCTTGACCTATCTTCCCAGTCCGGGCGTTAAATTGATGAATGACTTTGATACTGGCGCACTAATGGATTTAACCAATGGATTTAGTAGATTTGGCCTTTACCCCAGCGTTACAACAGGCAGAGTTGGTTCGCCGTCAGGAAATCTCGCCGTTGGAGCTGGTTGAGCTGTATTTGGAGCGAATTCAGCAGCTTGATGGTGCGTTGGGCAGCTATGTGACTGTGGCGGCAGAGCAGGCGATCGCCGATGCGCGTACAAAAACCGAAGCGCTGAGGCACACGCCGGTTGACGAGCTGCCACCGTTTTTTGGGGTACCCATTGCCATTAAAGACCTGAATCCAGTGGTGGGAATGCCCTGCACCTATGGACTGAGAGTACTGAAAAAGCAAGTGGCAACTGAGGACGACGGGGTTGTTACTCAAATCAAACGGGCAGGCTTCGTCATTCTGGGCAAAACGGCCACCTCCGAAATGGGTACGTTGCCTTACACAGAGCCGAATGGATTTCCCCCCACCCGCAATCCCTGGAATTTGGACTACTCACCCGGTGGATCGAGTGGCGGTGCAGTGGCGGCATTAGCAGCGGGTCTGTGTCCGGTTGCCCACGGTTCGGATGGGGGCGGCTCCGTTCGCGGCCCCGCATTTTGCTGTGGGTTGGTGGGGATTAAACCGTCGCGGGGGCGAGTCAGCTATGCGCCATTAGGTGAGCGTCTGAGCGGAATTGCCACCAACGGTTCTCTCGGACGAACCGTAGCCGATGCTGTGGCCTTGCTAGATGTTATGGCTGGCTACGTGACCGGTGATCCGTACTGGCTTCCCAATCCAAAACCCTCGTTCCTGGCCGCGACCCATACTTCACCCAAACCCTTGCGAATTGCTTACTGTACCGCAATACCTCCGGTCGGTGAGGCGGATGAGAGTTGCACCCAGGCAGTATTAGAGACAGCACGGCTTTTGGACGAATTGGGTCATCATGTTGAACCTGGCAGTTTTCCCGATGTAAGTGAGCTGATTGAACCGTTCATTATTGTGTTTCAAGCCGTGCTGAATGAAGCGGGTGCTCCTGAGTTTGTCTTGGGCAAAATGAACCGCTGGTTTGCCTTGCGGGCCCGGTTTTGTTCTTGTGGAAAATATCTGCGTGCCGTTTCCCAAACCCAACAGGTTGCCCGTAGAATCGTTGCCTTCTTCGACACCATTGATGTGTTGCTGCTGCCCACCTATCTGCACCCAACGATTCAGATTGGGGAGTGGGCAAAGTATCGACCGGCTAAAACATTGGAAAAATTATTAACTGGATTGCTCCTTGCCCACCGTTTAACGCCAGCGGACAACCCGCGATCGCCATCCCGACTGGCTTCACCCCTAACGGTCTCCCAATTGGCGTCCAACTAGTCGGTCGCCCTGCTGCCGAAGAAACCCTGATTTCCCTTGCGGCCCAAATCGAAGCGGCAAGACCTTGGAGCCATCACCGTCCACCATTTGCCTTCAGCCGCCAACCCGGTTTCACAATCTGACGGGAGCGGGCAATCACTAAACAATCATTGGGCACATCTTCCGTGATCGTGGAGCCTGCGGCGATGTTCACGTCTTCGCCAATCGTGATCGGGGCGACCAGGACACTGTTGGATCCGGTTTTGCTGCGATCGCCAATCACGGTTGGGTGCTTTTTCACCCCATCATAATTCGCCGTAATCGTCCCCGCTCCCACGTTGACCTGGCTGCCAGCCGTGGTGTCTCCCAGATAAGAAAGGTGCGCCACGTTGGTGCGATCGCCCAACTTCGTATTCTTTAGCTCCACGAAATTTCCAATCCGGCAAGCAGAACCCGTTTCAGTGTGTCCGCGTAGATGGGCATACGGTCCGACCCGCGTTCCCTCTGCGATCGCGCTGTCTGTCACCACCGAATAGAATACCGTCACCTGTCTGCCAATCTGGCTGTTTTCAATCAGGCTGCCGGGACCAATCTGACTGCCCGAGCAAATCCGCGTTTTGCCCCGCAGATGGGTTTGCGGTTCAATCACCACATCTGGCTCTAGCTCAACCGTGTCATCAATGGTGATGCTGTTGGGGTCAACCAGCGTGACGCCCTTTCGCATCCAGTCATCTTTGATCCGAGTCTGCAGAACAGTGTAGGCATCCGCCAGTTGTTTGCGATCGTTAATCCCTAAAACTTCCTGATAGTCCTCCACATCCACTACGGTGACTGGCTGCAAATAATTCACAGCATCGGTGATGTAGTATTCCTGCTGATCATTGTTGGTGGTGAGTTTGGGAAGCACCCGTGCCAGATCTGCCCAACGGAAACAATAAATACCCGCGTTAATCCGGCAATTTTGCTTCTGGGTGGGCGTGCAGTCTCGATCTTCCACAATCTCCTGCAGAATGTTCTCCTGATCACAAAACACCCGCCCAAGTCCGCTCGGATCGGGCATCTGAGCAGCCAGAATCGTAGCCGCGTTCTGCCGTTCCTGATGAACCTGCAGCATCTGCTTCAGGGTTTGCGGGCGCAGCAACGGCACATCTCCATTCAGCACTAGCAAATCTCCGTCAAATCCCTGCAAGTAAGGGATGAGCTGCTGAACGGCATGTCCAGTTCCCAACTGCTCTGGTTGTTCTACAAACTCCAATTGAGGCAACGCCTGATCCAGGTCTTGCAGATTTGTCAGCGCATCTGTCACCAGATTACTCCGATAGCCGACAATGACGAGTTGTCGAATTGGGTGAATATCTTGCACGTTGGTGAGAATCCATTCAACCAGAGAGCGGCCACCCAAGCGATGCAGAACCTTTGGCAAATCGGATTTCATACGGGTTCCGCGCCCGGCCGCTAAGATTGCTACTGCTACCATTCTGTTTTCAAGCGATCGAGATTACGACGAAGCACACTTCATACGGGTGTGCCCGTCTCTAAGCTTATACCAGGCTCTTACGTCTCATCCAATATTTATCTCCACCGACCTACTTATGGATCATGGTGCTGTTATGAACCACGCTCCAACGCAACCTGGTGAGAAAGGTCATCTAGCTTAACCTTGGGCTGAGTTTGGGAGTAAGAGCTGATTTCAGCCGCAGAAGATAGGGTAGCCACTGAAGCCTGATCAATAGCCAAAATTTCCAGGCGGCAATGACGGCATAACCAATAGGTTTGACCAACACGGACATGGCGCAGCAAAATATCTGAGCAAAAGGGACAGGGATTCATTTTTACTATCCAATTTATTGAAGTTTGTTGAGGAGCCTGTGCGCCCTATCAGAAAACATTTAGAACATCAGGTTAGGGGTCGTTAAGAAACAATTTCACAGTTGTAGGTGAGGTTGAGGCACGGAGACAAGCGCACGCACCCTGGCTCGGCTGGGTTGAGCGATCGCTCAACCCAGCCTACGGTAAACGTGTGAAGTCATTTTTTTACAAGCCTTTAGGTTCAACTTGCATTTGAAATCAACCAACCACAAATCAAAAGAGCACCTGACAGACAATTTCGACCCATCAGGTGCTAGTTGAAATCCTAACTGTTCAATTCTTGCCCTATCAATTCGGTTTTCATGTATCTGTAGTCACAAGTTAAAATAAGTTTATAGACACAACTTCCAAGAAGTATATGTAGGGTTGACCATCTGTCGCTTTAAACCACGTCCAGCTCGGAATCTGTAGCTTTCCCTTAAAAAAACTCCAGGTCTGGACGTGGACAAGGTTTAGTTGGTTCGTGGGCAATTTAATTGTTAAAAAAAGCTACAAATTAATCGAATTCTGTTGCAATACCAAGCCGTAGTGTTGAGCGTTTTTCAACACAGAAAAGTTTGCGCCCATTGATGGCAGCAGATTAAGTAGCGGATGAAACGGATGGTTGGTGGGTTATCGTCTGCAATTTCTCATCCCTTCCCTATCCATTGCTACATCGGCTACATCATCTGTTGCTAAACGAGGAAGGATGGCAACAGGATATGGTCAATTCCAATTTGCAACAGTCTACCGCTCTATTGTTTTTACCGTGTCATAATCTAGCCAGAACAGGCTACTGCATCACCATGATTGGGCGAGTTCTGGCAAATCGATATCGAGTGTTTGAATTAAAAGCGTCAAGCATTTATGGAGACATTTATTTAGCCTCCGATACCTATCGTCCCGGTTATCCCCGTTGCCTGATCAGACAGTTACGCCCACTCAGTGACAGTCCCAAAACGCCTCAAATGGTGAAACTGTTGCTGAAGGAGCAGATCGAAATTCGGAGAAAGCTGGGAGAAAGTGACCATGTTCCTGAAATCCTGGATGCGTTTGAGCAAGACCAGGAGTTATATCTGGTTGAAGAGTTGATTTCAGGACGATCCTTAAGCCAGGAAATTGTACCGGGTCAGGTCTGGCTGCAAGATCAAGTGATTCAGCTACTGCGGACAATTTTGTCCATCCTGGTGTTCATTCACGGACAGGGCGTGATTCATCAAGATATTCAGCCAGACAATGTGTACCGTCGTCTGCCTTCTGGCAAGTTGGTTCTGGTTAATTTCAGATTACTTAGGGAAATTAGCACTCCCAGGTTTAACTCCCATCGATCGCCGATTCCTCTAAATATCGAAGGGATTGCTTACAAGCCTCCTGAACAGCTGCGCGGGATTCCGTTGCCCAGCAGCGATATCTATGCGGTTGGGATTATGGCCATTCAGTCCCTGACTGGGTTGTCTGCAGAGGCAATTTGCGACGCAACTCCGTTAGATAATGCTCAACTCAGATACCAAAATTTCAATACGGGCAAAATTCCGTGGCGACAACAGGCTCAGGTTAGTCCAGAGCTAGCAGACTTGATCGATCGCATGACCTGCCCAGATGTGGAGCAGCGTTACCAGTCTGCGGCAGAAGTTCTTCAAGATCTCAACCAAATTGCCGGGGTTGATCCGGAGAGTTTTCCAATAGCGCCAACAGGAATTCCTTCCTCTACAGATAGATTGCAATCATCTTCCCAAAACTCGATTATCCAGGCAACTCCACTGACGCCAACCGCTCCTGGAGCGACTGAATTAACGGTGTCTGGACATCACTCACCCCAACCGATTGTTCAACATTCAGACGTTGATCCTCAACCAGCACGGCTACCCTTGCCTGCACGGTGGCGCTTTTCGCGCAATGTTGCCTTTCTGGGTTTAGGGACTGCTCTGTTGGTGGTTGGCGGGCTGGCGGCGGCGTTGTATCGTCCGGTCAATAACGCCTTACAAATGCGGGCTGCTTTACGCGAGGGGGTGGAGATGAATCGCGGAGAGAACTTTAATGGCGCGATCGCCAAACTAGATGCGGTGATTCAAGCGTCTGTCAGCAACAGCGAAGCGTTTTATCAACGCGGCTTTGCCTATTACCGTTTGGGAAATTATCAGCAAGCGCTGGACGATTTAACTCAAGCCCTTCAGCTTCAACCGAATCATGCCAATGCCCATCTCTACCGAGGCAATGTCCGCTACAGTTTGGGCGATGATCAGGGCGCTTTAGCCGATTACGAGCTTGCGATTCAACTGAATCCTAACTTCGCGGCAGCATTTTTGAATCGTGGTACGGCAAAGGCGGAAGCGGGAGACGAAACGGCAGCACTGAAAGATTACAATCGCGCCATCCAACTTGACCCCAATCAGGCAAAAGCTTACTTAAACCGCTGCTTGACGCGATCGAACTTGAACGATCAGCCTGGCGCGATTCAAGATTGCACGCAAGCCATTAATCTCGATCCTGCTTATGCGATTGCCTACCAGAACCGGGGGTTAGCGCGTCGCCGCCAGAAAGATTTGGATGGCGCGATCGCCGACTTTAACATCACCATTCGCCTGATTCCCAATGACCCCGACCCCTACTACAACCGAGGACTGACCCGTCAAGATTTGGGAGATTACCCGGGCGCGATCGCCGATTTCAACACCACGGTTCGCCTGAATCCTCAACACACCCTGGTTTATTATGACCGGGGACTTGCTCGTGCTGAGGTGGGCGATCTCCAGGGAGCCTTACAAGATCTCCAGCAAGCCGCCAAACTCTGCCTCGACCAGGGTAGAACCGCTTGCTACAAAGATACTCAGTACGAAATTAACCGTTTGCAACCAGGTAGATAAGGAGATTAGGGATTAAGGACTAGGGACTAGAGGCTAGGAAAGTTCTAGTCCCACTTCGCATTTCGTACTTCGTCATTTCGTACTTCGCATTTCGTACTTCGCACCCTATACCTAAACTTTCGTTGTCTCTGAGAAATTCCTAACAGCGGTTGTCCCTGAATGATTAGCCCTCTCGTCTGCTGACAATCTCCCAGCCCGTCTTAACCGTTGCTCAATTTTCTTGATCAAGTGAGCGCTGTTACCCCGAGTGGAGATTTTCTCCAATTCTGAGACGGCCAGTTCGACCTGCTCGACCTGTTGCATCAGGTCTTGGGTAACATTCGAAGTTGGGCTGGGCGCTAAGGCTGCAGAACCGACATCCTGTTGCAGGATCAAATTTTCCAACTCGGCCAGGGCCACTTTTGCCCGAGCCACTTTTGCCAGCAATGCTCGTGCTCCAGTTGCGCCTTCTCTGGCCAGCTTAGTCAAATCACCAATGCGAATTTTCAGATGGCTGGCTGTGGCATCCATGCGGTGACCGGCCTCAAACGCCTGGGCACTCAATTTACTGATATCGGACGTGATCCGACCGACTCCCTCAAATTCGCGACCAAAGTGGTTGACCAGAATGGCTGCCTTGAGGGCCAGATGTCGGGCGCGATCGCTGACTTCCCGGACTAATCCCGAAGCGCCTCGAACGGTTTCCAACTGCTCTGCCAACGCTTTGCCGATCTCAATAATATTGTCCGTATTGTGGGAAATCGCATCCACGCCCTCAAAGGTGGCTTGAAAGGCTTTCTTCCCTTCCAACGAAAGAATCTGACTAATTTGGACAAAACGCTGATTCAGTTCGCTGATTTCCTGCGACTTTTGCAACAGTTCCGCTTGCTGCTGCTCCAACAACTGGTTACGGTCTCGAATCGAAAGCTGCTGCTCTTCCAAAAGCCGATTGGTCTCTTCAAACCTCGCCTGCTCTTGCTGAAGCTTCGTCAAATATTGCTGCAGTTCTAGCTTTTGTTGGCGAACCGTTTTGTTCACGATCGCTAAGACTCGCGACTGTGCCAGCAGCAGGGCGTGGGTGTCCACTAGACGAAGGCTGCCATCCTTAAAGGTAACAACAATGGGTTCATAGGCGATCGTGCTGGAACGACTCAGCGCTTTACCAACAGCCTCATCGACTCTGCACGTATCAGGTAACTGCAAATGCGACAGTTCGATATACGGCAATAGAAGCTGAATCGGGCGATTCAGATGGATTTCCGGGCCATAAGGACGGCTCAAGTGTTCAATAAATCGCGGTCGGGAAATTACCCCAACTAGCGTTGCGCCATCCAGGACAATCACTCCAGGCAAGTTCGGTTCGTTTGTGAACCGTTCAGCAATTACGTGACCCAATGTAGCCAAATCAACTTGAAAATCACTTAGAGGCAAATTGCCTAAGACAGATTCAGGTGTTAGCTGATACAGGTCTATCATGCTTCAGATGACCATCCCCGTGACTGATCTGAACTCGTTACTGTTACTTAGCGGTAACGCAACTGGGTTTGATGCTTATGCTTTGAGACAAGTATAAGCAGTTTTGCTCATCCTACAGTTGCGATTGCTCTTAAAGACTATGTAAAGTTTAAGTTAATTCTCCGGAATCTGAAATCTGCTCTCGTAACAGAGCAAAAAGAGGCACAGTCAGAGAGGGTGATGAAGTTGATTGGGCTTCCATGCTGGATTGGTCAGACTCGTTAGGATGTGATCTTCCCACTTTCCATTAATTAATAAGTAATCTCTTGCATAGCCTTCAACCACAAATCCCAGTCGCTTCAGCAAATTTCCACTGCGCTGATTATGAGGCATGTAGTTTGCCATGATGCGATGCAAATTCAACTCATTGAACATATGCTGAATGGCGGCTTTTAACGCCTCTGTCATGTATCCATTGCCTTGCTCATGTTCAGTAAGGTTATATCCCAACACACAGTAGTGGGCAATCCCACGTTGAATTTGGTTAAAATTAATCTTACCAATCACCTGATCTGGGCTGGTTCGCTTAAACATACAGAGTTTCAGGGTCTGGTCAAAATTAAACTCAATCAGGGCCTTCTCAACTTGCTCTTTCCAAAACTCAATTGTGTAAAAATCTTTTGGTCTGGCTGGTTCAAAGGGAGTCAGAAAATGTCTGTTCTCAGAGTAGTAGGTCAGGATGGCGGCGACATCCTTTTGAGTGGCGAGTCTCAAAATCAAGCGTTCGGTTTTGATCAGGGGAAGATCTAGATTCACGCGCAGTTCTCCAAATGCGAAGTGCCTCCAAAGGAACCAGGAGAGGCGTTGGTCGGTCACGATCGCACGCGATCGAGTAAATCGTAAAACTGGCTCCAGTCATCTTCTTCAGCGATCGCAGTCCATGCTGTCTCAATTTCAGGACGCAGCAAAGCGGTTGCTGGATTGTGCCTATGCAGGCGATCGCATATCTGGTCTACTTCAGCCTCCGGTAGGCTCAACAAGAGATTGAAATAGCCAATTTTCCATTGATTCCAAAGCAATCCCAGGTCATGATCGACCATCCGCACATCCTTGAAAATCTGGTCAATATCCTCGCGCCAGCTCCTGGAAAATTGTTGCGTTAGCTCCGTAAAGAACTGGTGATACTCGATTTGAGAGTCCTTTAACCAGTGCAGCGTTAATTTCACAAATTCGTTTGCCTCTGGATCGGACAAGGTCTCAAATCCCAGTTTATTCAGCATCCGTTGGCGGTAGCACTGATTGTAGTGTGCTCCAAACGTCGCCAAGCCTGCCTCTAAATCGGCATAGGAAATAACACGACCCAGTGGAGCCTGCAACATCTCCAAGTTCCAACGACAAATCGCGGGCTGGTTACCGTAACTGTAGCGCCCAAAGTAGTCGAAATAGGCGGCTGTAAAGGTTGGGTCAAAGGTTGGCATGAAGGCGTAAGGGCCATAATCAAAGCTTTCACCCGTAATCGACATATTGTCGGTATTCAGAACCGCGTGGCAGAATCCGGCCGACATCCACTCGGCCGTCAGTTTCGCAATCCGCTGCACCAGTTCGGCGTAGAACAGGGCGTAGCGGTCTATTTGGTGCTGTAGATGGGGATAGTAGTGCTCAATCACATGGTCAAGCAGCACAGCAATCAAATCTTTGCGATCGAGCTGATGTAACCGCTCAAAGGTGCCAAAGCGAAGATGAGAACGACTAAAGCGCACCATCACAGACGATCGCGTCGGCGACGGTTCATCGCCTCGCCAAAGTTGCTCTCCCGTCTCAATCAGGCTGAGGCAGCGAGACGTGCGCACACCCGCCCGGTGCAGCGCTTCGGCTGCCAGCACTTCCCGCACACCACCCTTCAAAGTTAATCGGCCATCCCCCCCTCTGGAATAAGGGGTAGTGCCGGAACCTTTGGTGCCAAAGTCGTACAATTCCCCATCCGTTCCGCGCATTTGACCGTAGAGAAATCCTCTGCCATCACCCAGGAAGGGATTGTACTCGCCAAACTGATAGCCGTGGTAACGCAGTGCTAAAAAGGGACGCGGTGCATTCTGGAACGTGCCAAAGGCTGCAATGAAGTCGTTGTCGTCCACCTGCTGTGGATTCAGTCCTAAGGTGCCTAAAAGGTCATTGTTGCGGAACCGCAGCACATGCGTGGGAAAGGCAGCCGCGGAGACAATGTCGTGGTAGTCGTCTCCCAGAACTTCGAGGGCGGGTTCGTAGTCAAGAGACAGAAACGGGTTAGAAATCATGAATAGATAGGGTTGCAAGGCGCTTCTCTCATCCTATCAGGCACGAATCGAGCGTTTGGTATCAATACATGGTTCTGATTTCATTCTGTAAATCAGTCCTGCCAGGAAGCTAAAAGGCAGGCGAGTCGGTTATCATTGATGCCAACCTGGCGCTCAATCCAGAAGGGACTTTTTTGTTTTTGGGAGGTTCTGGGTGACTGAATCAAGCTCAGTTCGTAATCCCTGCCTAGTCAAGGATGACGTTTGTTCAGAGGGAGCAGACGCGGGTGTGCTAGTGGCAGAATTAGAGCAGGCGCGATCGCTGGAGCATGGTCAACGAGAGCGCATTCACCACCTTGAACAAGCCCTCGATCAATCTCTCGCCTCTTTGGAAGAGCTGCGCCTTCAGCTTGTAGACCAACAGTTTTTAGAAACACAACTGGCCTCTACTGAGGAGTTTGCCAACATTCAGCAGCGGGCAATTACTCAGCTCAAGCAGCAACTGGCTCAACAGCAGCAGGCGTTGGACGCTCAACAAACCCAATCCCAGGAGCAGCAGCAGTCTTTCCAGGAGCTGTTGGCGATCGTCGAAGACCTGGCCCAAGGACAGCAAATCAAGTTGGGGCACCTGCGGATTCAAATTCACAGCGATCGCGGTGACACGCAAACCCAGAAAGCCTACTTGAAAAAAATTATTAACTAGCCTGCAAACCACGTTTGCAACTCAGCAACAGCGATTGTTAGAGCTGCAATCCCCGCCCGTGCCTGTTCAACCTGTTCAACCTGCTCAAGCAAACCCAGCAACACCAGCGACACGAGCAACAGAGGGAGAGCAGGTTCAGGTAACTATCCAGGAGCTGACTCAAAAATTGCATGACCGTGAGGCATCGATTCATCAGCTAGAAACCGAGCTGCATCGTGCTCATATCGCGCTCCAAGAACAACAAGCGTTGATTGACAGTCTGCAACAGGTCTACTCTGCCAGACTGAATGCCAGCGAAAGTCCGCTGGATCGGGAATTATTCACGACTCACTGTAAGGTTCAGGAACTGGAGACGCAGATCTCCAAGCAAATTACGACCCAGGCCATGCTTCAGCACACCTGTCAGGAACTGGAGCAAACCCGCGATCTCCATCAAACCCGGATTGCTGAATTGGAACAGCAAACCGCTGATATGCAGGAACAAATTCTCAAACAAGCTCAACAAACCAGTGAATACGAAACTGCGATTCAACATTGGAAAGATCGCTATCTGAACAGCAAACGCTACCTGGTTAAGCTGCAAACACTGGTTGAACAAGCCATTCCTGATCCCGCGATGGAACTCTCAGAACTAATTGCCGCGATCCAGGCAGTCACTGTAGAGACTCCCGAATCAGACACTTCTACCTCACTAACCGCTGCTACGAAGCGAGGTGTGAAGATGGATGTGCCCGCTTTCCTGGCTCGTCGTCAACGCTATCGCGTTCGCTCACAGGGGTAGAGATTAGGAACTGTCTAACAACTGGCCCTCAACCCCTCAACCCTGCCTGGAGTTGCCTGGTAAACTCTTACATTGATAAATGGAAACGACGTTAGCAGTATCTGTAGATGGGGCATCCTTGTTTGAGGAAATTAGGGATTAGCTGAACACTGCGTATCTTGGCGGGAGCACCGAATGACTTCAGAACCACTTTCAAATGAAACCTATTTGCGTCTGGCTGGTGAACTTACATCCACTGAGGTCTCCCAGTTCGCAATACCTAAAGTCTCTCAACCCAGCCAATTTCCTGCCGACGACGCGGATCTCGATAACGAGGATGTATCCCTGACCAAAGCACCTACGCTAATGATGGATCAGGAGCCTGACGAACCAGACTCATCAGCGTTTCGAACTCCTATCGAAACAGCTCCACGGTATTACATTCAAGGGGTTGTCCAGGGGCAACGAGCATACGTTGTGACGAATCTTTTGGCAGGCGAGTCCCAGACCCTGTTTCAGCCCCAAATGGTTTGGACGATTGGACGCAACCGGGACGCAGCATTTCCTCTCCGCGATCGCGTTTTGTCGCGTCGCCACGCCGTAATCCTCTACGTTCAGAACGAAGGATTTTATTTGATCGATCTGAACAGCATGAACGGATCATTCGTCAATGGGAGCCGGATTCAACAACGCTGCTTACTCAAGGATGGCGATCGCCTCCGCCTCGGCACGATTGAGTTTAGCTTCTTCACCAGTCGCGGTGTCCGCTCAATTGACTCAATTCACCCTGAAGTCCTCGCCCGCTTCACCGGTTCCCAATCCCGCTTAGAAAACTTTATTGACTATTCAGCACTAGAGGATCCAGGAATCATGTTCAAATCAACTAGAGAATAATGGGAATGACGAAGTGTGAAGTGCGAAATGGAAAAAGATTCGTCATTCGCCATTCGCCATTCACCATTCGTCATTCGCACTTCTCAACAGCCAAAAACCGGTATACGTCATTCCAGAATCATCCGGTTGCACCAACAGAAAGTGTAGTCCCTGGCTTAATTGTTTACGTTGCTCATAGGCTCGTGCGGCTTCAGCCACGTCCAAATCCTCAAACGTTGCCACAACCCAGCGATCGACCAATCCTGCCTCCAAAATCAAACCATCTGGCGCACCCGCAACATAGTTCAGGGCAACTGACCGGGTTTGCTCAATCCAGTGGGCGAGCGGCAGCGATCGCCGTCCACCATCCATCACCACACCCGGCACAGCAACCGTTGAGGCAAGCCCTAGATTGAGCGGCAGCAGTGGCTCTGGCATCTCCAGGACTGGAATCATGCGATCGCGAAAGGCATCCACGACATCAGAGGCTGGCAAGGTGGCGAACCGCCAGCGATCGCCCCACAAGTTCTCAGGCATGGGAATCGGCGGCGGCTTGTCGAGTTCCAGCGGCTTGTAGGACTGCCCAGTATAGGTTGGCAAACCAGGGTAGTGTCGTGAAAGCTCTTCCAGACGACGCTTTAGAGTTGGAGTATGTCTAGTTGGCTCCACCAGAATTCCCAACGTTTGGCAAGCTGTTTCCAGCAAACTGAGGGATTGGGGACGGAAGACGTGCACTCTGTCCGGTCGGGAATGTCCTGCCGCCAAGAGTGCCTGCATCTCCTCAACCAACCAGTCTACCCTGACCTCTGATTGAGGACAGTACGCCGAGTACTGAAAGCTGCCTCCAGCATCGCAAATCACCAATTCCCATAGCGAATCGCCTGCCTGATTCCGAAGCGGGCGACGGTAAAAATCAGCTTCCCAGATCAGCATTTTGGAGTAGAGACAATGAACATATGCTGCGCCTAGCATTTGAGGGCTAAAGTCTTTCGCATCTTGACGCAAGCCATTTCTTGCCCAGATGCAAGTTGATGAACACCATACTCGACCACTTCAAATCCCTGCTGACTGTAAAACACTTCAGCATTAAGCGAAGCATCCAACCGTAGGTATGATAGCCCAAGCAAAAGAGCTTCTTGTTCCAGAACAGCTAGAATTTTGGCACCGACACCACAGCGACCGAAATTTGGGTGAACATAAAGCCCTTGTAGTTCATTATTTTTATCATCAATGGAACCGAAGCCAACAATTTGATTATTTTGCTTGGCAACAACTGTCCGATGATCTGGGTTTTCAATCAACCTTTGTCCGAATCGTTCAATTTGATCGCCCGTTATGGGAAGACGTGCCCAACTATTGATAACCTCTTCTGGATAGTAAGGTGCAGCCGTTTGATGAACCGCAGCAGCGTGAATTTCAAGAATTGCTGCTGCGTCTTCAGGTCGTGCTGGTTCAATCCTAATTTGGTCATCCATAGGTTAGGCCTGCAGATAACCTAAACATTCACCTTCAGCACTCACCACTCACCTTTAAAAAGGCACCTTCGCCAAACTTTGCCCAACATCCATCTTGGTTCCCGGTGCGTAAATCCGGGTCACGTAATCTGCAATCATGCGATGGGTGTTGAAGGCAGGAACATTGGTCTTGATTGATGTTTTCATCATCTTCACCCAGCGGTGGGAAACACCGTTCGCATCCTGGTCATAGTAGAGCGGTACAATTTCCGCTTCCAAGAGCTGGTAGAGAGACTCGGAATCAATTTTGTCTTGCAGTTCTTGATTACTGGTGTTGGCATCTTCCCCGATCGCCCAACCATTGAGTCCCTTGCCATTGGCATCGGCTTGATAGCCTTCGCACCACCAGCCGTCCAACACACTGCAGTTGATCCCGCCGTTGAAGCAGACCTTCTGACCACTGGTTCCAGAGGCTTCCAGAGGACGACGCGGGTTGTTCAGCCAGATATCCACACCCTGCACCAGCTTTCGAGCCGTGTAGGTATCGTAGTCTTCAATCAGGGCAACTCGATTTTGCAGGGCTGGCTGCTTACACCATTCCACGATCCGTTGAATGATCCGCTTGCCTTCTTCATCAGCCGGATGCGCCTTGCCCGCAAAGATGATTTGAACCGGGCGATTCAGGTCACCAAAGATTTTCAGAGCGCGATTGGCATCTCGCAGCAGCAAGTCTCCCCGTTTATAGGGACTGAAACGGCGGGCAAATCCGATCGTCAGAGTGTTGGGATCAAGCATGCGATCGACCGCCTCGATCAAGTCCAGGCTCTCACCCCGATTCTGCCGCGCCTGCCTAATCTTAAACCGGGCATGGGCAACCAATCGCTCCTTCAGCACCAGGTGTCGCCACCACAATTCATCGTCAGGAATCTGGTCTACCTTTTCCCACAGCTTGGGATCGGCAACGTTGTTGAACCAGTCTTGATCCAGATACTCACTATACAAATCACCGATTAGCGATGCCGTCCAGGTAGACGCATGAACCCCGTTCGTGACATAGCCGATGGGAACGGTATCTACCGATTTTTCGGGGTAAAGCACATTCCACATTTGGCGAGAGACCTGACCATGCAGTTCACTCACTCCGTTGGCTGTCCGGCAGAGGCGCAGTGCCAGAACCGTCATCCCAAAAGGCTCCCAGGGATCACCCAGGCGACGGGCCCCCAGCGCCAGGAACTGCTCACGGGATAGCCCAAGTTGTGGCCAGTACTGGGCAAAGAAGGAATCCATTAAGTCAGCAGAGAACACATCGTGGCCAGCAGGGACAGGGGTATGGGTGGTGAAGACGCAGCGATCGCGCACGGACTTCTCAATGTCATAGAACGACTTGCCGGTGCGTTGAATGTCCAGGCGGGCAACTTCCAACAAACAGAATGCGGCGTGTCCCTCGTTCAAATGGTAAAGTCCAGGCTCAATGCCAAGCGCCTGCAATGCACGAACTCCGCCAATTCCCAGCACAACTTCCTGGGCAATTCGAGTTTCCTGATTACCGCCGTAAAGATGCCCGGTCAGCCAGCGATCGATCGGGTCATTGTCCTGGCGATCCGTGTCGAGCAAATAGAGAGACACCCGCCCCACCTGCACTCGCCAGATTTGCACCTTCACCAATCGCTGCCGCACCTGAATTTCAATCACAAGGGGTTCGCCCTGTTCATTTCGGATCAATTCCAGGGGCATCTGCTCAAAGGGATTGTTGATGTAGTAGTCTTCTTGCCAACCGCTGCGGTTGAGTCGTTGGCGGAAGTAGCCCTGGCGATAGAGCAAGCCAACACCCACCATTGGCACACCCAGATCAGAAGCAGATTTCAGGTGATCCCCAGCCAAAATGCCCAAGCCACCAGAGTAGACGGGCAGCGACTCATGCAACCCAAATTCGGCACAGAAGTAAGCAACGGGACGCTGTTTGGAAATCTGGGGGGCAACCCGACTCGCCCAGGTGTTTTGCGCTGCCATGTAGCGATCGAACTCGTCTGCCAGCAGGTTGACGCGCTTGACGTAGAGTGGGTCAATCGAAAGCTGGGTTAAACGCTCGTAAGAAACCGACTCCAACAGGGCAACGGGGTTGTGTCCACAGCGCTCCCAGACATCGGGATTGATGGTTTCAAACAGCGAAACTTGATCCGCCACCCAGCTCCACCAATAGTTGTATGCCAGATATGCCAACCGTTTGAGCGATCGCGGCAATTTGGCGCTGAGATGAGTAGCGGGGGTTGAAGAAAGGGTATTCACCATAGGGTCGTAGTGTTCTGCAGAGAGCAATATGAACTAAATTGAAGCGAGTTCAGGGAGGAGAATGGTCAACGCCAATACAAAACGTTGGAAAGCGTGACGTGTCTTCAAGCGAATAGAAAGAAGTTTGCGCTTGTAACGAACTCAGCCTATTTAGGATGGCAGAAACAATGCGATCGCTGGCCTTTCTTCACAATCTCTGCAGCTTCCAGATCACTGGAGATGTTTCACAACAGCTCGATAAACTCTTCTACAGTTAAACCCACTTGCCTGATGATGGCACGCAGAGTTCCTCGATCCAGCTCTTTGTGGTTAATCCGTCCCTGAAACGACAGGCAGCTTGCTCATACAAGTACAACTTCTACATTGTCTTCGGGGATATGTTCGTTGCTGTCTCGTAGTACCTCGATATAGAGCGCGATCGCCTCTTCGATATTCGTTAGAGCCTCTTCACGAGTTTTCCCCTGGCTAATGCAACCTGGCAAGCTGGGTACTTCAACAACAAAGTAACCATCTTCGCCAGGATACATCAGCACTTTACGCTTACCGTTGGCTTGAAGTTTTGTCGCAGTCATTACCTCACCGTTGAGTTAGTTGCTTCATCCGAATGCTAGCACTTCGTACAGATGGCAAAGGGATGTTCGCCTCTGTGAAGTTGTGATGAATTAAATTGCTCCCTGTTTGCTCTGTTGGTAGGATTACTGCGATCGCTTCTATCAGCTCTTCACCTATTCCTATGCCACAAGTCAGGACTTTTTCGAGGGTGGTGGATACTCTGGCTTCGCCTTTTTCTCCACAATCCCGGATTAGAACACACTGGTCATCACTAAGTAATGTTGCCCTTCTAGGATTCCTGTCATGTGCTCAAGAATCACGGATGATACCAGAATTGGCAGACAGCAAGGGTAAAGCTAGATTAGACCCAGCCTTTGTGATGTTGCTTAGATCAATGACTTTATACGCAAAGCTGAAAAGCCGCCAAGAGATTCTCAAGCAACAGCGGCAATCTCACCAATTAACCAGGCAAGCCCACTTTTCAAAACCAAACAGCGATCGCACTTTTTGACCCTTGATCGCACGGCCTTTTGACATGAAAACAAATAGATTGACAGATACATCTGTTTCATTTGCTCCACTTGAAACAATAGAGTAATTTTGTGAAATACCCGATAAGTAGAATTTGAAGAATGTACATCGGAATAGTATTTTTGCACCAATAGAGCTAACGTAAACATGACCTAAAGCAAATCTAACAATGGAAATATACTCATCATGAACAACCCAATCATCTCGTTGCTTATCACTTGTATTCTGTTTATTGGAATTCTTTCTATTGAGTTACTTGGAACGCCATCTAACTCCGGAAATCGAAATCAAGGTTTGATTGCATCTCCTCCGCAAGCAGCAGAATTATCTAAACAAGCAGCATGTAAAGGCACAGGAGACTTCTGGAAAGATGAACTACCATGCCAAATGAAAGAGAGTAAATGGTTGAGCCAAGTCCAGAATTTTGCAATTGTTTTTGGAGCTATCTTGTTTCTATTGGAAGGACGACAGCGCAAACAACAAATTAAACTTGAAGCGTGGCGAACCATTGATACAGCTCAAGGTCAAGAAACTAGTGGAGCAAGGATTCAAGCGCTAGAAGAGTTGGCAAACAATAAGGATTCTTTGGCTGGATTAGATGCCAATGGTGCTGATTTAATAGGTATTAACTTACCGGAAACAGAACTGCTTCGTGCGAATTTAAATCAATCTAAATTACAAGTTGCTAACTTGAAAAGTGCAAATCTAAATCAATCTAATATGATATTTGCTGCTCTGCATGGAGCATGTCTTAGCAGAGCAAAACTAGAAGGTGCTAATTTGACTTTAGCAAGACTTTCACCAGTAGACGTTAAAACATGGAAATTGTATACCCGTAAGTCTAAGATAGAGTTGATTAAAAGAAATATTCTTAATATTATTGGGCATGGCAACGATTCTGGAACCTCTTATGATGAACCAAGAAAAACCTGTTTAGAATCTGCCAATCTTTGGGATGCTAAGTTATTGGCTACAGATTTAAAGAGTGTGAATTTAAGAAAGGCAAAGCTTCATGGAGCAGATCTTCGATATGCCAACCTAAAGTATGCTGATCTCTCTGGAGCTGACTTGGAAAATGCTGATTTAAGGTATGCTAATCTTGAAAAAATTAAAATATCTGAGGAAACAAACTTAAAATATACTGATTTGCGGTTCTCTAGAAATTTAAATCGAAAAGAACTAGAAGGATCTAGAAATTTTAATACTTCAATTCTGGAAGATACTTCTTCTGAAATTAACCCTTGGACTAAGAATGCTAGCAATTCAAACTCATCTAAAGCTGATCAATATTTGGAAGAATACATCTTAAAAAAGATACAAGAATTCCAGAAAATAGCATTATCTGAAGATCATCCTACTTCTGAAAAAGCGGTTCTAATCCGTATTGCCAATGAACTAATCCAAAGCTTTCAGGTATGGTCGATGCTGAATCTTATCGGAGAAGATGCTGATGAAGCTCGACATATTCTCCTCTCGTTTGAGGAGAATATGAGTGATCTTGAGAAAAAAGCGGAAGACTACTTTCGCTCTCAAAAAAGCAGGAATGACCTCGAGAAAACTGGAGACTGGCTAAACGCAAGAGCAGAGAAATTTGGGAAATATCTGTCTGATCAATTTGATAGCTGCGATAGATATGAAGGTATTGTCATCTGCTTGCAGACGATAGGAAACAATATTAGAAATTCAGAAGAACCACAGAAAAGTAAGATCCAGGGTGATTTTCCTGACTCGGATTTTTTGGCTAATGTTCTTATGCATTTGCAGATTGAATACTTGCCTCATATATTTGCTAATGAACATACGGATCAGGCAATTGTTACCCTTCTGCCTTCAGCAATTCAAGAATCAATACAATTACTTCAACAAGATAGTCCAATAGTAGGTGCACCTCTTGAAGATTAGCCAATCGACTTCATTGAAAGTCAAAACTAATCTATAGTTTCTTACTTCTCTAGCTCTACTAATAAACCCTACAAACGAAAATTACCTTGTAGAATAGATAAAAACGTTTTCATGTAGGCGAACTTAGACTAGAACACTTTTCAAGAGTAGAGGAAAAGAGTTCATTGTGTTCGGGGTTTTCGTCTAGGAAAGCTTGCAGCTCATCACAAAGGTCAAAAGTCAGGTTTTTTTTTACAAGAATCTTCCAGTCATCCAACGTTTTACTAGCTTTTTGGAGAGCTGCATTGTAAGCAGCCTCTCTTGCCTCAAGTTGTTTGGACTCTTCACGAGCTTTCTTAATGTCCTCGGGGTTTGCCATTATATTTACCCATCAAAAAACTACAAATCTGCTATTTGGTGATTGCGATAAATCAACAGCTTGTAGCAGAATGATCAGCTTTTCTTGGATTTCAAGAAAACTCCGGAGATTTTCCTGACAAATTTTAGTGAGATCCGACATTGCGGACTTTGAAGAGTGATATCAGGAATTCAGCCACAGGATTATGCGACTTTTGGCATTCGGGTCTGTCACTAACGTGGGAATCCTGGCATTCTAGTAAGTAGTTCACTAAATTGTTGCACCTCTTATGAATCCTGCCCTGAGTCGAATTGGCAATGAGATGTCCAGCCTGACGGGAGTTCGGGCGATTATGAAAGATATCATCGAAACCTTACGGGCAGGTGCAGGGCAAGAATTTATCAACCTGAGCGCAGGCAACCCGCTGATTCTGCCGGAGGTGGAGCAACTTTGGCGAGACTGCACGGCTAACCTGCTAGCCAGCTCTGAGTATGGCGAGGTGGTTTGTCGCTACGGGGCTAGCCAGGGGTATCAGCCCCTGATTGAGGCGATCGCAGCTGACTTTAATCAACGGTACGGACTGACCCTGAGCGATCGCAACATCTTGATCACGCCCGGTAGCCAGAGCCTCTACTTCTATGCGGCAAACGCCTTTGGCGGCTACACCGAAAGTGGCACCCTGAAAAAGATTGTCCTGCCCCTCAGCCCTGACTACACGGGCTACGGCGGTGTTGCTCTAACGCCGGAAGCTCTGGTTGCCTACAAGCCTGCGCTGGATATTGATCCCACTGCCCACCGCTTCAAGTACCGTCCAGATTTCAGCCAACTCGAAATTAACGAGGACACGGGCTGTGTGATCTTTTCGCGCCCCTGCAATCCGACGGGTAATGTGCTCACGGATGATGAAGTCCAGAAGATTGCTGATTTAGCTGCTCTGTACCATGCGCCTGTCCTGATTGACTCTGCCTACGCACCGCCGTTTCCTGCCCTCAATTTCACCGATATGAATCCTCTGTTTGGGGGCAATATCTTGCATTGCATGAGCCTATCTAAGGCAGGACTACCGGGAGAGCGAATTGGGATCGCGATCGGGGATGAACGGTTAATTCATGTGTTGGAGTGCTTTCAAACTAATCTGTGTATTCATTCACCCCGCTATGGGCAGGCGATCGCGACTCGTGCCATTGCTTCTGGCGCTTTAGTAGACATTGCTACCAATGTCATTCGCCCGTTCTACCGCAACAAACTTGAAATTGTGGAAGCCACCCTCGATCAGACCATGCCTGATATACCCTGGTTCTTGCACCGAGGTGAAGGCGCGATCTTTTGCTGGCTCTGGTTAGAGAACCTCCCTATAACTGACTGGGAACTTTATCAGCAGTTGAAACAAGTTGGCGTCATCGTTGTTCCTGGTAGCAGCTTCTTCCCTGGGCTTCGAGAGGATTGGTCTCACAAACAGCAGTGTCTCCGGATTAGCCTGACGGGCAGCGACCCAGACATTGAAACCGCCATGCAACGATTGGCAAACGTAGTAAAACAGATATATCGTGAGTCCACAACTCTTACAGATGAGTTATAACGCTTCGCATCCGTCAACGTGCTCTATGCGGGGAGCAGGATAGCGATCGCAATTTAGGGAGATTTCTATCAAAGAAGTTCCCAATTCTTTGCCGTAGTGCGCGAACGCACTACATTGGGTAATTTGTTTTTCAGAAATCGCCTAGAAGGAGCAACACCTGCCTTAGTTAACCCCCTAACCCCTAACCCCTAACCCCTCAAATGACTTCTGGCTTCCTTGAAATCGGTAAAATTATTGCGGCTCAGGGCATGAAGGGTGAAGTGCGCGTTTATCCAATCTCCGACTTTCCAGAACGATTTCTGAAACCAGGCAAACGCTGGCTACTGCGACCCGGAGAAGTCGAACCCCAACCCATTGAGTTGGTACACGGGCGCTATCTAGATGGGAAAGGACTGTACGTGGTGCAATTTGCTGAGGTGACGGATCGAACTCAAGCCGAAGCCTTACGGGATTGCAAACTGTTAGTGCCAGACGGCGATCGCCCCACCCTCGCAGAAGACGAATTCCACGTTATTGACCTAATCGGACTGCAAGTGTTTGACCAATCCACTCAAGCGCTGGTTGGCACCGTCGTCAGTGTGATCCCCGCCGGAAATGACTTGCTAGAAGTTGAGCGATCCAGCCCAGCAAACGCTGCAAATGGAAAATCTGTAACGGTTCTGATTCCGTTTGTGAAGGCGATCGTGCCACTCGTAGATCTGTACCGAAGGCGAATCGAAATCACTCCCCCAGCAGGACTGATTGACTGAGGACTCGATGATTTACATGCCAGGAAGTTTACCCTGCAAACGTTCTACTGTTTGTAGGCAACGAGCGCACATACAGCCTTGCGGAATTTGGGGATCACTCGTAGCTTGAGTTGAGGCGATCGCTGTAGCCAGTTCAGAGTGCGATCGCTCATAACTTGCCTTGGGAGTCTGAGTCAAATGTATTGCTGCATGAGCTGGACTGGCAACAAACATCATGGATGCCAGAACAGCCGGACATACAAGCAGGGTCAGTTTTGCTAAATTCATAGATTTCATCTCCATCTCTTAGCGACCTAAATATAGCCCACTTGCTCACCCAAGTCATCTAAGTAGAGTGACTCAATTAAATGCAAGATTTTTGGGAGGTAGGTGCCAGGTATCAGGCGTCAGAAGCAGGCATTTCCCTGACATCTGACACCTTTTCAGTCAAGTCTTCGGTTTAATCATGCCCACCTACTTCAAGACAGAGACTCTTTGTAATACACGTATGGTCTATCTGCAGTTCATCAGGTTTTACTAAATTGAGGGCGCGCGGTGCGAAGAATTTTGCTCATATTGCTAAGATATCTACTATGAATTAGCAGTCGATGAACTTCTTTTCAAAGGCATTGTTTGATAAGGCTTCTTAATTTCTGGTTCTCAATCTGCCTGCTGGTTTAAACCTTGTCCACGTCCAGACCTGGAGTTTTTCTTAAGGAAAAGCTAAATATTCCGAGCTGAACGTGGTTCAGGTCGGTAATCAGGTTAGATAAATTGAGAAGTTCGGTTTGAGGGATTGCAATCCTTCCTGTCCGACGTAACTTTGATCACATTTAATTTGTAAAGGGTGCTACTTGCCAAGTAGAATCAGCCGATAACTGTCTAAAGCCTTTTGCCTTTTCCACTCAATCGCATGAATCTTACGGCTTCCGCCTCTTCCACTGAATTCGCTGTTCCCGACTGGCTACGAGAATGTCTGAACACACGGCGAGTAGCTCCCGACGGTAGCGAGTTACAAGCCCCTCGTGCCGATGCCGATCTGATCTATCGTGCGTTTGAATTTGCTTACTTACTCCATCAAGGACAATACCGCGCATCGGGTGAACCCTACATCGCCCATCCGGTTGCTGTTGCTGGGCTGCTCCGCGATCTCGGTGGCGGCAGTGTCATGATTGCAGCGGGTTTTCTCCACGATGTAGTCGAAGATACAGAAGTTGCATTAGAGGAGTTAGAAGAGCTTTTTGGTGAAGAAGTCCGAATTTTAGTTGAAGGAGTGACAAAACTTTCCAAGTTCAACTTTTCCAGCAAAACCGAGCGGCAGGCAGAGAACTTCCGTCGCATGTTCCTGGCAATGGCTCAAGACATTCGGGTCATTGTGGTGAAGCTGGCCGATCGCCTGCATAACATGCGAACCCTCGAACATCTCCCGGATGCTAAACGGCGACGGATTGCGATGGAAACGCGGGAGATCTTCGCGCCGCTAGCCAATCGCTTGGGAATTGGGCGTTTTAAGTGGGAACTGGAAGACCTGTCATTCAAATACCTGGAACCCGATGCATACCGGGGGATTCAGGAACTTGTCGCGGAAAAACGGACAGACCGAGAAGCACGATTGGCAAACATTGCCGAGTCCTTACGAAACCGGTTGGAGCAAGTTGGGGTGCAAACGGTTGATGTCAGCGGTCGCCCCAAACATCTTTATGGCATCTATCAGAAGATGCAACGGCAGCAGAAAGGATACGAAGAAATCTATGATGTGGCGGCTGTTCGCATCATCGTGCAAACGAACGAAGAGTGTTATCGTGCTCTCGCGATCGTACATGACATGTTTCGACCCATCCCTGGTCGTTTCAAAGACTATATTGGCTTGCCCAAACCCAATCGCTATCAATCACTACACACGATAGTGATTGGTAATACGGGCAAACCCTTGGAAATACAAATCCGTACTCTGGAAATGCATCATATTGCTGAGTATGGGATTGCCGCACATTGGAAGTATAAGGAGACTGGCGGCAGTTCCAATGTCCAGATGACAACAGCCGATGAGAAGTTCACCTGGCTGCGGCAACTACTGGACTGGCAAAATGACCTCAAAGATGCGCAGGAATATCTGGAAAGCATTAAGGATGACCTGTTTGACGGAGAGGTCTATGTGTTTACGCCTCAAGGGGATGTTGTCTCGCTAAGCCGGGGAGCCACATCGATTGACTTTGCTTACCGCATTCATACCGAGGTGGGTAACCATTGTGCGGGAGCAAAAGTCAACGGGCGGATGGTGACCCTGGATACTCCACTCAAAAATGGCGACATCGTTGAAATCATTACGAGTAAGAATTCTCGTCCGAGTTTGGATTGGCTGAACTTTGTTGTTACTAACAGCGCCCGAAACCGGATTCGTCAGTGGTATAAGCGATCGCACCGTGAAGAGAATATCGCTCGTGGTCGGGAAATGCTGGAGCGAGAACTGGGTAAGAACGGATTTGAAGCTTTATTGAAATCGGCTCCCATGCAGGTAACGGCTGAACGATGTAACTATCACAGCGCCGATGATCTACTAGCAGCACTTGGCTATGGCGAAGTCACCCTAAATCTAATCCTGAACCGATTGCGCGAAGCTGTTAAGGCACAACAACCCATTGCTCCTGATCCTCAGCAGGTTTTACTTCCTGCTCCCACTCCGGTGAAGGCGCTGCTGGCTCCATCCCCCAGTCAATCTCCGATTAACGGCGTAGAAGGGTTACTTCATCACCTGGCAGGCTGTTGTACTCCTGTTCCCGGAGAACCGATCATTGGGGTCGTTACCAAAAGTAGTCGAGGTATTTCAATTCATCGCCAAGGCTGTCCAAATACCGAGCATATACCCGGCGATCGCCTTGTTCCCGTAAGTTGGAACCCCATGACTCAAGACGGCCGACGCCCTCAGACTTACCCGGTGGATATTCAGATTGAAGTCATTGACCGAGTCGGCGTTCTCAAAGATATTCTCTCCCGTCTAACTGACAACAACATTAACGTTCGTAATGCCCAGGTCAAAACCTTTCCCGATCAAACAGCCGTTATTGACCTGGGCATTGATATTCGTGACCATGAGCAGCTCGAGCGAACATTTGCACAAATCAAGAAATTGAGTGACGTGCTCAACCTTCGTCGCCTAAGTCAAACGGAGAACTAGTGCAAGAAGTCAGAAGTGCGAAGTCAGAAGCACGAGGTCAGAAACGATTACGGGATAAGCTCTTTACTGACTTTTAACTGGCTAGTTATTTCTGCCCTGGTGTACTAGTAGGCTGTGGCGTAAGTCCGGCAACTATTGCTCAGGTAGTGCTGAGGACTGAGTAGGGAATGGGAGCAGGATTTCTGCCGTCAACTACTAGCTATCTCTAGAATTATTTCCTTTCAAGGTAGTTATCCTTCTGAATACTTTATAAATCTATAAAGCGTCACTTCCATACTTTACATTACAGGTTCTTCACCGGGTCTATTCCCAGCCGTCTAAATCAAAGGTCAAACGCTGGTCTCGCCTGCTATCAAGCCTGTAAGGTCAATTCTACCCTGGTGGGAACTTTGATGGTTAAATCTATATCCAGGTTTATCAAGTGATTTATGTCACACCGGACAGAAATTTGCCTAGGTAATATTAAAGAGGATTAGCAATACACCGCTATTCAAAATCTCTTTATCTGCTATTAGTTTTTTGAAGGTCATCAATCGCTACTTCATATTGATCAAACTTTCTATTAGAATTGGAGGCGAATTGTTGGTGTTCAATATTTAGAGAAGCCGATTCTTGGTATCGTTCCTAAGCCTGGGACTTTGAACTACTGTGAGTACTTGGACAGCCCACTACGCTAGAAAGGTTGAGTTAGAGGAGCAGCAATTGTATGATCACTTGCTGCAACTTGTGCAATCTGAGCTGCCCAGTCAGCTAGTGCATCGCTTTCGCGCTTTGTTTATTGATGGGACAGGCTATCCAGATTCTGAAATTTCTGCAGCGCTCGATAAAATTGTGTCCACCAAGTTTGCAGATCAAGAGTTTCGCTTCGTTCTAAACCGTTGCTGTCACATTCTGATTAACCGTTGGCAAGCTCGTCCTCAGTTTCAGGCTTATATCCCTTCTCTAATTGAGCTATTTGAGTCGCTGCCCCCTCGGTCACCTATCGAGTTTTCGCGATCGCATCCCACGCGATGCTTGCGGGAACTTGTCAAAGACTTTGTTGATACGGAACAGTACTTGGCTCTGAGACGCCTGGCTCAGGTTATTGGTCAAGCGTCGGAGCCAGTTGATGGTTCGGAGGCTGAGCCGCTCGGCAACCTGATTCGTCGCTATCCATATCTGTACGAGCATTGCCTTTTAGCAGAGGGAAGTACTTACGAGCAGCATCAAACTATTCGACAACTCCGAGCACGGGTTCAACGCCAGTATGAGATTGATTTATCTCAGTTTGTGACCTATCAAGTGCGGCGATCGCAGCTTATCCGTACCCACTCTCTCGAAGTCGCCAAGCAACTCTTACAGCCTGTTAAAAACCCAACTTTATTGAGTGATCAAGAACTTTGCATCGCCCTCAAGCATTTTGCGGGTAAGTCGCATGGCTCTTGTACCTATCGAGATGTTGCCCAACGCTTCCTGACTCATAGTGCCCAAACCTCTTCATATCAAGATTTCAAGGACGACCTCTATCAGTACATTACTGCCTCCGTTGACCCAGAGTATGGCAAGCGACAATTTAACAATCAGCTCCACGCTCAACTTCGGAACACTTTGCCGGAAAGCAATTCTCATCAGCTAAATGACTTTTTGCTGGTGAGAACGTGCAGTCAGTTGTTAAATTTCTTAATTGTCGATAGCTCTCAAAAACCTAATCACTTTGTTTTCGTTGATTTGATTGCCAATATTGGCCACACCGTAACAACTGGATTACTGCTAAAAATTGTTCTAATCTGCCGTAAGGTTAAGCCTTATCTAGAGAAGCGATTTTCTATCTTGTTCAACCATTATGAAACTTGTCAGCGAGAGGCTATTCAGTGGTTGATCCAAGCAATGGAACATTTGAATTTGGCATTGAGTACCAATTTCAGTACCCTTGATCTTGCCTTCATTAGCCAATGGTAATGGATATAACATTCATCAGTTCTACGTTTTGTTCCTAACGAATTTCCGAGCAACTGAATTTTTGAGATGATAAATTAGTGGAATCATCGTTTAGTGAATTGGAGAGATTATCAGGAATGACCCAAGTAGTTCTTGGTGAAAATGAAGGAATTGATTCAGCTCTGCGGAGATTCAAGCGTCAAGTTTCAAAGGCAGGTATTTTAGCTGATTTGAGATCTCATCGGCACTTTGAGACACCGTTAGAGAAGCGTAAACGCAAAGCAATTGTGGCTAGGCGAAAGAGACGCTACAACTAGTGGTTCGTCAGTTTTCAACTTGTGAGTCTGCGATAAGTAAGGGATTATTATTTTGGGATTTTCAACCCACAAAATAATTCTTGACAGACCACTAGTGCCTTTAATAATTTTTGAACCTAAAAAAGTAATTTCACAGCCAAGCTACCATAGTTACATGCTTCTGATTAGCATACTGTGGTAGCTGTTTGATTTTTATTTCCAAGTCTTCGCTCTCTGATTTAGAGTACGGTTAGGTAGGGGAACAAGTTGACCAATTTAGAAGTCATTAAGATGTCACCCTTAGTTTATTTTTATTGACTAGTGATCTATCAAGAATTATTTTGTGGGCTGAAGGCCCCAAAATAATAACTCTTTACTATTCTCAAGCTCACAAAATCAAAGCTGACAAAACACTAGGCGTCATAGAGTTACACTTCCTGACCTGGTTCAAAGATGCACCATTCTGTTAACTCTTTCTTCGCACTTGGATAATTAACGATGGTTAAGTTTTTTGCACTGCTGTCTCGCAGGATACGTCGTCGTCTTTACCCAGTGGTGGCTCTGGCAATTGCACTCGTTCTTGTCGTGAGTCAACCTCTGGTTTCTCAGGCAATTCCCTGGTTTGATCTGATCCGGCAAGGAATTCAACTGATTCAGCTCTCAAGTTTGTCGGACAAGCAAGAAGTAGAAATTGGTAGTCAGATTAATCAGCAGTTAGTTGGGCGTCAAATTCGACTCTACCGAAATCCTGCAATTAACCAGTACGTGAATCAGATTGGTCAACGGTTGGCAGCCGAGGGCCGCCGCCCAGATATTCCCTATCGCTTTCAGGTCGTGGACGATCGCAGCGTGAATGCGTTTGCTACGATGGGTGGATTCATTTATGTCAATACGGGCTTGCTGACGCTGGCGAGCAACGAGGCTGAGTTGGCGAGTGTAATGGCCCATGAGATTGGTCACATTGCTGCACGACACGCAATTAAGCAGATGAAAGAAACAGCGATCGCGCGCGGGATTACCGGTGCAGCAGGACTGGATCGGAATACAGCCGTCAACATTGGTGTAGAACTGGCCTTCAGACGTCCGAACAGTCGCAAAGACGAGTATGAGGCTGACGTAATGGGACTTGAAACCATGCGCGGAGCCGGGTACGCACAATCGGCAATGGTTGATTTCATGAGCAAACTTTTACGAGAGCGCTCTGTCCCCACATTTCTGAGTACGCACCCTGCCACCTCCGAACGGATTAGCCGCATACAGCAAATCATCTCATCAGAAGGGGATTCGGGTGGGGGGTTGGATCGTGCGGCGTATCAGGCGAGGCTGCGATCGCTGACGTAGGAGGACAATGATTGGTAGTTGGCAGTTGGTGGTTGGTGGTTGGAAATTTTTGGTTTGATGGTTGGTGCAACAAGGTGATGGTAATGACTATTGCCTTGCTACAAACGCAACGCTTGTCGCTGGGCAAGGATTTGAGCAGGCTCAACTCGCGTGACGGCTTCGTCTAGTGGCAACACTCTAGTGATCTGTGTGAAAACGTTGACCTGGTAAACCTGACGGTTGGTAATATCCAGCCCAGTTAGCCAACCGCTTTTGGGATGGTAGGCACCGGTATCAATATCCAACCAGCCATGTCCTTGAGCAAGTTCTCCGGGAGCCACTTTGGGCAAGGTAAAGGTGATGGTGTGACCTGTGATAATCAATTTGTCTGGGAAATAGGGTTGGGAGATACTGTGAAACTCATCCCGAATCCAACAAAACTCTTGAGTTGTTTGCGCTTGGATGGGAAGTAACGGATGTACTCCAGCATGAACCAACCAAATGTCACCTAAATCAAGGTAAGCAGGTAATGTCTTCATCCAATTGAGATGGTCGAGCAAGACATCAGCATTGCCATAGCTGGCGATCGTAGCGCGTCCGCCGCTATAGAGCCAGGCTTGGAGGGCGGGTGTGAGGGGACAGCCGTTCGGGAAAGCATCCAGCATCAACTGCTCATGGTTTCCCAACAGGCAGGCGTGGCAACCCTGCTGGACAAAGCTGACAACTTGAGAGCTATCAGGACCTCGATCAATTAAGTCACCCAAGAAGTAAACTTGATCCAATGCTCCTGGCGCGATCGCCTCAAACAACATCATCAGCCCTTTGTAGTGCCCATGAACATCGCCAATGATGATGCGACGATGATGAACTCCGCTCATGCGATCGCCTTTCTGACTATAAACAACATCCAGCCTACGTATGTAGCGCTTGGCTGCAGAAACACCGCTACCCTATACAGAGATTTATCTCTCCATTATGCCCTGATTCCTAGAGCTGCTTCTATGAAGGTCTTAAACATCACAATGGATATTTGAAACTTCACCAAGACTTCACTGAATTCCTGCGAGAAGCAAGTGATTTGGGAGAATAGCAAACAGAGAAATAGACAGTAGACCATTCAGCGCTCTAACACAAACTTAGGATCGTGAATTGAATAAGTTGTGGGGTGGGTGTCCCCACCTGCCCAGACGAGCAAGATGCCCATCTCACAAGAATTGTAGTTTATTGAATTTTCATTCCTTAAAACGTTCTATTGTCCCAACGCTTTCAGTACACGCTGTAATCCTGCAAACAATCCTTTAGCAGGAGACTGTTGCACGCCACTTACCTGAGCAAATATCTGATCAAGCCTTTCCAGCGTTGGCTTTTCCAGCTCCTCAGCGATCAGGCTATACCCCTCGTTGGTCTCAAACCAAACTTGCCACTGAGAAGGATAGCAGCGTAATAGGGCAGCTTGTTCCAGCGGTCTCAAATAGTAACAGGGTTCAATGGTGTTCAGAAACCGATCGCGCAGTTTGCGGGCAGCATAGCCAATCCCAACCGCTCCAACCTCATCCATACGCGGATTGAAGAGTATAGCCGGGCGTTCACCGGCTGCTGTACAAAGTTGTTCTACTAAACCCACTTCTACAGACGAAGGAGCCACAAATAGAAACGCTTGATCATCTGGGGTAACCAACTCTTCAACTGAGGTTGTTTGGCGTGACCCAGCAATGTCAATGCTCTGAATGTGGTAAGGAATATCTCCCCAGTCTCGCCGTGCCAGAGCAGCTGCACCCGCATCGGTGAAAAATACCTTTAAGCCAGTGCCATACTCAGCCAATACAGGGAGATAGTGCTGGGCTGGCTGCATCGGTTTCAATTCGGGCAGCAGAAGTTCAACTTGCAGTCGGGTATAGCCAGCCGTTAGCGCCGCCTGAGTTGCAGTCCGCGCCTGGGCGATCGCTTCATCCAGAGTTGTGGGGAAGTCAACCATTGTCTTTAAACCTTGTTCACATTCAAACCTGGAGTTTTTCTTAAGGGAAAGCTACAAATTCCGAGCTGGACCTGGTTTACAACGTTAACGACTGCGGATCGGTCTCAATCACCGCTGCCAAATCCTTCAAGAATGCCGCCGCATGAGCACCGTAAATAACCCGGTGATCACAGGTCATATTCACCTGCATCTGTCGCTTCACTCCGAACAACCCATCGTCAGTTGCGACAACTTTTGGGATTGAGGCTCCAACCGCTAGAATCGCCCCCATGCCCGGTGGAAGAATGGCATCAAAGCGATCGACCCCAAACATGCCTAAGTTGGAAATTGTGAAGGTGCCAGTGCTGTACTCGTCGGGCTGCAGTTTCTTGGCTCTGGCTCGGTCAACCAGGTCTTTCCAGGTGCGAGAGAGGGTGTAAATGTCTGATTGATCGGCATTCTGCAGAACTGGAGTCAGTAAGCCGCCATCATCCATTGCCACCGCAACGGCAATATTGATCGCTGCCGGATAGCGAATGCTTTGGTTCACATAGCTGGCGTTGATCAAAGGATGCTTTTGCAGCACCACGGCGGCCGCTTTGGCCAGCAGTGCTGTCATCGTCACCCCTTTCGATTTGATTTGCTTGTAGAGCTTGTCCAGGTTATCTGTGGTGATGGTGTAGCCGACCCGGTAGCTGGGAACTTCCAAACTCGCCACCATGTTTCGCACAACGGCGTTTTGCAACGTCGTCAGGGGCACCTGTTGTCCAGCAACAGCGGGGGTTGCTACAGGTGTTGGAGTGAGCTTAGGGGGTGTGCCAGCAGGTGCGGGAGTCGGAATAAGCGAAGGTGATGCGGGCGCTTTTGTTTTTCCAGCAACGGCTTCCACATCTTCTGCCACAATTCGCCCGTGGGGGCCGCTTCCCCGCAATGTGTTCAGGTCAACCTTGAGTTCCTTTGCCAACTTACGAGCACGGGGAGAGGCCACAATTCGCCCGTTTCTCGTGCTAGAGATGGGTGTAGTGGTTGATACTAAAGCGGCCGCGGGGACAGTTTGAGGTTGAGCGGTTGGGGTGGAACGGGTGGCAGCCGAAGTGGGTTTGGATTGAGCAGAGGTTTGCTGTTGGGCTGTTTCAATTTCTGCTTCTGTCTCTGCAATCAGGGCGATCGCGGCTCCTACTGGGGCCGTTTCACCGCTTGGAACCACAATCGTCGCCAGGTAGCCTTCATAAAAGGACTCTACATCCATATCTGCCTTGTCAGACTCGACCACGACGACGGTTTCCCCTTTTTCCACCCTGTCACCCGGTGATTTAGTCCAGGAGACAATCTTTCCCTCGGTCATTGTGGAACTGAGCGCAGGCATGAAGACTTCGTTGATCATGGGACAGATTCCAGATTAGAAAGCAATTAAATTCGATTGTGGCTCATCAACACTCTGCTAGTCATCAATATGGCAATCAGCGGGTGAAATGCAGCACAGCCAAAAAAGTTGATTGTACGTAAAATACGAATTTGAGCGTAAGGGCAAAAAATTCGGTAGAAAGGCTATGGCACATGGCAATGATTTTTGCCCAAATTCTTCCCCCCTACTAGACGTCGCCTCGAATCTCTTCCACAACGCCATCCCTTAGCAAAACCTCAACCTGCATCTTCTCAATTAGGTTGTCCCCAACTTCAACGCGGAAGACACTTTCAATCTGTCCCTGGTTCACTTCTTGATCCAAATCTAACGTTTGCACTTGCTGAAGCTGCTGTAAAACCTGATTTTTCTGTTCAAGAAATTCACTTTTCTTCTGGTTGACCTGAACCTGAATACTTTCAATCTGCTGAACGGTTTCGGGACCAGGAGGCTTCAGGCTTTGCTTTTGAATCTCAGAAATCATCCGCTGCGCCTGCATCTCTAGCTGCTGCAGTTGATTATCTACCTGATTGATTTGCGCCTGTAGTTGCTGTTGAGCTTCTTCCTTCCAGCGAGGGGTGACAATTGCCTTCACATTAACAGAACGTTTCAGAAGCAAATGAGATGGGGAGACATCCATAAACATTTCACCAGAAAAAGTCGTGAGCGGAGACACCTCCGTTGGAAAACTCCACGGATGGTTTGATGGACAAGTAACCAGCGAATCGATTGTTTGAACAGCGCTGTGCTTGCCGTATTGGGCATTTTCAGGGCAATCAAACAAACATCTCGTTAATCATACCGTGGTAGCGATCCATCACGACGTTCCGGCGAATTTTTAGCGTTTGAGTCAGCAAGCCGTTTTCAATCGAGAAGGGTTCCAGGATAAATCGGAAGGGACCAATGCGATCGTCGGGACGATATCCCGGACGGTTCTGCACTTCCCGGTTCAATTCTTGTCGCATCAGGTCTTGAATGGGTTTGCTGTCTAGGGCGAGAAGGGGGGAGGGGATTTTAGATTTTAGATTTTGGATTGTAGATTGGGAATTCTCTGTGTCGTCGTGTCTTTGTGTGCTTGCTTCCCTTGCTGCGTTGCTTTCCTGCCCGATCGCTGGGGGGATCTCCAGGACGTAGTTTTGAGTGGTAGCCCATTGCTGAAGTGCGTCAAGATTAGGCACAATTAACGCTCCGAGCACCTTTTGGTCCTGCCCCACTAGCATAATTTGGTCAATGTAGGGGCTGCGTAGACAAACATCTTCAATCGGCTGGGGTTCGATGTTTTCGCCGTTGGTCAGCACAATGGTGTCTTTTGCCCGTCCGGTAATAATTAGATCATCCTGGCGAGTAACCCAGCCTAGATCGCCACTGTTGAACCAGCCTTCGGGATCGATCGCCGTTTGAGTTGCTTCTGGATTGTTGTAGTAGCCTTGCATAATCTGGGGACCGCGCAATAGCACCAATCCCTGTTTGCCTGGAAGCAGGGGCTGGCGAGTTTCGAGATCAACGATCCTGGCTTCGGTGTTGACTAAGGGCTGTCCGTCGGCACCGCGAATATTGCGGTTGGGACGACGCACATGGGTAATCGGGGAGGTTTCGGTTAAACCGTAGCCGCCGAGAATGTTAACCCCGATCAGTTCAAAGAAGTCTTCTAGATGGTCGGCAATGGAGCCACCGCCACTGACGAAGAATTTGACGTGACCGCCAGTTGCCGCGCGGACTTGCCGATAAACGAGGCGATCGCCCAATTTGTGCAAGCCCCAAAGTACTATCTGCTGGAGTCCTGCCCAAAGACGCTGGAGAACAGAGGGATTCAGGTTCTCCAGATCTAAACCCTGAACGATGCGGCGTGCTTTGATGTAGCGCTGGCTCAGGTTCAGGAAAAAGTGAATCAACCGCTGTTTGTTGGCTGGCTGCTCGCGAAACTGTTTCTGGACTCCTTCATAGATGGATTCAAACAGACGTGGAACGGCCACCATGTAGTGAGGCTTGAACTCCTTCATATCCTTTTTAATGTGGCGAATGGTGGTGTACGCCTGGGTACACCCTTTGGAAAAGACGAAGTACTCAAAAGTGCGTTCGTAGCAATGCCAGACGGGTAGGATGCTGAGCACCCGTTCTCCCGCTTGCGGTTGCACCACGCGATCTGCCGCTGTGACTTGAGACAGCAAGTTGTGATGGCTTAACATGACGCCCTTCGGCATCCCGGAGGTGCCAGAGGTATACATCAACGTTGCCAGGGAATCACGGCTGGGATGAGCAGGCTGCAACGGATGACTGGCTCCCCGTTCCATAAGCTGTGGCAGGTTGAGAATTGGCACGTTCGCGATCGCCGGTGGGGTTTCGTCTGACAGCAAAATCACGCTGCTAATCGGTAAATCCTCTAAATCCGCCAGCAATTTCTTCAAGGTGGCGTTGTTTTCCACTACGAGCAGGGTTGTGCCGCTATGGTCCAGAATGAAGCGCAACTCCTGTCGTTCTGCCTGGGAACTGCGCACAACATCGATCGCGCCTGCCAGCATGATTCCCTGATCCGCAATTAACCAACGGGGGCTGTTGTCGGAAAATAGCCCGACGCGATCGCCCGCTTGTACCCCCAGTGCCTGTAGCCAGCGGCAAACTGCTGCATTTGCTGGTAGAGCGCTGCGTAAGTCAGCACAACCTGTGGTTCACTATGGGGATCATAGACGGCTGTAATCGTTCCAAAGCGTTGAGCGGCGATCGCCCACATCTCTGGAAGCGACTGCACATCGTCATAGTTCACGAAACCATTCAAATTTTTACGCTCGGTTACTGAGTAGGTACTGGCACGGCTCATGGGGGTAGCTCCTGAAAATCTCGAAAACATTTGACCTGAAATTTAGCCCTAATTCAACCCTATTCCGTTCAGAAATTGTTGACTGTTTTCATGGACAGAATACGTTTTGTCTGTGCTAATTCCATATTCGCGACTTCTACAGGGATTGCAGAGATGTGCCACAGTTCGTTAGGCTTTTCTTGAAGTTTCATGAATTGATCCGATGCCTAAAGCCACTTGGAATGATGCCGTCCTTGCTGAAAGCGACAACTGCGAAGTCGTTGAAGGCAACCAATACTTCCCTCCAGACTCGATTAACCAGGAGTATTTCAAAGACAGCAATACCCACACCACCTGTCCCTGGAAAGGGATTGCCAGTTATTACACGATCGAGGTGGACGGACAAACCAACAAAGACGCGGCCTGGTACTATCCAGAACCGAAGGACGCCGCCAAGAATATTAAAGGCTACATTGCCTTCTGGCGAGGGGTGAAGGTTGAGGTTTAGTCATTTACGACTGTTGGGCTAACTGAGCAACGTGCTTAAGTGCAGCTAAAACTCTATGCAGGTCGTCTCCGCGATCGATTGAAAAGGGGTAAGACCGTGAGTATCTGGGTTCACCCTGCTGAGTTAGCTTCAAAAACTCGAATTCGCGCCCATTGGTGACAAATCCATAGGCAGGCTTTTCAGTGTGAGGATTTGCCATCATGTAAGTCAATGCCTGGGGAACGCCAACTTCTAGAGAATACTGGGTGTTTTTTGCCTCAATCACGGTTACCCAAAATTGTGGCTGAAAAACCAGAACATCGAGCCGTCCTCGCACAATAGTGCCTTCGTCCTCCGAGACAATCTCCACTTCCTTCTCGGCCGCGAGATAAAAGGGCGGACGATAGAATCCTGCCAGCTTTAGCAACGGGGACAGGATGACCATTTTGACAATCGGTTCCAGCAACGTGTACCTGGAAAGGTGCATATAGTCACGTTTAACCTCATTTAGCGCCTGCTTTTCCAAGTCACTAAGTTCAGGGATGTTGTCTTGCCGCTCCCGAAAGAATTGCTCATTGTCGCTGCGTTCTAATCCGAACATCTCACCAAGTTGCGCAAAGGTAATATCCTTTGCTGGGATGGTTTGAACCATACGGACAACCTATTTTGCTAAGACTGAGTAGGGGAAGTTAGTGCAGCTTTTGCCTGGCTCTGTAGCAACAATCCATATTCTAGTCCCTCTACAACCGCGTGATAGGAGGCCTCCAGGATATTGCCGGAGACGCCAACCGTTGTCCAGCGCTGATGTCCATTGCTGGATTCGATCAACACGCGAGTTTTGGCCGAGGTTCCGGCAGCTCCGTCGAGAATGCGGACTTTGTAGTCGGTTAGATGAAACGTTTCAATTTCAGGATAGAAGTTGATTAGGGCTTTTCGTAAAGCTGCATCCATTGCGGAAACTGGGCCATTGCCTTCTGCGGCTTCCAGGATGTCTTGACCGCCCACCGCAACCTTGACCGTTGCCAGTGAGGTGGCACAAAGCAAGTTTTGCCCCGAAATCATATCGTAGTGAGCCTGGAAGCCTTTGACCTCAAAGGGGCGTTGCCGCTGACCCAAAACGTCTCGCATTAACAGTTCAAAGCTTGCTTCGGCCGCTTCAAACTGGTAACCGTCGCTTTCCAAGCTCTTGAGCCGCTGCAAAATTTGGCGGCAGGTAGGGTCTTGTTTGTCTAACTCGATGCCAAAGCTGCGGGCTTTTGCCAGGATGTTGCTTAAGCCAGATTGTTCAGAAATCACAATGCGGCGACGGTTGCCAATGACTTCCGGTTGCATGTGCTCATAGGTGAGTGGGTTACGCTCAACTGCACTGACGTGGATGCCTCCCTTGTGGGCAAAGGCAGATAACCCGACAAATGGGGCATGGTCGTCTGGAGCCAGGTTGACGACTTCACTGACAAAGCGGCTGGTCTCTGTGAGTTGAGCCAGTTGAGCGTCGGAGATACAGCTCAATCCCAATTTAGTTTGCAGATTGGGGATCACAGAGCAGAGGTTGGCATTGCCACAGCGTTCTCCATAGCCATTCATGGTGCCTTGAACCATGCGGACACCTTGCATGATAGCGGCTAGTGCGTTAGCGACGGCGGTATCGGAGTCGTTGTGGGTGTGGATACCCAGTTGTAGGGATGTTGCAGGCAACGTCCCTACAACATCACGCACAATTTGGCTGATTTCATGGGGCAGAGTGCCGCCGTTGGTATCGCAGAAGACGAGCCACTCCGCTCCAGCCGCGATCGCGACTCTCAAGGTTTCCAATGCGTAGGTTGGATTGCGCTTGTACCCATCAAACCAATGCTCTGCATCATAGATGACCCGCCGACCGTTGGCACGTAAGTACTCAATGGTGTCGCGGATCATCGCCAGGTTTTCATCCAGCGTTGTCTTCAACCCTTCGGTAACATGCAGATCCCAGGACTTGCCAAAAATCGTCACCCAGCAAGTTCCGGCTGCCAAAATGGGTTGCAGCATGGGATCTTCAGACGCAACGGTTCCAGGTCTACGAGTGGAGCAGAAAGCAACCAGTTCGGCTTGAGTCAGCGGTTCTTCCTGGAGTTGCCAGAAGAATTGCACATCTTTAGGGTTTGCTCCCGGCCAACCGCCTTCGATGAAGGGAATGCCAAGGCGATCGAGCTGGCGGGCAATCCGTATCTTATCTTCAATGGAGAGCGACAGACCTTCTCGTTGGGCACCATCTCGCAGGGTCGTGTCATAAATCCAGATTTGGCAAGCTGTCGTTGAGATCATTAGAGTGAAGAAGTTGGAGGAGTAAAAGGCTGGAAGAAACTGAGCAGCAGCAACAAACTATCTTACGCATGATCTGAATTCCAGATTGACTAAACAGCAGCCTGCTCAATCGCGAGAATATCAATCCCAAATTGCTGCCGCAACAGGTAAGTACTTCTCCACTCTTGACTCTTTAATCTTCTCTAACTGGCTTGGGCTGGCGAGATTGGGAGACAAACTCGGTCACGATGTCGGGCAGAAATGGCTGCGCCAGGTGCTTAGAGGCAGACGAATCCAATTCCACAGCAATTGAGGGTTGCAATGCGGCAGACGGCTCAGCTTCTGAGGAGGCAGACTCTGCAGATGGCAGCCAACCCAGCAACGGCAAGGGCAGCAGGGTGGTCAGATTGGTGATCACAATCAGCAGGGCGAGGTTGGTGAAGTTGGTGTCGGTGATGCCAAACCAGTTCATCAAAACCGCTCCAGATTCGTAGGAGACCAACCCTGCTAAATTCACAACCGACATCAGCAGCGCGAACAGAGTAGCCTCAATTCCAGGAGGGCAGAGCCGTGCTGCCAACACCAGGACTGGCATGAAAGCAATTTGTCCCATCACAGTCAAGACTAGATTGTCGCCCAGGCTGAACCATTGGTCGCTAATCCCCAGCGATCGATTAGCGTGGGTCACCAACAGCAGCGTGGACATTCCTAAAACCGCTGAAATGACCGTAGACCAGCCGAAGATAACTCGGAAGGGAACTGTTTTGAGAAAACGATGGAAGAGCCACACCCCGACCAGTGATGCCAAACTGGTGACGAGGCGAACCCTGCCCAAAAATTCTGGCTCAAACCCCAATTCGTTGGTGGTGAAGAAGAAAAAGGCCGATTCCGCCGTGGGAGTTGCCTGCCATAGGAACAGAAACGCAGTTGGCATCCAGATCGCTCTCTGGCTGAATGCTTGGCGCAATTGCTGCAACTGCTGACCCACAACCGACCAGTTTGTTCGCTCAATGACGCGGGATTCAGTAATCAGCCATGCCACCAGGGAGACAATCAGGGGAAAGATCGCGGTCACAGCAAACACCGTGCGCGTTGTAAAGTGTTGCAGTAACCAGCCACTGAAATAGGCCGTCAGTAATCCACCCAGGGCTGTTGTTCCCCAGCAGAGAGATTGAAGTGAACCGGCATCCCCCAGTGACTCTGCCCGGGCCCGCTCGACCACGATCGAGTCTACAATTACGTCGCTGAAGGCAACGGAGAGGGAACTGAGCGCGATCGCCAACACTGCTGCCCAAGCCGAATCCACCACTGTTGCCATTGCCACCCAGGACAAAGTGCCCAAAGCACCTGATAAAATCAGGTAGGGACGGCGACGATAGCCCAAAATCGGCAAGCCGTCTGAAATAAATCCAAACAGCGGCTTCACCATCCAGGGCAATGCTGCAACCCCAACCAGGGCTGAAACCTCGGCTGGACTCAGTCCCAAATCGTCTTTGAGAAAGAAGCTGACTGCTAACCGTGCCAAGCCCAAAACTCCCTGCACTAAGTAGACGAGCAGGATTGCGATCAACTCGGTGCTAGGTTCATGCCCAAACAAGACCCTCTTTGACAAAGAGGCTTTGATTCTGGCGAGACCGGGGGTGGAAACAATCATTGATAATTTGTAACAAACATTTTCAATTAGTCCCCATCATAGCGCGTTGCTTCAGGTAAGGCATCACTTGCTCGCTTGAACCTGCTCAGAATGGGGAGTGAGGAGTGGGAAATAGGGAGTGGGGAACAGCGCGTATTCAGTGAGAAGCGATCGCTGGAAGGGAGAAAACCAAATCATGTTTGCCTCCCTACTGATGGCGAAGGGTGATCTAGCTAAATCGCAAATTCACATAATCCGCCTTGGAAAAAGCTGGGGGATGAGTTAGCTGTGCTGTAATTCAAATCCTCGTTTCTGATTTGAACCGCTGTTTAATGTTGTGAATGCGACCACTCTTAACCGTTTGGGATGAAGCACAGTATGGGCAGACAGGCATGAGTGCAAAACAACACCAAGTACCCTCAACTCTTCTATCATTACATCTTGGGCACTACCCCTTATTCTAGAAACGTTACTGTATCAGCATTGGTGCTGGGTCAGATGCTACAGAGGGTTGGAGCGGATCATAACCTAGCTGTTGAGTAATCCGCTCTCTGGCTAGTGCACGGTATTCCCAAAAATGCTCACCAGCCGCGCATAACCCCAGGTACATATTAAGAACTTGCGGCTTGTTTAAGAGGATGATCCAGAGTTGATGCCAAAATTGTCCTCGAATTTCGGATCGGCGGATACCCTGATGCCAGATGAGTTGGGCAACCAACTGCAATCCCTTGCTGAGGGGGAATTGCATTGTTTGCTTCTGACTGTTCAAGCAACGAATCTTGAGGCATTGCTGTAAACAGCGTCTGAGATAATTCTGAGGTTCATATAGCGTCCAAAAGCCTTCAACATATTCTCTAGCAATTTCTGCAATGGGGCGCGTCGGGACAAAATTCATCAGAGTATTCTGGTCACCGGTTGGATGGCTATTGCCCTCAATTAATCGCTGCTCTTGTTTAAGCCGATCCCAGAGAGCGGTATTGGGTGGAGCTTGAAGAATTCCCAACATGGGTTGAGGAATGCTGGTTTGTTCGACGAACGCTTGAATGCGATCGCCTGCTCCCGATCGCTCTCCATCAAAACCGAGGATAAACCCAGCGTAGATCAGCAGCCCTGCCTCATTGATTTTGCGGCAGGCTTCCACGAGGGGACTGCGGGTATTTTGCAACTTGCGGGTGACTTGTAAGCTATCCTGGTCGGGGGTTTCAATGCCGAGGAAGACTGCATAAAAACCTGCTTCACCCATGAGCTGGAGCAATTCGTCATCCTCTGCCAGATTGACCGAGGCTTCCGTAATAAAGGTGAACGGATAGTTATGCTGCTGCATCCAGGGAATCAGCTCTCGCAAAAAGCGTTTGACGTTGCGCTGATTGCCAATAAAGTTGTCGTCCACGATAAAGAGTGAGCCGCGCCAACCCAGGTCATAGAGGGTTTGTAGTTCTGCCAGGGCTTGACTTGGCTCTTTGGTGCGAGATTTACGACCGTAAAGAGAGATGATGTCACAAAATTCGCAATTAAAAGGACACCCGCGTGAAAACTGAATTGCCATCAGCAAGTAGGCATCCCGCTGAAGCAGGTCAAAGCGCGGCATCGGGCTTTGGGTTACATCTGGCTTCTCAAGGGAGTGGAAGATTCCTTGGGTCTCGCCTTGATGAAGCGCTGCCAGGAATTGAGGAACCGTCATTTCCCCTTCATCCAGAATCAGAAAATGCGCTCCAGAGTCCAGGGCATCTTGAGGGACAGAGGTGGGATAGGGTCCGCCCACGGCTACTGTTTTGCCCAATCGGACGGCTTTCTGAATCAGCGCATGGAAATCCGGTTTCTGCACGATCATGGCGGAAAGAATCACCAGGTCACACCACTCCCAGTCCGCCTCTGTTTCACAGGTGACATTGCGATCGCAAAATCGAATCTCCCAATCTTGCGGTAAAAGTGCTGCAACCGTAATAATTCCCAAGGGTGGAATCACTGCTTTCAGTCCAGCAATTTCCATGAAGCGATTATAAGACCAGAAGGACTGGGGAAATTGAGGATAGAGCAGTAATGCTTTCATAAAATCCCTTTGGTAACTTACAGCGGTTGTCAGATGAATAAGCCACAGTGATTGAACCGGCCCAGGGCATCCTCAGCGGAAATGCACTCATTGATACTCTGGGTCAAGGCTTGATCAAGTGCTTCTCTGGTTCGAGCCTTCGCTGAACGCAACAGTTGCTTGAGTTTTGACCAATATAACTCAATGGGTGACAGGTTCGGGGAATCAGGGGGCAAAAACACCACTTTGGCTCCCACCGCTTCAATCGCCTCACGCACCACAGTCGCATGATGGACGGGCAAATTATCCATGACAATGATTGCTCCCACCCACCGTTGAGGAATCAAAATTGCTTGGACATAGAACAAGAACACGTCGGTATTGACGCTGCCAACAATACTCATGCTGGCAATCAACCCATCGATGCTCATGCCGCCAATCACCGAGCTATTCTTGCCCCCATCACCTGGAGCCTCACTGTCATAGAAGCGTTCCCCGATGGGAGCACGACCCGACCAGCGGGTCATGGCTAGATGAATCCCCGTCTCATCCATGAAAACCAAGTTGCGAGGGTCGATGGTGAAACTCCACAGGCGATGGGCAAACCGCAACTCCCTGACCCGTTCAGTGTCTTGTTCAGCGGCAATTAGTGTGTTTTTTTACGCTCAAATTGAGTTGATTCACGGCTCGTTGCATCGTCGAACTACTCACCGTCACACCGCTTTGTTCAGCAAAGCGTTCACACAACTCGCTCAAAAGAGCATCTGGTTGAGCCGTGACCAACGCTTCCACAATCGGCAACTGCTCTTTGGCAATCTTGGCAACGGCTCCGCCGCCGTGGGGTTTAGGCTCCACGCGGCCTGTTTCACGCTGGTGTCGCCGCAAATCTCGAATGAACGATAAGCTCACCTTGAAGCGCTCTGCCAGTTGCCGTTGGGATCCTTCTTGCGCCTCATCGGCGGTGATGATTCGTTGCCGTAAATCCACAGACAAAGGCGCAGGCATAAGTCACTTTTTCCTATCTTCCTGGACTTCTTTCAGCCTACCAGAATGTGGCTTACTCAATCGGCAACCGCTGTAAGTTGACTCTGATGCGGGCAGGAGCATCGTACAACTAACCAGTTTGAGACTCTAACAGGGTTTCTCCTCATCCCCTATAATCACGACCAGGCAGGCATCGCTTGATAACAGTGGCTACAACGCCAGTATAATCTTCCCAAACGCATATGCCGGAGTAAAACGTAGGAACAGCAAGGGCAAGTATGCTGACTCGTCATACTTTGATCAAACGTTATCGTGATGGGTGGTGGTCGGCTATCATCCCGGCTTGATTGAGGAGTTGATTTCAGGGGGACGATTATTAAGGCTAACATCTTAAAAGTTCCGGCTATATATAACAAGCATAAATCAGATCACTTCCAATCTATATCTGTCTCAAGCATGATGCTGCGATCGCAAAATCGAATCCTTCAGTCTTAAGGAGAAGGGATGCAACGGTAGCAATTTTGTAGTCAATCAGGGTTCGTATTTCTGTCGTTCTTAACCCTACTCTTCTAGCCCTATCTAAATACTGCCTTCCTCCACGCGGGTTGGAAAAACCGCCAAAGCTTTTTCTTTGAAAACCATGCCCAGAGCTTTTCCCACACCAGGTGGCCAGGGACTCCAGTTTTTGACATCCCCACTTAGAATGACATGATGAAGCCTCCAAAAGATATAGAAGTTTAGAACGTTGAATTGCTCAAGAAATTAAACTGGAAGATTACATCGGAAATACAGGGGTTGTCTTGATGCATCAGGCTGCTTCTAAGGAATGCGAATTTAATAAAACCGCAGGCAAAAAAGCTGGCAATGACCATCGCTTGCTGCACTTGAGCTTGAGAGCGACGTCGTCCTACAAGCAATATTGTCCGTAGGGTTAACAGCAAATTTGCTGGCACTAGCAAGGCACAGATTGCAACACAGTGATTGCGTGAAAACTCAAACAGAAAATTCATATCGAACATTTATCAAAATTCGACATGTTTGGACATCTATAACGTTTCCCACTTAGATGAGATACGGAGCGTAAGGTCAGCAGAGACGTTTCGCGTCTCCTGCTGTGCCTCACGCAATTAGAGAATTGCTATGTGGGGTACATCACCGTTTTATCAAAGCAGCAGGCGGAACCCTTTCCTTTGACAAAAAACTAGATGAAGTTTGGGATGCACCCAATTGGATTCGCTATCTAAGCGAATGCTTACGCAGGCATCAACACGGTATCAATGATGTGGATGACACCATTGTCAGCCGCCACATCGGGTGTTGTTACCGTAGAATTGTTCACCTTAACCCCTTTGGAGGCATCGATTTTCACATCGGAACCTTCAACGGTTTTAGCCGACTTCAGCTTCGTGATATCCGCCGCCATTACCTTGCCAGATACGACGTGATAGGTCAGGATTTTCTTGAGTTGGGGAATGTCCTTGAGTAATCCATCCACCGTGCCTTCTGGCAATTTGGCAAATGCTTCATCGGTCGGTGCAAAGACCGTGAATGGGCCCTTACCTTTGAGGGTATCGACCAAACCAGCAGCTTTGACGGCGGCAACTAGTGTGCTGAAAGAACCAGCATTAGCAGCAGTATCAACAATATCAGCCATGTGTTTCACCTTGTGTGTGATCTGTTAACTTATTCATCTATTAATGATGATCTGCTAACAATAACTAGTATAACAGTTTTATGTTCTAGAATATGTCTAACTCATTGTTTTACTTGTATACTTACAGGATTAATTACTTAAAAATATTTAGTGCTTAAAAGGATCAAGAAATGTTTTCCATTGGATTGAATATTGATTTTTTTGAATCATTAATCGTTTGCTTTTTAAACAATAACCAGTCACTAGTGACTGTTCGGCTGATGCTCACAGCGAAGTCAATAACCGATGGCTTGGTAAGATATCTTTCACTCACTCAATTAAGAGCTGCCAGGCTATACATGCTGACGCAATGGCATGTCTAGTCAAATAGCCCTTCTACCTTCTGTCGGAAGGCAATCAAGGCGTGAGTTGCTTGAAACGGGTTCAAATCGTCTAGTAATTTGTCAGATATTTCTGATGTGACAATGGTTTTGATTTCAATGTTGGTGTTATAGCCAGCCATATCGCCCATCCGTCTACCGTGACTGCCTGCGCCCTGGGCCGGAATAATCGTATAGCCAGACACGCCAAGTTTTGTGAGCAGTCGGATCAAACGATCCTGCAATACCGCTTCACCAATAATCGTTACGAGAATACCCTGGGCTAAGGAAGAGGACATAAACACTCCAAGAATGGTTGTATGTAAGGTATTCAATGAGGATCCACTAACTGAATGCGGGATAGGTGTCGGTCTTGCCCTGACGCTTGAATAGGATCAAATGTACGAGCTGATCGCCTGATTCATAGCTGTTTTCTGTAACCTATTTCTCCTACTGTGACAACGGGATGTTTCATTTCTAGAGTTATTTGATTGACTACGACATCAAAATTTAATCTATCCAGACCTCAGTGTTGCGGAGGCTAACGGCATAGTGGGAGCCTGCTCCAGTTCATCGCTCTGGAATACGAACTGAGCGATCGCCTGCAAATCAAAGTTGATTTAGTCGAGAAAAGTGTGCTCAAGCCCAAAATCGGCGAACGCATTCTCCAGGAGGTCTTGCCCTTATGACCCCACCTCGCAGTAGTCAGATCTCCTGGCTGCGATCGTTGTCTTGGTGGGCGCAAGGACGAGGCGATCCAAAGCTATGACAAAGCACTGGGATTCAAACCGGACTCCTGAGTATCGCTTTCCCTGGGGAAGCCGAGGCTTTGCGCTGATGCAGTTGCGTTCCCCAAAAAATAGGAGCTATGCCCTCGAGCAATCGCTCAAAGATCGCTCAAAGGACAGTTGCAGCTTGCACCTGGTTCAGCAACTGATGCAGTTTTTCACCCTCGATCGCCTCGGTTTCCAAAAGCTGCATCGTGATCGTTTCCAATAAGTCTCGGTTGTGCTTAATGGTCGCCAACGCTTGCTGATGAGCCGTTTCGACAATCTCTTTGACCTCACGGTCGATCGCCTGGGCCGTTTCCTCGCTCATCGAACGACGAGCATTGGGCATGCCATCGGTCAAAAACCTGGGCTGTGCGCCTTGCTGATACGCCAATGGACCTAAGATCTTACTCATGCCAAAGGTGGTCACCATTTGCTCGGCTAAATCGGTTGCCCGTTGCAAATCGTTGGATGCGCCAGTCGTAATACTGTTAAACACAATCTCTTCCGCCGATCGCCCTCCCAACAGGGTGGCAATCTGCCCGCGCAATTCCGCTTCATCCATCAAGAAGCGATCTTCTGTGGGCAGTTGCAGCGTATACCCCAGGGCTGCCATGCCACGGGAGACGATGGAGATTTTTTCGACGCGACCACTTCCTGGCATCAGCGAACCCACCAGGGCATGACCGACTTCGTGATACGCCACGATTTTCTTTTCCTTGTCGTTCAGAACCCGGCTTTTCTTTTCCAGACCCGCCACAACTCGCTCGATCGCCTCGGCAAAGTCTGTCTGTGCAACCGCCTGCCGTCCGTTACGAGCCGCTAGCAGTGCCGCTTCATTCACCAGGTTTGCCAGGTCTGCTCCAGCAAAACCCGGAGTGCGAGTAGCGATCGCCCGCAGATCCACATCCTCACCCAGCTTCACTTTCTGGGCATGGATCTTGAGAATTGCTTCTCGTCCCGATAAGGCTGGGCGATCGACCAGCACTTGCCGGTCAAATCGACCCGGGCGCAAGAGGGCAGGATCGAGGATTTCAGGGCGATTGGTGGCTGCCAGCACAATCACCGTGGCATCTTCCACGGCAAATCCATCCATCTCGGATAACAATTGGTTGAGCGTCTGCTCCCGCTCATCGTTACCGCCATAGAAACCATTACTACTGCGCGACTTGCCGATCGCATCCAACTCATCGATAAACACAATGCAAGGAGCCTGCTTCTTGGCTTGCTCAAACAAATCCCGCACTCGTGAAGACCCTACACCGACAAACATTTCCACAAACTCAGAGCCAGAAATACTGAAGAATGGCACGCCTGCTTCCCCAGCCACTGCCTTCGCCAGCAGCGTTTTTCCCGTCCCCGGTGGACCAACGAGCAGCACTCCCTTGGGAATTCGCGCCCCAATCTGGGTATAGCGTCCCGGCGTTTTCAGGAAGTCCACAATCTCAACTAACTCAGCCTTGGCTTCATCAACCCCCGCTACATCAGCAAAGGTCGTCTTGGCAGCTTCTCCCTCCACATACACCTTGGCTTTGCTTTTACCAATCGAGAGCATTCCCTGGGGACCACCCCCGCCGCCGCGACGGATAAAGAACTGCCAGATGCCCACAAAGATTAATGGCGGAATCACCCAGCCCAACAAACTGGTTAGCCAACCATTTTTGGGCGGCGGAGCAGCCGCAAATTCAACGCCTTTCTCTTCAAGTAACTTGGGCAAGCCCAAATCAAAGATAGGGGTGGTTGAGAAGACTTGCCCAGCCTGGTCATCACCCGTTTTCAATTGAAATTGAATCTGATTTTGACCCACTTGTGCTCGTGCAACTTCCCCTTCTTGCACCTGATGGATAAACAGACTGTAGGGCACTCCGGGAATTTGGGGACCTAAAATAAAAGGCAAGATAAAATTGGCAACCAGGAATAACGCTCCCAGGATTAGAAAAATGTTGCTGAATAGACGAAAACGCGGCGGAGTTGGTTGATCTTTAATCGGCATGATAATTACCTATGAATCCTTTTTAAGATTTCTTCTAAGTGAGAATTCGATGGAAAAATCTTCTTCTATCAAGTGCTTTGAGCACACCCAAACGCACGATCGCTTAGAACCAAAAGACTCAAAGCTATTTCATGCTGTCGAACGAATGTTTTCTTGCTGTGGTTGTCCCCTTTCATCGCAAGAGCTGCCTGATCATGGAAGTCAATATTTGCTTAATCATGATAACTAGCTTTTCAGGGTCGAATGGTTTCAGTAAATATCCCGCAAACCCCACTTCCAGAATTAGGTTAAGGTTCTTTGCAGGTAGTGCTGTAGTAGCGATCGCTGGAACATGCTTTCCGGTATCTACTTCTATAGATCTCAATTTTTTGACCAGTATGTAGCCTTCATCACCGAGTAAGCCTGTCTCACAAACCAGAATGTTGGGTGTGAGCCAGTTAAGAGTTTCAACTGCTTCCTTTACAGATGTAACTGTAACCACAGTTGCATCAAGGCTTTTGAGTAAGGAGGTATACATATTTCCACTATCAAAGTCGTCGTCTACAACTAATACTTGTACCCCTTGGAGAGATGCAAGTTTCGTAGCAAGGCTATTCTTTGAAGACATATCAGCCGCAATTGGGATTGCATAGATGACGAGTGAACAAAAAACGGTATTCTAGATTGGAATTAATCCAGTTGATCATTCAACGATTTCTCAGTCCATAACGAGCCAGAATGCTGTTTCATTTCTGGGTTTATTTGGTTGACCATGATATGAAAATTAGTAAAAGACTTTCACCTGCTCACTTCAGGTAAAGGGTGGGAGTTCGAGGCGATCGCACCCCCTATTTTAGATAACACTGTCTCCAGATTGATCCGTCTCCGGACAGAGTATTAGCGGCTCAAAAGATTCCGTCCCATGACGCTGAAGTAAGTTCCCACTGGGAATCGATAAAATCCGATCACTGAGCGCCCGATCAAAGCTAAGTGAAACAAAAAGGTTAACCCCGTCCACACGATAGATAGCAGGGGCAGAGGAGCACCAGAATCCGTAACTATGTAAGCTGATAATCCAATCAAGACAGGTGGCAACAGCACAAAAGCCACTGCATTGAGCCAGTATCTCCAACCTAGCTTCACACCTTCTACGTGCGCTCCTGTCCAATTTCTACCATTCCAGTGCCAAACCAGGGGCGGTGAGCGATCGACCATCAAGAGCCATTGTCTTTCCAGGTTAGCCGTGAAAATGTGCCGACAAGCGTTACAAGCCATTGCATCCATTAAGGACAACGCTTGAATCTGACCCAAACGACAGGCTGGGCAGGGGTAAACTCCCTGCTCATGGAAGCCTTGAACCGAGGTATCTGCACTATCCATGAAAATAGCAATTTGAATTGATTGAATACAGATTAAAGTACTGGATTGAGTTTGGCTATTTAACCTCTCATCTGCTCACTTTAATGAAAAGATGGGAGTCCAGAGCAAGCTAGAAATTGCTAAGAGGATGTCTGGGAAGTATATGATTGGCAACGGATTCAGTAGCGGATGAAACGGATGGTTGACGGGTATCGCCTGCAATTTCCCATCCGCTTCATCCGTTCCCTATCTGTTGCTAACCCATTTGCCACTTCTAAGACATCCTCTAAGTCCAAAAGACGTTGTCCGGATGATGAAAAAATCAGCAATGGTTAGCCAAGTCGATCTAATTCATCAATTCTGGCTGACTTACAACAGATTCCAGAAGTGAAGAACGCCCTGGCCGGACAATACCTCAATCAGAAGAGCAGACGCAAAACCAAGCATTGCCAGACGACCATTCCAACTCTCAGCTCGAGGCGTAAATCCCCAAATCCAACCGTTGCGATCGTTAGAAGAAGAGGTTCCTTTGGTAGAACTTGTCATGATAATGGCTCCAAATTTTGTGGCTATAAGAACTCGATCAACTGTGAAACGTAACGCTTACTTTTCCGTTTGGAAGGAGGCGAGATCTCCATCCAATTTCCATTCGTGCTTCAGGAGATTCTGATACATGGTTTCCTGAAGCATCATCAGCCGATACTGTTCAATCAAAAACTCATGAGCCTGTTTATGAGACATTTGCTGCACTTTATCTGCAAAGCATCTAAGGCTGAATTCCTGTTCTAAAGTGAGTTCGAGCGCCTGATTCATAGCTGTCTCCTATGGAGAGTAAAAGCCGTGAGCCTGAGTAATGCATTACATCTCGTTTGTTGAGTCATGTAAGTTAGTATAACAAATTATTTACATAGTTTGACAATTTTGAAAAATAATAGATCGCTGCATTTCTCTTGATAACGAGAACCTTATCTAACGAGTTACTCTCACACTATGACACTATGCTGTTTCATTTCCAGGGTTATTTGATTAATAAAAAAATCCCACCTCTTGTCCACAATAAGTAGGTGGGATTTTCAAGTGATTAAGCGATCGCCAATTATTTGAAGAGAAGCAAAATAGAATGATGCTAGAGACTGTTTGTGAATGAATTTGAAGAGACTGAAACAGGCTTCAAGATTTGATCCTCTCTAACCCTCCTTAACAAGGAGGGAAGCGAACCAAGAGTCTGAGATCCCCCCTAATTAAAGGGGATTTAGGGGAGCCTAAATCTTTGCTTACAAACAGTTTCTTAGTGAAGACTGACTACGGCGATCGAATCGTTATGTTGCCGATCCATCGTGTCTTTTAGGGTCTTTCTTTTGCTTTTTGGTTCCATCAGAATCTGCTTTCGGTTTTTTAGATTCTTTGTTGCCTTTACGCTCTTTTGGCATAGTGCTTCCTCAATCAAAATTTCTTCGATTTGATCTGAATTTTGTCTATTCTCTAAATCTCTCAAAGGTCGTAGATTTATTTCGTACAACAAGCAGCTTAAATTTCCACACTACGTCAAGCATGAATTTTCCACAATCACCCACAGAACTATAATTTGCCGTCAAGATTGTGTTTATCTATCAAACTGAACTGTATTAATTATTGCTGCTTGGGTTCAGTGAAAAATAGTAGAACAATTTCCTACAAAAGAATCATGTTAGAGGATGTTTTAAAAATCCTACTGTCCGTCGCAAAGCGTGAAAGATCCCCCTTTTCTTGTATGCCCGAAGGGCTTTAAGCCCCCTTAATAAGGGGAACTTTGAGCTGATTTCCCCCCTTATTAAGGGGGGCTAGGGGGGATCGCTGAGTGCTTAACATCACAGACCATACCTTTTCAAACATCCTCTTAGGGCGATGATTCTTTCTCTCATTCTAATTCTTCTTCCTCATCTTCCAAGATGAGACTTTCTGGATCTAAAAAATCATCCAGGTCTTCTGACATCTTACGATCCTGAAATTCATCAACTTCATCACCGAGCTGCAACCTGCCAGTGCTTTCTAACCAGCTCAGAATAGTCTCTCGTTCTACCAAAGGGACAACTTTTATCGGTTGGTTGCGGGGTTCTTCGCGGAAAGCGGGATTGTAGACTGTAGGCATCATTACCATCCTTTTTAAGGATTTATACAAGTTAGTAGCGACAGTTCAGTTGAAGATAATCATGGGGGTTAGGAAGTGGAAATCTTTGCTGCGGGGCAATGCTCTTCTGCTTACAAAATCTATTTACGAGATTGATGGGTTACAAGAACTATGCCCCGAAGGATTGCTTTTTACAGTCCATTTAGCAGACTGACATCTGGATCAACGAACTATTGGCGTACCAGGTTTAACAACTCTTTCGGCGATGCGAGTAGATCGATCGCTACAAAGAAAATCTTGCCTTCTGAATCAAGCACGAAGCGCATGCAATGTTCATACCCACGCTGCTACCAAACCAGGGAGTTTGGACTTTGCCTGTCACTTTGACGGGGGTATTGACAAATAATCTGGATGCCTAGCTAACGGAGAATGTAACTAATAGCAGCATGACAACAAGCAGAGTCGCTCCTGCTCCCAGGAAAACATATCGCCGCTGCTGCTCTGGCGAAGGATATTCTGATGTAGACATGTCAGGCTGAATTGCGTAGTTATTGATCAGCCCTTCCTCGTCTACGGTGTAACCAATTGCCAACGGAGCATCAAGCGATGGGATATCATCTTGACGAATATTAGCTTGAACTTCAGCAGGGATCAGTTCACTGCCGTCACTTCGATGCTTTTCATTGAGATTGAGGGTTCTCCCTTGCGTCTTGGTGTAGCTCATGGGTGCCCTCGTATAGTCTTTATAGTTACTATCATAGTTTATTTAGACAATCAATGTATTGCCGAAGTAGGCTATAAAGTGCTCAAATCCGCGCGCTTTATACATTGCAGTTGTTAGAACTAAATTTAATTGAGCTATTGACGATATTGAAGCAACAAATTGAGTTTTTATATTCAGCTATGTGCTGCTAGCACTGTATTTTGTACTTCTAATGCTGTATTTCTCGACTCAGCCAATAAGTAATTAAACCTCATCCATCTTGAGAACTGGAGTTTTTGGGGCAAGTCTAATAGACTGAGAGGCAGCCGGTCATGTTTTAGACAAGGGGATCTCACTTTAGACAGCTCGTTCAAACTCGTATCGGTTAATCAACAATCCCAGCACAATGTCGTGCATTTGGGTGGACTTGGAAAAGCAAATTGTCTTGCGGGCTAACCGTTTAATGCGGGTGCGTAACGCCAAGTGTTTCCGTTCAATTTTTTGGGTATGCGCCTGCCGATGACATGCTCGGATTCGAGATGACATTGATAGGCACCCCAACCATCCGGATAGAACTGCTCGATCCCAAACGGTTCCAACAACGCTTTGAGTTGCAGGAATACTTCGTCTTTGTGGTCAGCGCCAACATACGCCAAGATCGTTCCGGTTGCATGGTTGATCGCATGCCATAACCATCGCTCGTGTTTCTTCGTCCTAACAAAGCTCCACATCTCGTCTAGCTCGGCATCTTCAACCCGTTTGATAATCTCTACTGCCGTTGGTTGGAGTTGCTCAATCAACGGGTTATTCACCCGTTCAAGCTGACGCCCTTTTTTTTTAATTCTTCGATTACAGTGGTCGTGCTAATGGGAAGATTTCGAGCCGTATCACGAATACCACTACCCATTTCGGTTCCGTCGCAGTCTAGACAGTGTACAGGTTCTAGTACCTTTGGCATTTGCGTACCCCGCATCATCTGCTCTCTTAGTTTGACCGTCTCAGTATAAGATCCCTTTGTCTAAAACACAACCAGAAACTGAGCCTACGGGGTGAGTATGTATGCTTATCCAAAATCTAGTTTCTTAGGAGTCATTGGTATTGGATTTTAGATTTTAGGATTGGGTGATTTCCCGTCCAACAGCCAACAGCAGTTAGTAACGACCCAGTGACCAAGCTTTTTCCAATCTTCAATCCTCTCGCCTTACACAGATGACAGCGCCGCATCGGTTTGGCTGGCGGTTGAGCCTGCATAGACGACGCCCCGTTGCATGTCCAGGGTGACGATTTCGCCGTCTCGAATCGCAGCAGTGGCATTTTTCACGCCAACAATTACAGGAACACTCAACCGCAAACCGATCACGGCTGCATGACTTGTCAAGCTGCCATCTTCGGTGATGATTCCGGCGGCGCGTCGGATGGCTTCCACAAGGTCAACACTGGTGCTGGACGCTACTAAAATTTCTCCAGGGTTAAAGCTGCTGGCTTCAAAGTCGGTATGAACCACTCTGGCTTTGCCGCTGACAGAACCTTGTCCGATCCCAACACCTTTGCCCCGCACAGCGGTCACCACTTCGACCTTAATCAAATCAGTTGAGCCAGAGACACCTTGCAGGGTGCCTGCAGTCATGACAACCAGGTCGCCCTCACCGAGGAGTTGCTTTTCTTGCGCAACATTTGTGGCTGCCTGGAACGTTTGTCCAGTTGAGGGTAAGTCCAATACCAGCAGGGGTTTGACTCCCCAAACGAGTTGGAGTTGTCGGGCCACGTCTACATGGGGAGTAACGGCCAGGATGGGTTTTTTGGGGCGAAACTTGGAGACGTTACGGGCAGTTGCGCCAGTTTTGGTCAATGTCATGATGGCAGCGGCATCTAGCTGTTCAGCGATCCGTGCAACGGCTTGACTGATGGCATTGGGAATGGAGCGCCCACTGTCTTCACTGTTGCGACGCAAATGTTCCTGCTCAATTCGTCGAGCAATTTGGGCCATTGTTTTCACCGCTTCGATGGGATGTTTGCCAACCGCCGTTTCGTTGGAGAGCATCACGGCATCAGTGCCATCGAGAATGGCATTGGCAACGTCGGAGACTTCGGCACGGGTGGGACGCGGACTATGCACCATACTGTCCAGCATCTGGGTGGCGGTGATGACGGGGATGCCCATGCGGTTGGCGGTGGAAATTAGACGCTTTTGCAGAATGGGAACATCCTCTGCCGGAAGCTCCACGCCTAAATCCCCCCTTGCAACCATGACGCCATCGCTGATCGAGAGGATGGCATCCATTTCTTCGATCGCCTCGTGTTTTTCGATTTTGACGATCACAGGCACCTGCTTACCCGCTGCTGAAATTAGCTCTTTAATTTCCAGCACGTCTTGAGGGTTGCGGACAAAACTGAGCGCCACCCAGTCCACGCCCTGATCGAGTCCAAAGGTGAGGTCTTTGCGATCCTTGTCTGTCATCGCTTTGATCGACAGGTACACGCCAGGGAAGTTAACCCCTTTGTTGTTGGAAAGAACACCGCCAACCACAACCTGACAGTGAAGCTCTCTAGCCGATCGCTTCACCGCTTCAACGCGCATTTCAACCCGGCCGTCGTCTAGCAAAATAGTTGCGCCTTCGGGAACTTCGTCTGCAAGGAGTCCGTAGGTGACGCAACTGCGTTCTTGAGTGCCTGTCTGTGCGTTGCTGGTGAGGATGAAGCGATCGCCCCTCTTGACCACGATGGAGCCATTCTCAAACCGTCCCAACCGAATTTTGGGGCCCTGCAGGTCTTGCAAAATACCGACGGGTTGATTCAACTCAAATGAGGTTTGCCGAATCAGGCGAATGCTGCGTTGGTGATCGTCATGGCTACCGTGGGAGAAGTTCAGGCGTAGCGTTGTTGCACCTGCTTCGATCAATGCCCGCAGCATATCGGGGCTGCTGGTAGCAGGACCAATCGTAGCCACAATCTTGGTTCGACGTTGAGATGCTTGCACTTGCATGGATGACTAATGAAGGAAGAGGGGATCGGGGGTACAAATCGTGATTGCTATAGCGGTTCTCGTTTGCGTGGAATACATTCACTGTAGGGACGTATAGCCTGCGGCATGGCTTCGCTAGCGCGGAGCGTGTCTTTCGGACTCATGCCCGTTCGTCCCTACTGAAGAATTGCTATAACTTGTTTGCTCAAAGCGTGCTTTCTCAAAAGCGTGCTTTCCACAACATACTACGTTCTCCGGTAAGGGCTACCCGCATTAAACAGAACAGTTTGAATGAAACAACGATGAAGCTTCACTCATTGTTTATTGAGTTGAGTCGTATTGACACCACTAACCGAGAAGTATTGCAATTTGAGGAGGTTATCCTTGACGTGTGAGAACCGTTATAGGCTATGGAGCAAGCTTTGGATCAGCTAGCAAGGGGATAGTAACACGTTACTGAGGCCATTCGATTTGCCATTCGGTAAGCGCGATCGCCACCCCCTGGCGAAGAGCTTCTGGCAGATCCGGACGAGACTGTAGCACTTGCAATCGCTGATAAGCCGCGTGGGGATCAAGGGTTTTGAGCGCTGCGATCGCGTGCAGACGAACTCCAGCATCCTCGTCTGCCAGCAACTGAATCAGGGGTTCCAGGGCGGCAGACTGCTGGAGTTGACCCAATGCCAGCGCGATCGCTGCCGAATGCCAGCGTCCTGCTGAGCAAAAGAGGGGGACACCAGTTCATGGGTCAAAACCTGGGCCGCAACTGGTTTGAGGTTCGGATCTGCCCAGCGTCCCAACGTTGCTACGGTTTCGTGGTACGTAGAGCGAGAAAGAGCAGGTTGCCCATTGGATGCCAGAAACTGCTGCAAGGTATCCAGTGCTGCTTGAGTGCCAATCCAACCCAGCGATCGCAGGATTTCTAGCTGCAGAACCTCAGGCGTGGTAGGGGATTGAAATGCCCGTACTAAGGGTGGAATTGCGGCATCGTTTCTCAGCCGACCTAACGCAATGGCTGATTGTTGACAAACACTGAGATTAAGATCCCACAAGTACTCTGATAGCAACGGCACCAGGTTGAGTTGATCGGATAAGTCGAGACGAACGCTGAGTCCTGCGATCGCGGCTTGACGCACGGGAGCCGCCGGATCATGGAGCGCACGCACCAGCATTGGGGGAATGCGGGAATCATGGAAGCTGCTCAAGGCCTCAACGACCAGGGTTCGCACGGCGGGTTGGGGATCATCGGCCACCGTCAGCAGCGGGGCAATCGTCTCAGAGTGGCGGATTTGGGCGAGGGCTTGCACAGCGGACGATCGCGTCGTGTCCTCTGCCAGTAGATCGGTGAGGGCCGCGATCGCGGCAGTTCCCAGATTCGCCAATGCCCCAGCCGCCATTTCACGCAGATCTTCGTCATCAGACGCTTGCAACTGGTCAACCAACGCCTGAATCGCGGCAGGATTGTTCAAATCGCCCAGAATACGAGCGGCAAACCAGCGGGACTCTAGCTCGGCGGCTTCGTCCTGTAGCAGGCTAACGAGGGGAGCAATCGCGCGATCGCCAAACACCGGAAAAACTTTGGCAATCTCCCAACCCATCTGAAAGTCTGCCGTTTCCAATCCCACCACCGCTAGCGTCAACAACGCATCAACATCATTCTGTGGCAGCTCTGACACTTGCTCTGTCAGCAACAGTTGCTGCAGCGACTGAATCAACTGTGACCAATCGCCGCGTTGAGCAGCCTCTTGAAGCTGATTGATTGGAAGGTCATTGGTCATCAGTCATTGGTTGTTGGTCGTTGGTGATTGGTCGTTGGTCAGTTACCAGTTTTCACTGCCCCACTCATCCCTTTACCCTTATATCCCCCCTTCAACCAGGCACGACTCGCATCAGCGGTTGGTTATACTCCACGGGGTCGCCATTCTGCACCAAAATTTCAACAATCTCTCCAGCGGACTCAGCCTCAATCTCGTTCATCAGCTTCATCGCCTCGATGATACAAACCGTTTGTCCAACCCGAATGCGATCGCCCACCTCAACATAGGGCGGTTCATCAGGCACAGGGGCACGGTAGAACGTTCCCACCATTGGCGATAAAATCTCAACCCAGCGGCGATCGTTCGACGGTGGTAGAGAGGCTGATGATGGCGAACTAGCCGAATTCTCAGTAGTTCTTATATCAAAACCGGTCGTTCCACCTGACATTGTGGAGGGTTGCGGTGGAGTTGGTGTCACTGTCTCAGGCGTTGGAAGCCGACCCCCACTAACGGCTAGGAGTTGCTCATCAACGCGCAATCCTCGGCGGACACTCAGCTCAAAATCATCACTCTTTAAGGTCAACTCTGCAATGTCCATCTGATTGATGGCTGACAGCAGTTCGCACAGTTCACTTAAATTTAACGACACAGTTATCGCACACCTCTCAACTAAAAGGGGCCAGGGCCTAGGAAAAATTTTGAATTGAAAAATTATTATGAATCTTGAACTGAAGAGTCATTCATTATTCGTCATTTGTATTCGTCTGCCCCTAATCTTCACAGACCGTCTATCACTCTCGTCCTAAATAGGAATCATTGCGGGTATCAATTTTGATTCGCTCTCCAATAGAGATAAAGAGAGGAACCATGACTTGAGCGCCGGTTTCAACAATGGCGGGTTTAGTACCGCCCGTTGCTGTGTCTCCTTTAACGCCAGGATCTGTTTGGGTGACCTCCAGCACGACAGAGTTCGGTAATTCTACCTCCATGATTTGCTCACCCCAACGCACAACGTTAACCTCCATGCCCTCTTTGAGATACTTGACGCGATCGCCAATTTGGCTAGCGCTCAACTGGGTCTCCTCGTAGGTTGCCATGTCCATGAACACGAAGCTATCCCCATCTTTGTAGGTGTGCTGCATTGTGCTCTTTTCTAAATTCGCCTGGGGTACTGTTTCCCCTGCTCGAAACGTCCGCTCAATCACATTACCGGTTTGGACATTCTTGAGTTTGGTACGGACAAAGGCAGATCCCTTACCAGGTTTGACATGCAGGAATTCCACTACCCGCCAAACAGCACCGTCTAACTCGATGCTTACGCCTGGTCGAAAGTCGTTACTGGAGATCATGAGTCTTGAGCCTAAGTTTCTAGAGAAAATGATTGGCACCTCATTTTACCGCTCAGACGGTTCTTTGGTGGTAAAGGATGTGAGGTTGATGAGGTAAAGGGATGAAGGGTAAAGGGATGAAGGATAGAGTACTAAGGATCGTGAATTTAATAACTCCGAATTCTTGCGTAGGATGTGTTAGCGCAGCGTGACGCATCGTTATCAGGGAATAGATGCGTTACGGCTACCGCCTAACACATCCTACAAAATTCGATATTGTTTAATTCTCATTCCTAAGGCGATTTCTGAGAAAGATTTTACCCCTGGAGGAACGAACGGCCGTTCGTCTTTACCAGGATTTTTTGGTAGTTTCTTTCCTGGAAATCTCCTA
>JAAUSG010000222.1 GCA_012034055.1 Leptolyngbyaceae cyanobacterium RU_5_1 | reverse complement strand
CGGTGGCATGCATTTGCCTTCCATGATGCGCTCAACAAGTGCAGCAGCTCCCAGCTCAACAACACAGCACCCCTCTGTGTCAGGTGGACCACTGCGTGGCTACAATGATAACGAGCAGCCCTTCGGCAACTTCCCATAGCACCCAGAAAGTTGCGCATGCAGGTGGCCACATCTGAGTAACAGGAAATGCCCCAGGTTTCTCAGCAGCCATTTGCTGCTGACTGACAGTTGTTTTGTGTTCGTCAGGGAGCCGGGGCACCTAGTTCGGCTTGTGCCTTGTGGCAACCTTGCCAGGAGGCACGCACGGTGGACTGTGCTGCAATGTAGTTATCGGGCAGTGAGACGAGTAGGCGGCGTCCTTGTAGCGTTACTTCTCCGAGTGTCAGCGTACCAGAGTTCCTGTCTGCTACAGTTCTTTCCCGCAGCGTCGCCCTGCCTGCTACAACCTGCCATGCACCTGCAAGGAGGAGCTCCCACAAGCGATCGGGCTGCATACAGCAGAGTAGTACCGCAAGAAGTTGTATTATTCCACTTTGTAGGTGTCTCTGGAGAGATACTACTGGTCAGAGCGAAGCCTTCTTTGCTCGTTTGCAAGCTTTCTGCTGCTAGCATCGCTGTCGCCTGGCTGTAGATGGCCGGCAAAGTGCCAGGTCTTGTCATCTGTGTGCGATGGTGTGGTGTTTCTAAGGAATTCCACTACTTGCTGTGCGGCACCTAGGCGCGCTGTGTGTGACACTCACAGGCTTGCCGCAGAGAGCTGGCAGGAGAAAAGAAGGACGCAAGCTACTGTAGCAGCTGCCCAGCCGAGAAATGATGGAGTTCAGTACATTCCATGTCGTTAGCCCCTGTGTGGAGATGAGAAGCGATGGATGCAGTATGCACTGAGTCGAGGGACCTCAGTCGCGGGTTCAGATGTGAGTTTGAGGGGTGTAGATAAATAAGCCGTCCATGCGGAATCTTGATGTGATGCTGCACTAGATGCGTTGCTCCTGGCAGGCTTGAGGTGTTGTGCAGCAACTGTCTAGCAATTGTAGTATCGATGATACGATTCGCAGGCGGCTTGAAGACCCAATTGGATTCTTGCATGGGCAGGTAGGATAGGGCTTCAAACTTGGGCTATCCTGCAACAGTAATTTGAGCTGAACACGCTGTTCTCGAATCGTACCCAACCAGCTACTGCTCCGGTTTTCAGATTGAAACTGCCATTTCAATAGGTGTCCTAACAATACGCCCAAGCGATTTCGCAATTCTTGGCGCTCTTTCCTACCCAGCGTCTCAATTTCCTCAATTAAATTCGTTGCGTCTACTTGATCCCATTGCTGAGCTTTGATGAGCTTGGACTGCTCTTGAGTCCAAGCATAAAAATCGGTTTCATACAGAGAAGATGTATACATCTTTGTTACCACCTTGCTGGATATCCACATCGTCCGAGAGGACTTTTGAATGTTCCATCGGATGCCTCAACTTGGGTTGGAATATAGCCAGTGGAGGTGTTTGAACTGCCATAGGGATAGGAGACGCGTAGGTAGAGTTGGCCATCGTCTCCACGGGTGGTTCTGCCATTATCTAAGAGGTTGACGCGATCGCCTTTGTACAGAAATTGCCCAAACCCCGTTCCTCCCGATGAGGACGTTCCTGGAAAATTATTGAAGCTGACTCGATCCACAACCACTCTGCGACAACTACCATTGCGTTGAGCGAGTAGAAAACCGTCGTGCGATTCGGATGACTTGAGCAGTTCGTTTGGGATTGGATTAGACATCGGAAAATCAGTACGAGCTGCCGCAGACTGTATTTCACTTTCTACGCCGACTGATACCAGAACCAGTATCGCAATTTTGCATACGAAAGGCTTTGCCACCGCACCCACTCGACACCCCAGTCTTCCCATCACTGAACCTCTAAAGCGTTTAATTGTTCAACACCCAGATTGTTAAACCACGTCCAGCTCGAAATCTGTAGCTTTCCCTTCAGAAAAACTCCAGGTCTGGACGTGGACAAGGTTTATACACTCTACAATCTTCCCCTGCTTGACACTGATGATTGTATCCTCGATAAAAGACCTCAAGAGATTCTGAACGATAAATTCTGCTTTGTACGGGCGGGTTTAGGTGACAAATCTTCGGATTTCGTCGATTTGTTAACAAACCCCGCTTCTACCATTGAACGCTACTCAATATAGGACACATGGGAATCGCGATCGACTTTGGAACCAGCAATACCGTCATTGCCCGATGGAATCAAGCGACTCAGCAACCTGAAACGATTTCAATACCGGGCATTACCTGGAAAACGGCGCAAAGCCCACCGTTGATTCCCAGTTTGGTTTATGTTGAGGACGCGGGCCAGGACAGTGTTGTGATTGGGCAAGCGGTGCGCGATCGCGCCCTTGATCTTGCCAGTGACCCTCGGTTTTTCTGCAACTTCAAACGCGGTATTGGTACTCCGATTCAGGGCTTTCTGCCCGAACTTGATGGTCGGAGCATCCGCTTTGAACAGGTTGGACACTGGTTTCTAACAGACGTGATTCAAAAGCTTAGAGCCAGCGATCCAGAGGTAGCGCGATCGCTGGTGTTCACGGTGCCGGTGGATAGCTTTGAGACCTACCGGCTGTGGCTAGGGCGGGTGTGCGAGTCGCTGCAGGTTGAGCAGGTGCGGATGCTGGATGAACCGACCGCTGCTGCACTGGGGTATGGATTGGCAGACCGAGAAACCCTATTGGTGATTGACTTTGGAGGTGGAACGCTGGATTTTTCTTTGGTGCGATTAGATAGCGGTGCTCAGAGCCATAAACCGCTCGGCTTTGTCCTCAAGTGGGGACAGAAGTCCTTCGCCGAACAGTCTGGACAGAAACCGAAAATTGCCAGAGTAATTGCCAAAGCTGGACAAAATCTAGGTGGCTCTGACCTTGATAACTGGCTGGCTGACTACTTTGCCACCACTCAGGGGTTAGCCATTTCGCCCCTCACGACTCGGTTGGCTGAACGCTTGAAAATTCAACTTTCCCTGCAACCCCAAGCCCAGGAAGTTTACTTTAACGACGAAACCTTTGAAAGCTATGAACTGCAGCTCACCCGTGCCCAATTTGAAGATATCCTCAATCAGCATCAGTTCTTCGAGCAATTGGACAACTGCATGAGCCAGGTGCTGCAGCAGGCGCGGCGACAGGGACTGGAAGTTGGCGAGATTGACGCGGTGTTGTTGGTGGGCGGAACGGCTCAAATTCCTGCCGTGCAAGCCTGGGTTCAGCAGTACTTCGATCGCAGTCAGATCCGCTGCGAGAAACCCTTTGAAGCGATCGCCCAGGGTGCCCTGCAAATTAGCCAGGGTGTTGAACTCAAGGACTTTCTGTATCACAGCTACGGCATCCGCTACTGGGATCGTCGCCACAACTGTCATAACTGGCACCCGATCATCAAAGCCGGTCAAGCCTATCCCATGAGTGACCCGGTGGAAATTCTGCTGGGAGCGTCAGTGGACAATCAGCCCAGCATCGAGTTGATCATTGGCGAACTGGGTGGAGAGACAACGCAAACTGAGGTGTACTTTGATGGCGATCGCCTGGTGACTCGTCACCTTGGCAACCGCCAGACCCACGTTCAACCCCTCAACGATCGTCAAGGTGCCCGTAACATCGCTAACTTGGAGCCACTCGGCCATCCCGGCACGATCGCGTCAAAGTCCAGTTTCGCGTAGACCAGCAGCGCTTTCTCCGGATCACGGTCGAAGACCTGCTAGCGCTCAAGACCGTGCTGGAAGATCAGCCCGTCGTGCAATTGAGTTGAAGGCGCATTTTTTAAACAAGGTGTCTGAGAAGTAAGATTGGCAGCGGATTCAGTAGCGGATGAAACGGATGGTGGATGGACGGTAATCGCTACCCTCGCGATCAATCTATTTCTATAGCCGTTAGTCACTATAGAAATAGGTTGAAGTTAAGGATGAAGACCATGTTTCCATTTTTGGGTAGCACTTGTTGCACATCTGGGACTGTTTCTCGTCAGGCGTATCAGGAACGCAAACTGTTGTTTTTGAAATGGATGCGAGATGACCTTGAAACCCGATTAGCGGGTCTCAATGCTGCGATCGCGACGATCGAACGTCAGCTCCACCAGGAGGAGGATACAACCCCATCTGCTTAGGGGTTGTTAAAAAACTACTTGCCTGTTGACTGGTTCCCAGGCTCTTGCCTGGGAACCGACTTGCGAGGGCTGCTGCCTCCACCGGCAACGAGGCAGAGCCTCCAATCTGGCATCCCAAGTCAGAGTCTTGGATCGTTCGTCACGACGCTTGATTCTGGGTTAAACCTCCGAGGTTTGCGTAAGTCGTATTTGAGAAACCAGTCCGTTGCCATATACTTTGTGATAAATCACAGGTGGCGATCGCAGCGTTCTTTTCAGCGCATGGGAAGATCTAAATGACAAGCTTGAACCAGCCGATTACTGACTCTAAGCATGCAGGCATTGAAACCCTGCGTCAGCAATTGGTTGAGGAGTACAACAAGCTATCTGCTCTGCAACAGGCGATCGTTCAGTTGTTTTCAGTGATTTACGAACCGGTTAGCCGCGGGGTGTTTGTAACCTGTTTGAACCAGGCTGGTGTGCAGGATAAAACTGGCAAGCCGTTTACGAACCTGACCATAAAACCGTATATCGATCGCCTGATCCGAGTGGGTGTGCTACTTCAGGATAGGGGGCAGGGAGCGTGCTGCCACCCACTCCTGATGGAGATTGCAACCCGCGATGCCGTTCGAGTTGGGCAGTTTGAAACCTTTGCTAAGGTTATGCAGGACTGTCTACCGATTCCTCCCCGCTGGAAGGGCGGAGCCAAGTTTTTTAGGCATGATAGTCAGTTGATCCGCGAGGTTCGGTTGGGGATTTACCGTAACGATATTGAGTTCATTGAGCAACAGCTTGACGACTACTACAAACACAGCTATCTGCAAGACAAGATTTCGTTGCGTGAGATTTATGAGTTGGTCTGTAACAACCCGTTTGATCCGGAGTGGTTACGGGCGTTGGATCCTGAGTTGTATGAGAGTGTATTAGCCAGCCGATTAAATGCTTCGATGCTGGATCTGACGCCTGCCCATGACGCATTCTCGTTGCTTCTAGACGATTGTGCCGGAGGGCGAAGCGTCTCGGATTTGCAGCGCATTGTGTTGATTGAGCAACTTATTTTGCGGGGCAGGTTACCGGAGGCGCAGCAAAACCTTGAGCAACTGTCCGAGTCCTACCGCAGTACCGTTGCAAGTTTGCAGGGATTGTTGTTTTTTCTCGTCGGGGATGACGAACGGGCGATCGCGCACTACACGGCGGCCCTGCAAACTCTCCGCAAAGACACCGGTAAGCGGAAGGCCTACTTCCAAACCATGAGCGGGCCATTTTTTGTGTTGTTACTGCTCAAGCAAGGCGATCGCGAATCGCTCAACCAGGCGGCCGAGTATGCCAGTCTGGCGCGACAGTCAAATCACTGGCTCAGTCCAATTTATGCTGCTCTGGAAAGAGTGGTGAAACTGCAGCAGGGGGATCTCGCCCAACGGGAGTTCTTGATGAACATCGTTGCTGGCTCAGGTGCCAGTTCAGGAACGTACAGCTTAAAAATTCTGCTATATGCCCTCTGTTTATACTGGGTGGATGTGGATCAGGCAAAGTCACGCCTACCTAAAATCCTACAACCGTTCTATCAGCAAGCCGAGGCGTCAGGGTATCACTGGTTGGCCATGGAAGCGGCAGATCTGTTGTCGCGATTCAAACCACGCAGCCCCTACGCCAAGCAGGCAGCCAATTTTCGCCAGGTCAACGGCATTCGCTCCCTGGTCAGCTTGCTTCACCCTCAAGAACCCTGGGAGCTATGTTTAAAAGCACTGGCAAATTTGCAAAAAGAACCCGAGACGGCGACCAAATCGGGAGCGAATTTGCGTCTGGCCTGGTTGATCACGTTCTACTCCAGCCACAACTACGTTTTGGATCCGCGTGAGCAAAAAATCAATGCCAAAGGGGAATGGAGCAAAGGACGCCCGATCGCCCTGAAGCGCTTGAAAAAACGGGAGAATTGGACTACCTCACTCCCCAGGATTTGCGGGTTTGCTCTGAACTGAAGGAGGAATACTCCTACGGGTATTACGGGGAATCTAACTACACATTCGGGGATCGGGCGATCGCGGCCCTGGTCGGACATCCCCTGGTGTTTTGGCACGATGTTCCCACCACGCGCGTCGAAATTGTCAAAGGTGAACCGGAACTGCTGGTCAAAAAGGAACCTGGCGATCAATTAACGCTGCAATTTTCTCCTGACCTGCAGGACAGCCAGAACGTCGTCGTCGTTAAAGAAACTCCAACCCGGCTGAAGGTGATTGAAATTACGCCCGAACATCGCCGGATTGCCGCCGTGTTAGGCAAGCAGAACCAACTGCAGGTGCCGACCTCGGCCAGCGATCGCGTCTTAGCCGCCATCAATGCCGTTTCCAGCATTGTCACCGTGCACTCGGATATTGGCGGTGGGCTTGCCAGTGCAGCAGAAGTTCCTGCTGACCCCAAACCCCACCTGCATTTGTTGCCTGCGGGGGATGGGTTAAAAGTGGCGGTGTTGGCGCGTCCCTTTGCCCAGGGCGGGCCCTACTATCATCCCGGTGCCGGTGGCGAAACCGTGATCGCCGAGATTGACGGCCAGCGCCTGCAAACCACCCGCAATCTGCAGGAAGAGAAGTCCCTCGCCAATGCCGCGATCGCGCCTGTCCTACCCTGGAACACTATGACCAGGAAAACAGTGAATGGCTGGTGGAGAACCCGGAAGACTGTCTGGAACTGCTGCTGGAACTGCAAGCCCTGGGAGAAACCATCATTCTGGAATGGCCCGAGGGCGAGAAGTTGCGCGTCAACCATCGCGTCATCTGAAGGATTTTCAGTTGACGATTAAGCGTCAGAATGACTGGTTTGCCACCGATGGCAAACTGCAGTTGGACAACGACTTGGTGCTGGATATGCAACACCTGATGGGGCTACTGGCACAGACCTCCAGCCGCTTTGTTCCCCTCGGTAACGGTCAGTTTCTGGCATTGACGCAAGAGTTTCGCAAGCGTCTCGACGATCTGCGCGCCTTTTCCGAAAAATCTGGCAAAGGGCTGCGCATTCATCCCCTTGCGGCTTTAACACTGGACGATTGGATGGAGGAGGTCGGCGATCTCAAAGCAGACAAACATTGGAAAGCCCATGTTCAACGGCTGAAAGAGGTGCAAACCCTAGAGCCAGAACTGCCCTCAACCCTGCAGGCAGAGCTGCGCGACTACCAAATTGACGGTTTCCGCTGGTTAGCGCGTCTGGCTCACTGGGGGGTAGGGGCTTGCCTTGCGGACGACATGGGGCTGGGCAAAACGCTGCAGGCGTTGGCCGTCATCCTGACTCGTGCTCCGGCGGGTGCAACCCTGATTGTCGCACCGACATCGGTGGGCATGAACTGGATCAGTGAAGCCCAAAAATTTGCGCCCACCCTGAACCCAATTCAGTTCGGGAGTGGTAATCGGCAAAAACTGCTGGATAATCTGCAACCGTTTGACATGCTGGTTTGCAGCTATGGATTGCTGCAGCAGGAAGAAGTGGCAGAGATGCTGTCCAAGGTGCAATGGCAAACGATCGTCCTGGATGAGGCACAGTCGATCAAGAACTTTGCTACCAAGCGATCGCAGGCAGCCATGGCCCTGCAAAGCAGCTTCAAACTGATCACCACTGGAACCCCGATCGAAAATCACCTCGGCGAACTGTGGAATCTCTTCCGCTTCATCAATCCGGGGCTGCTCGGTTCTCTGGAAAGCTTCAATCAGCGCTTTGCAATTCCGATTGAGCGCTATCAGGACACCCAAGCCCGTCACCAACTGAAAAAACTGATTCAGCCGTTTCTGCTGCGGCGCACCAAAAATCAGGTGCTGGCCGAACTGCCCTCGCGCACCGAGATTCTGCTGCATGTTGAACTGAGCCAGGATGAAATGGCATTCTATGAGGTGCTCCGACGCGAGGCGATTACCAAATTGGCCGAGAGCGGGGCCTCTGCAGGTGCCAAGCATCTCCAGGTGTTAGCCGAAATCATGCGGCTACGGCGTGCCTGCTGCAATGCACAACTCGTCCAGCCTCAAGTGTCCCTGCCCAGCTCCAAACTGCAACTGTTTGGTGAGGTACTGACAGAGCTGCTGGACAATCGTCACAAGGCGCTCGTGTTTAGTCAATTTGTGGATCACCTGCACATCCTTCGAGACTATCTCGACCAACACAACATTCGGTATCAATACCTGGACGGCAGTACTCCCGCTGGCGATCGCAAAAAGCGAGTCGATGCCTTTCAGTCTGGCGATGGAGAGGTGTTTTTGATCAGCCTCAAAGCCGGGGGCACCGGATTGAATCTCACCGCTGCCGATTATGTGATTCACATGGATCCCTGGTGGAATCCGGCGGTTGAAGATCAAGCCAGCGATCGCGCCCATCGCATTGGTCAACAGCGCCCCGTCACGATCTACCGCTTAGTAGCCAAAAACACGATTGAAGAAAAGATTGTGGATCTGCATCGCCATAAGCGAGATCTAGCCGATAGCCTCCTGGAAGGTGCAGAAATGAGTGGCAAGATCTCCACCGAAGCCCTCCTCCAGCTCATTCACGAAGGATAATTGTTTCTTGTATTGCTGGTCTTTTGCACCCTATCCAATTCACTTCCATGCTCCGCCTGGGAACTTTTGTGGTTTTTTAGACCAAACCATTTCTGCCTGCTGTCGCTCAATCCGATCATTTTTGCTCCACTTTCCCACAGCCCCCATTGAGCTTTTTATGTAGATTCAAGAAAGGATACCAAAGCATTACATACTACAACTAATCTTGTGCTAGGATTCAGTTTATTCTGCAGAGACAAACTAGCGATCTTTTACACAAATCAGAGTGTGATTCTACTAGGATTTCCCATAATCTGTTCGTCTTGTTAACTTTTTAGTAGGCTCAACTTTATCACTAAGATAAGTAGCTTTTAGCTAAGTAAAACGTGCTTCCTACTAGCTTTATATTTTATATAAAGTTGTATTAATTCAAGATCCTCTAAAACTGAGTAACAGATTAGGACTAACCAAAGCGCAGTTTTATAGAAGGGTCGTATGACTTCAATTGCTTAACTCTAAATTAGGCAAAGTCATCTCATAGTTTCCATCGAGCTTACCTACAAAACTATTTGCTGGTTTGTTGCGTATAGTGTGCATGACATACAGCTCAAACCGGTATTTCAATGCCTTAGAGGATGTTTGAAAAGGTATGGTCTGTGATGTTAAGCACTCAGCGATCCCCCCTAGCCCCCCTTAATAAGGGGGGAAATTAGCTCAAAGTCCCCCTTATTAAGGGGGATTTACGGGGGATCTTGCACGCTTTGCTAC
>JAAUSG010000221.1 GCA_012034055.1 Leptolyngbyaceae cyanobacterium RU_5_1 | reverse complement strand
TGATACAGGTTCAGCCATTACCATTGACGACGATTCTGTACGTATTCGTAAGTTGCCGATTCGTTGAGATGAGGTTTAACAACCCCAATGCAGTATCCCTTGCACACAGTATCACAGCCTGTTGTAGGTCGTGAAGCCAAAAAGTTAGCGCGTGCTATTAAATTGGGCAAGTATGTTGCAAATCCGGCAGCGATCGCAACAGCACGGTGAATCTCTGAACGTTGCCGCCGTCGCCAGGAAGCTCATGCTGCATTAAACGCTCAAAAGAGCAGGACGGGACATTAGCACCACTGTCGATCGCGCCGCCACCCAGTAAACAGATTCGGTAACAACAGGTGCTTTGGCTAGCTCACAAAAATCGTCTGGAGCAGATAGATTTGTGTCCACAATCCGACGCCACGCCTCTCCCACTTCAGGAGGCGGCAACTCGAATTGGAGTGGCTCCCAGTAGGCGTTGAAGATTACGTGCAGACACTCCTTCGCCTCTGATGGTAGAGGGTAAACGCGATGGTGCGGGAATTGCTGCCCCAATCGGGTTTGTGGAGCTGAATGCCGTGCCAGGAAATATACGGCTTTTGGCTGCGGTTAGAAACCTGCAGCAGGTTTTCCTGCATGAACAGGTGCAAAGACTGAATCAGGTGGATCAGCCCCCGAACAAAGCGCAGCAGATCGGCGTTTTTCTCGACTAAGCGCCAGTCAAACCAGCTAATTTCGCTGTCCTGACAGTAGGCGTTGTTGTTGCCAAGCTGGGTGCGCTGCACTTCATCCCCCATCAGCAGCATGGGCGTTCCCTGAGATAAAAACAGCGCGGTTAACAGATTTTTGATTTGCCGTTGCCGCAGTTCCGCGATCGCCGGATCATCCGTTACCCCTTCCACACCGCAGTTCCAACTATGGTTGTCGTTGGACCCATCGCGGCTGTTTTCACCATTGTCCTCGTTATGTTTTTCGTTGTAGGACACCAGGTCATGCAACGTGAACCCATCGTGACAGGTGACAAAGTTAATGCTGCGGTAGGTTTCGCGATCGGGCTGGCGGTAAATATCTGGACTGCCCAAAATCCGCGCCGCAAACTCATCCACCATCCCAGGATCACTCTTGATGAACTGGCGCGCATCATCGCGAAATGGCCCGTTCCACTCGGCAAAGCGATCGCCAATAAACGACCCAACTTGATACAGTCCCCCCGCATCCCAGGCTTCGGCAATAATTTTCGTCCCCGCCAGTGCCGGATCGGACTCGATTGACCACAACAGGGGCGGATCTTCCAGCGGATGTCCCAACTTACTGCGCGAAAGGGCCGACGCCAAATCAAACCGAAAGCCATCAATGTGCATCACGTCCACCCAATAGCGCAGACAGTCCAGAATCATCCGCGCCACAACTTCATGATTGGCCTTCATCGTGTTGCCGCAGCCGCTGTAGTTGCTATAATGCTTCAGATTTTTCTCCAGGATGTAGTAAGCGCGGTTCTCCAGCCCTTTAAATGAGAGCGTCGGGCCTTCGTGGTTGCCCTCTGCTGAATGGTTAAACACCACATCTAGAATCACCTCAATACCTGCTTTGTGAAAGGCCTTCACCATGTCGCGGAACTCGTTCACCGGACCCAACGGGTCTTTATCTGAGCTGTACCGGCGGTGCGGAGCAAAAAATGCCAGGGTACTATATCCCCAGTAGTTTAGTAGCCCCGGTCGGGCATCCTGCTCATCAAACTGATGAATCGGCATTAGCTCAACGGCGGTAATGCCCAACTCCTTGAGGTAAGGAATTTTCTCAATCAGCCCTGCATAAGTACCGCGTTTTTCAGGGATCACTCCAGAGCTAGGATGGCGCGTAAAGCCGCCCACATGCATCTCATAAATCACTGTCTTGGAGTAGGGAATGCAAAGTGGCACATCTCCTTCCCAGTCATAGGTGCTGGGATCCAGGACCACCCCGCGTAGGGCGCTGGCACAGTTATCGCCGGGCTTAATCGCGGCTTCACGGCTGTACTTTCTCCAATTCACAACCGCTCTGGCATAAGGATCAAGCAGTACTTTTTCACCGTCAAACCGATGCCCCCGTTCGGGCGCAAACGGCCCATGCACGCGATACGCATAGACCTGACCTGGATGCAGTCCAGGAATAAAAACGTGCCAGTAGTAGAAGGTGCGGTTGACTTTGGGGTCAAACTGGATTACCCGTGCTGGTTTGGGGTCGTTGTGAGCATCAAAGAGTAGCAGTTCCACGGCTGTGCTGCTTTTAGAAAAAAGGCAGAAATTAACCCCATCGGGATAAACTGTTGCACCCAGTGGAAAACTTCGGCCTGGCAAAACTCCCTGATTGAATGCTCCCATTGTCAGCCTCTCCCAAACGGTATACGGCTTGGGATCAACTCCCAACAGCCTTAAGCCTTAAATATACTGACATAGGCTAGCTGGTACACTTTCGCAGGCAAAAAATCTTTAGGTTGAGCTTTCCTGGTCGCGATCGCAGCCATCTCCCATTGGGCGATCGCAGCTACGATTCAGCGCATCAACTACCGTCTTAACAGGGTATCAAACTCCGTTTCATAATTCGGGTCATGAGTTCCCAGCAACTTGTCCCAGAGTGTGAAGTACAGTCCATAATGCACCCTGTACTGGCGATGATGAATGGAGTGATGAGTTGGGCCGATAAACCACTGGCCTAACCAGTGGCGGGGAAACGATGCGGGAAACAGCTCGAATCCAAGATGATTCAGAACTGTCCACACTGTCATTGTCATCAGTACCGCAACCAACGTAATGAAAGGGAGTGGAACAATAAAGACCACACCGACTAAGAAGAGTGCCTGGATAATCGCTTCTGGCAGATCGAATGCGAAGGACGTCCACGGTGTCGGGTCTCCGGAGCGATGGTGACCCCGATGCAGCCATTTGAAAAGCAACGGATGGTGAAACACACGGTGTATAAAGTAGAAATACACATCTTGTAAAATGAGCACTGCTGCAAAGCTAGCCCCTGGATACCACAATCCATACTTATGCAGGTCAACGTATAAAAGTGTTACCCCCGACTTGTAGCCAAACAAGATAATCGCTGCACCAAGCGCAAATACAGCCGCAGAAAGAACCGATAATTCAACATCCCGTTGAATCGACTCTCGTAGCGGAGGCTTCAAACGCAATCTCCGTTGAGCAAAGGATTTTCCAAAAACTAAGTAGAAGCACCAGTACGCTCCTCCAGCAATCAAAAGGTATCGCCCAAGAATAACGCCGAAGAAGACGAACCAGTAAAACCAAAATGAGTGGTCCGTCACTCAATGTCTCCTTTGTAGCGTAAGATTCTTGCTCATATTCGAGAAAACCAATCACCCATCATCAATCCTGATTTGGCAGTTAATCCCAGAAGGGAAAATATTTTAGAATTTACGCAGGTAATGGGTCGTTGGTGATGGGTAGTCGGACATTCAGCCAATTACCTGTTACCGACTACCAATCCAACCACGAGATCTTTTAGTGATTTGCGTAAGTCCTGAACTTCTGGGAAGTTTGCATGTGCGCTAAATCTATGGATTAAAGCTTACCAGCTTTATTGATCCTTCAACCTCTTCCGCAGGCAAGGACTTAGGTGCAATACCTCTTGGTTAAGCCCCCAACCCCCAAACTTAAGGCAGGGTGCTTAATCGACTAACCGAGAAGTATTGGGATTGATGTTCTTCCAGCCGCTAATCACTAAAGCTGATTTACCAAATACCCCGTTTTCCACTTGGCCGAATCGTCATCCAGTTGGTGCGTGCCATTGCCAACTGTTCTTCAGCCATTCGAGCACCAGACAGGTTTGCGCCACAAAGATTCGCTCCCCGCAGGTTGGCGTTGAGCAAGTAAGCCCCACTCAAATCTGCTCCGCGCAGGTCAGCATTCTCCAGGTCAGCATAGCTCATGTAGGCCCTGACCAGATTGGCGTCTCGGAGGTTGGCGTTGGTCAAGTTTGCGCGGCCGAAATCTGCATTATTCAGGTTGGCACCCTGGAGGTTAATCTTGCTCAAGAGTGACTGATGAAAATTCGCGCTGGATAGATTTACTTTTTGCAACGAAAGCGATCGCAAATCATGACTGGCAAAATCACGCTTCCCCTTCGCGTAATAATTTAACAGTCCCTCAGCATCCAAACGAGGCGGAAACTTGCTCTTTTCCCCACCTGAATCCCTCCCCCCGCCCCGCTGAATTTCGTCCTCTAGAGGCAATCCCGGTGTTGACCCCAGAGTTTCGATTGACCCGAGTTAACCCAGACTGGAACCCGATCGAATCGAGTCGAATTTGCCGGGCGCGAATGGCCATTGCGGTCCGAGCTGCTGGTGAAGAAGGCGTCCCAACCGAATCAGGTCCAGAGCGTAAGTCAAACGGTCTCCGAGTTGGAGGGTTCGGTTTCGTCAGCACATTGTTCATGCTGTTAGCCAAACTCTCCAGATGGTCTTCCAAATCCAGCGCGTTGTAGACTTCCCGGGCCGTCCTGTAGCGCTGCTTCACCGAAATCTCCAGCATTTTGGCTAGAACAGTTGCAAAGTGATCGCTGGTATAAACATGCTTCTTCCAAATCAGTTCACCTGTGGTTGGGTCATAGTCAAGCTCTTTCGGAGACTTACCCGTGAGCAGAAAGATACAGCTGACACCCAACGCATAAATGTCGCTGGCAGGCACCGGACGCATGGCCATCTGTTCAGGGGGAGCAAAACCAGGAGTCCCGATCGCGTAAGACGTCAAAGCCGTCTGATCCGATGCATTATTGGGTTGAACGTTCTGGTATTTGACGGCACCAAAATCAATCAGCACCAGCTTGGAATCCTGAGCACGGCGGATCATATTGGCTGGCTTAATGTCTCGGTGAATCACCCGATTGTCATGGATGTATTCCATCACCGGCAGGATTTCACTCAAAAACAACTTCGCACCTGCCTCACTCAACGGTCCAGAGCGCTTGATTTCTTGCTGCAGCGTTGAACCACTCACATACTCCTGAACCAGAAAAAATGTTTCGTGCTCTTCAAAGTAATCCAGCAAACGAGGAATCTGGGGATGGTTGCCAATCCGACCCAACGTTTCAGCTTCTCGTTTGAACAATTCCCGTGCCATTTCCATGACGTGAGGAGCGGTTGCATTGGGACGGAGTTGCTTAATCACACAATTCGGTTTACCGGGCAAATCCTCATCGATCGCCAGAAAGGTTGCACCAAAGCCGCCCTGTCCAAGTGCCTGGATAATTCGGTAGCGATTCTGCAGCAGCAACTTAGCACCACAAACCTGACATAGCTCAGTGTGGGAAAGGTTCTGTGGATTCGGACAGGCTGGGTTCAAGCAGTAGCTCATTCAGCTTCGCTCGCTCTAATATCAACTGCTGGGGACTTTAGTGCCCTGTTTCTATTATCCAAACAGGATCATCGGATCAGGGTATCGTTCCTATGAGAAATCCTTTAAAGAATTACTAAAGCTTCTACATCTGCCTTAAACAAAGGTACGAATACTCAGAAATTCACACTCTAAAGTGACTGATCAGGATACACCCGTCGTGTTAGCAAGCCCAAACCTGGAGATGTGTGGTAGAAGCATTGACCAATCTTAATCCAAAGGTAACACTCCCAAGGTTGGAAAACACGCGAATGTTTATATCCATGCATATCTGGATAAAACCTATAAAGTCAACCTTTGTCTTGATGAAAATTGGGTGAGAGACAGGGGACAGTGAGCAGGGGACAGGAGACAGTGAAGATGAGTGACTGATGACTGACGCGATGTTCAACTTAATCGCGGGAAACTATTGATTGCTCGTGGAGCGGGCATCTTGACTGCTCAAATTGGGCGGACAAGATGTCCACCCCACAAGGATTTGTTGAAAGTCGCACATCGCGTGACCGTTCACTGAAGACTGGCAAGGGAAGTAAGGCGATAGAATGTTGGCTGGCGTAGTTTAGGCTGAAGGCGTTGCATGCGTATCTCTTTGAACTGGTTGCGAGAACTGGTTGATATTTCCATGTCCCCTGATGAGTTGGCAGAAATGCTAACAATGGCGGGGTTTGAAGTGGAGGACATTGAAGACCGACGAACCTGGGCAGATGGGGTTGTTGTGGGCAAGGTTTTAGACTGTCAACCTCATCCCAATGCAGACAAACTGAGGGTATGCCAGGTTGATATTGGCGCTAAAGCCCCGTCCACAATTGTCTGTGGTGCTGCCAATGTAGAAGCTGGACTTTCGGTAGCTGTTGCCACACTGGGAACCTATTTGCCAAGAGTTACCCCGGATGGGCTGAAAATTAAGCCTGCCAAGCTGCGTGGGGTTGCCTCTGAGGGGATGATTTGCTCTCTAGCAGAGTTGGGATTGGCCAAGGAGTCTGAGGGGATTCACAGTTTTGCAGAGGATGACCTGCAACCTGGTACTGATGTACTGCCGTTGCTGGGTCTGGATGATGTGATTTTGGATTTGACCTCAACGGCAAACCGAGCTGATGCCCTAAGTATGGTTGGCATCGCCCGCGAGATTGTGGCGTTGACCGGGGCATCCCTGCGGCTTCCAGAGGCTCCTGAAGTATCTGCGGCGTCTGAAACAGAGCAGCTGACATTGAAGATTTCGGAACCTCAAGCCTGCCCAACCTATATTGGGACGATCGTTGAAGGGGTGACGATCGCCCCCTCTCCCGTTTGGCTGCAGCAGCGCTTACAGGCATCTGGAATTCGCCCCATCAACAACGTGGTGGACATCACCAACTACGTTTTGCTGGAGTGGGGGCAACCGTTGCACGCCTTCGATCGCGATCGCCTGCTCAAGGTTACAGACACTTCGTCCCTGCAAATTGGGATCCGCTTTGCAGAAGCTAGAGAATCCTTGAAAACTCTAGATGGACAAGTCAGATCTCTCGGTGACCAGTCCTTACTGATTACGGCCAGTGACAAACCTGTGGCGCTGGCCGGGGTGATGGGTGGCGAGGAAACCGAAGTTCATGCCGAAACCCAAAATTTGATGCTGGAGGCGGCCCTGTTTGACTCGGCTGCTATTCGGCGTTCTGCCCGCTTTCATGGATTGCGAACGGAAGCATCCGCCCGTTTCGAGCGGGGCATTAACCAGACAGAGTTAGAGCTAGCGTGTCGTCGTGCCCTGGCTCTGATCACTGAACTGGCAGGCGGTGAGGTGGTCGCTCAGGAGAGTGCAGATGTGCGCAGTGGGCAGGCAGGTGTGACGCGATCGATTGAACTCCGGCTCGATCGCATCAATCAGGTGTTGGGACCTGTCAATTTGAAAGAAGAAACCGGAGAATTGCCATCACCAGACGTTGAGCGAATTCTCAAAGCCTTGGGGTGTGATATCACACCGATGACCACAGAAGGGATTTGGAGCGTGACCGTTCCGCCCTATCGCTATCGCGACTTAGAGCGAGAGATTGATTTGATTGAGGAGGTTGCCCGTCTCTACGGGTACAACAATTTTTGCGAAACGCTACCCGATAAGACGGAACCAGGCTACTTGTCCATTGAGCAGACACTGACTCGCAAACTGCGGGAAGCGTTCCGGGCAGTCGGGCTAACTGAAGTGACGCACTATTCGTTGGTGAAACCTGGACACGAACGGCAGATCGTGTTAGCAAATCCTCTATTTCCCGATTACTCTGCTTTGCGCACCGATCTGTTGTCGGGGCTGATTGATGCCTTCCAGTACAACCTGGAGCAGGGAAATGGGCCGTTGAGCGGATTTGAAATCGGGCATGTGTTCTGGTCTGAGGAAGATGGCCCGAACGAAGCTGAATCGGTTGCGGGTATCTTTGGCGGTGATCCAGGTCACGGGAAGTGGTCACACGGAGGACGAGAACAACCGATTACCTGGTTTGAAGCCAAGGGACTGTTAGAAAGCGTCTTCCAGCGTTTGGGATTGTTGGTGGAGTACCAGCCCGATCGCCGTGATTCCCGTCTGCATCCCGGACGTACTGCCTCCCTTTGGCTGCGCGGTACCCGTTTGGGCACCTTCGGGCAGCTTCATCCACAGCTTCGGTTAGAGCACGGACTCCCAGATGAAGTTTACGGGTTCGAGTTGGGGATGGATGTGATTCTGGATCACATGAATCAGGATCAAATTCAAATCCCAGTCTTCCAGCCTTACTCCACCTATCCAGCCTCCGATCGCGACATCGCCTTCTTTATCTCCACCCAATTCTCAGTTGCCGAAATTGAGCGCGTGATCCATAAAGCCGGTAGCACATTGCTGGAATCGGTTGAGCTATTCGACGAGTATCGCGGCAAAAATGTCCCAGACGGTCAGCGCAGTCTGGCGTTTCGGTTAGTGTATCGGGCCAGCGATCGCACCCTGACTGACGACAACATCGAACCCATCCACCAAAAAGTCCGCGAAGCCCTCGTCGAAAAATTTAGGGTTGATCTGCGTAGCTAAGGTGGATTGGAGATTGGAGATTGCCGATTGATAGTAAAGGAGGGATTTTGGGGATTTTAGAGTAGGGATTTCAAGTTGCTAATTGATGGATCAAGAAGCGTTTAAGAGTAGAACGAAACAGTTAGCGTTGCGAGTCATCCGGTTAGTGGAAGCATTACCTCACAGCCAAACAGCAACTGTGATTGGTAGACAACTGCTTCGTTCTGCAACCTTTGTCGGGGCAAATTACCGGGCAGCATGCCGGGGTAAATCTACGCCTGATTTGATTGCCAAGCTTGGCATTGTTCTGGAAGAAGCTGATGAATGCCTCTACTGGATGGAGCTTCTGGTTGAAGCATCTCTCGTTCCCCAGGAAAAACTGGCAGGTTTGATGTCCGAGACCAATGAAATTGTTGCGATGACCGTGGCTTCCATCAAAACTCTACGCGAGAGAAGCAAAAAATTGCAGATTTTAGATTGCAGATTGATGATGCTGTTGCTCTTTCAATCTTCAATCTAAAATCTTCAATCTAAAATCTTCAATCTAAAATCTTCAATCTAAAATCTTCAATCTAAAATCTTCAATCTAAAATCTTCAATCTCCTATGCCTAAGTACATCATGTGGGGCACCTACTGCGAAAACGTTACCGAAAAGCGTGCTCCTTATCGCCAAGCGCATTTGGATAGGCTTGCTGAGCAAAAAGCATCTGGTGTCCTAATTACGATCGGTCCGACAAAAGACTTAACCCAATGCTTCGGGATTTATGAGGCTGAGGATGAGTCTACGGTACGTCAACTGATTGAGTCTGATCCGTACTGGCAAAACGGGATTTGGACGAAGTACGACGTTAAGGAGTGGATTCAGGCGATTTAAGTGGAGGGGGCGATCGCCAATGGCGGCAGTTACCGCATCACAGAATCGCAAGTTCTGCCAGGACTCCAGATTGCCTTGCTACAGGAAACCTGAAGTGGATCCAAGCAGTTAGACAATTTTGAGGGATCTCTAAGCTCTGAAAATTGAGATCCTGATGTCCTGATTCAAGCCTTTTAACAACCTATTCGCTGCTCCCAATACACAACTTCTGGAGTG
>JAAUSG010000220.1 GCA_012034055.1 Leptolyngbyaceae cyanobacterium RU_5_1 | reverse complement strand
ACAACCTTGTCGTCAACCCACTCTCTACTCCTCCCTCCTCCCTCCTCCCTCCTCCCTCCTCCCTCCCCACGACTGAACTAGCTCAGGTGGAATCTGGCGCACGCCCACTAATCCCGGAAAGACGCGGCTGGGTAGTCCAATCACCTGATAGGCTGAGACGGCCCGACCCCGCTGCTTCAGCTTGCGGCCCCGGATGGTTTCGCGCTCCACAATGATCAGCCGATCGCGATCGTCCCGTTCAGCCACCACTTCAACCTGACCTTTGGGTTGATAAATCGAGTAAGTGTAATTGCGCCCATAGCCCCGACTATTGAAGTCATCGTCGTTGTCGTCGCGATCGCGATCGTAAGACAACTCTGGAATGTAAGTAACAAACAGCCGGTTAAACAGGACGCTCGATTGGGTATTGCTGGTTACCTGGCTGCTGATGGTGGGGAGTTCAGCATGAACCGAGGACGCAAACACCAAGTTTCCAGTCAATATGCCCAAACAAATAGCAAACCAAGTTGATTGAGTCATCACAGTAAGCATCCTCATTACCAACTACCAACCGCCAACTACCCATCAAAATGTAAACGTCGTCCGCAGTACCCCGATTGTAATGGTGTCATTCTCTGGATTGTTGTTTGGGTTGAAAATCACGATCGCACCGGGCGTCAAGCTAATGTTGTCACTGATGCGATAGCGATAGAACAGCTCTATGTGGGTTGTTCGACCAGGCTGATCCCCCGGTGCTGCCAACCCATTTCCGCGATTGACGAAGTCGGGCACGTTTCTACCGAGTGGCAACTCACTGCTAGTAATGCGGGGTGGCTGACCAACGTAGATCGCTCCTAAGTTGCCTGGACCGCCCAAGTCGGGGAAGTTGAGGAATGCCATCCAGTTGAGTGTTTCGACATTGCCATCAAAGCCTCTTAAGTTAGAGTTGGTATAGCCCACCCAACCGCCCAGCGTAAACCGACGACTGGCGCGCCAGGAAATGGTTCCGCCCACGGCATTAGTTTGGAGGGGAGCACGAATGAAGGGTGAGGTGCGGGTCGGTAGTGCAAGCTGGTCATCGCCAACGCTGATACCCAGCAAGCCAGAGGGTGAGTAAGCGTGGGCATAATGAATCGCGAGGTCAATGGTATCAGTCGGGGCATGGTGAGCTGGGTGGCAGCGGTAGTTCCGCCATTGTCGCCACCCAAGATACCACCATTTGCCGGGTCTTCAGGTCGATTTGAGAAATAGACACCCTGTAGCGAGAAGCGAGGGCCGATTTGCCAGTCGAAGCCAACGCCTGCATTGGTACCACTGCCGCCATTGGAGCCAATGTTCAAAATCGGGTTGCGTTGGGCAAATAGAGAGAGAGGACCCTGCCCAGCGCTTTCGATCCGGTTTGCGCCGCGAAAAACATTCACCATATTGACGCCTTCGGCTCCTGCAACAATGGCGAAGTTGTTGCCAAACAGATGACGGAAGGTGAGGTCACTGAGCTGAACAGAGGCTCCCGTATCAGCTTCATAGCCTAGCAGGACGTTGTTGGTGAGAAGTTGATCGGAGACAGTTCTGCCACTTCCGGCTTGTAATCCTGTGAGCAGCAAGCTGCGCGGACTGAACGCGGTGTACAGGCTGAGTTGAACATTGGTAATCACGTTGATTTGGTCGGAGCCATCGTTAAGCTCGACCCCTGCCAGTTCAATATCTGGGCTGTTACGACCCTGTACACCCAAAACGACTTGCCCAAACAGCTTGGTTGTAGTGGAGAACTGCTGGCGTTGCAATGTCTCTGATCGAACGTCTAAACCATCGAGCCTACCGCGCAGGGCAGCCAATTCTGGGGCAAACTCCTCCACCAGTTTTTTAGCAGTTTCCAGGTCTTCTCGTCTGGCCAACTCTGCTGTGCCCGTAGCGAGGAGTTCCTGGATCTTGTCGAGGCAGGCATTCAAACCAGCCGCAAATTCGTAGCGGGTTAGTGCCTGGTTTCCCTGAAAAGTTTTGTCAGGATAACCCACGATACAGCCATAGCGTTCTACCAGCGACTGCAACGCCTGAAATGCCCAATCAGTCGGCTTAACATCTGCTAATTGAGAGACCGAAGTGACATGCTCCATCAGCGGGACAGGTTCAGTTGATGTCAGTTGAGCCTGTGCTGAGACCGAGGTGAGAAGAATCAGGAGGGTGGGTAGGGGGTAGAGGGTGAAGGATAAAGGGTGAAGGATAAAGGATAAAGGGTAAAAGGTAAGGAAACGAACCAGATGCATAAGTCCCCACCTCTTCCTGTCTTTTCCTCTGGTACAAATACGCTTAATCACCTTTCTCCTCCACTCTTCACCCTCTACTTTGTACAAACGCGATTAATTTGTACAGACGCGATTAATCGCGTCTGTACCTCATTCCTTTTGCCGAGCCTGACCGTTCTTGAGAACCACGATCGCCATTCGGATTGCCTGCCCAATGATAGACAACCGAGCGGTTTTGGACACATTCATTTCCCAGTTCAGCAGGTGAGTTTTGAAGCCGCGATCGCGTTGGGCACGTTGGGCGATCGCTTGAGCAATCACTTTTCGCTGCAGGTCTTCGGTTGCAATGCCTTCCCGATCCAAATACTTCAATAACTGCTGCACACTGTCCATAAACAGATCGGGTGCCTGAGTCACCAGAATGTGTTGAACCTGTCGCGTAATGTCCTTATAAATCCGCACTTGTTGATCAACGGAGGATAACGATGGGGGCAACCCTTGATTCGTTGATGACGAAAAATGGGGAATTTCTGGCTGTCCAAGTGGGTTTGCAATACCCAGCAGTCGCAAAACATCTCCCCGCCGAGTCAGTAGCCGTTGCCGAATTTCAGGATAGAGCTGAAAGATGCGCCGGATCAAAGTCTTGGAGTTTACCACTCGACTCACCCCGATCCTGACCAGGTAGTTATCCTCGATCGCTGCGTAGGACTTAATCGTCAAACTTAGATCCGGCTCTTCCACTTCAACCTGTGCCAGGGTAAACACCATCACTTCCCAATTCAATGGCTCCGTAAAATACAGCTCCACGACTGAGCTATCTTCCTCCTGGTATCGTTTTCCCAGCTCTCCTGCTTCAAAATCTCGTCCAGACGGGTAGCGATCGCAGGGAGTTTTAGTGGTGTAGTTGAACTGGGTGAACACATAACGACACTGCACCTTGGAAAAATCCAAATCTTCAACGTGCCAGTTATAGATACAACAGCCCGTCATCTGCGCCCCATCCAGGTTGGTATGAATCAAGTGGCTTTCCAACAGATAGGCTCCGTTCAGATTCGCTTCGCTCAGAATGGCATGACGCAAGTAAGCACCACTCAGATCGGCTCGTTGCAGGTCGGCTCCGCGCAGGTTCGCTTCACTCAGGTCGGCATGGAGCAGGTAAACATCCTGCAGGTTGGCTCGCAGCAAGTGAGCTTTGCTGAAGCTTGCTTTCAACAGATACGCACCGGCAATGTTAGCCCGGCTCAGATCCGCACTGGACAAAATCGCTTCACTCAAATCAGCACCGGAAAGAATAACCCGGTGCAGATCGGCTTCGGTGAGGTTGGCTTGACGTAGATACGCCCCACTCAGATTGGCCTCAATCAGATTTGCCCCAACCAGGGTGGCTTCCCGCAAGTTGGCTTCCTCCAAACGGGCCTCGCGCAGATTTGCCTGATCCAATTTGGCGCTGGCCAGATTGGCACGACGCAGGTTTGCTTCCATCAGCTCGGCACCCACCAAATAGGCACTGTTCAGCTTGGCCCGTTCCAAATTGACCTGATCGAGTTTGGCTGCTTCCAGGTTGGCACCCCCCATATCCGCTTCTTGCAAAATTGCCCAATTTAGGTTGGATTCCTGCAAATATGCCAGGCGCAGGTCGATTTTGCTGAGATTTGCCCGGCTCAAATTGGCCCGATTTAATTTAGCCGCACTCAGCGAGGCACTGCGCAAATTGGCTTGCTGCAAACAGGCTCCAGTCAGGTTTGCCTGGTTGAGAAACGTCCAACTTAAATTGGCTTCGGTTAGATTTGCGCCCGTAAAGTCAACCCCTCGCAAATTAAACCCACTCAAATTTGCACCACTGAGATCAACATGGGAAAAGTCTCGCTCTCCTTGGCGGTATTGTTCTAGCAACTCCTGTGCTTGCATGTGGGTTCCTGACGCAAAAAGGGTTCCTGACAAACAACCATGCCTCGATTGAATCGTCTGATGTCCATGATTTCGTTTGCTTGAAGTTATTCAATCTTAAGGGGGGTTGGGTAAACGGGCAGTGCAACAAATCACTACAAAAATTGGGGAAGGAGGGGTGATGGGGAGTGGGGTGATGAAGGATAAAGGGATGAAGAGATGAAGCGTGCTCCCCCTTCATCTCTTCATCCCTTCATCTCTTCACTCCTCACTAAGGCAACCAGCGGGGACGAAGTCCAGCTAAGGGCAACGGTTCGGGTTGGACGTGACTGGATAGATCGGCGGCGTTGACCGGGAGTAACCAGAGGCGGCTGTCAGCGATCGCGCGTCCACCTCGGTTGCGGACAGCGCTTGGGTCATCCTGCTTGGTTTCGACTGTTTGATCGTATAAAACGGCTAGCCCATCGGGGGAAAGGCTAACTTGGGCGTCTGGTTGGTTTTGCAAAGATACCAGGGACGTCATTTTCGCGGTTTTGAGGTCAATGGCAGCCAGGAAGGGTTTCTCCTGATAGGTTTCCCCCGGTATCAATTCTGATAGCAAACCATACAAAACTTGTTTCGTGGGATCAAACTGGGCCGAGAAGATAGAACCGGAGGTGCGGATCAGCTCTTTTTGGGTGCCTTGATTGCTGACCAGGAAGAGCGATCGCGTCCGGTCACCGTTGAACTTGACCATTGCCGCCAGTTGCCCATCCCGGGAAAAGTTGAGGACGATGCCAAATTTGGGCAAAAAATCCAGTGGCTTAGCGTCAGGCTGTAGGGGGAGGATGGCCAGTCCCATGCCCTGGGCGATCGCCAGTGAGTCGCTGTCGGGAGTAATCAGAAAATCGCCGCCGGGTTGTCCTTTCAGCGGTTGGGGTTGTTCTCCTTCACGCAAAATCCAGGGACCGAAATCTGCCGGGTCATTCGGGTTGACCCGTTGAACCACAATGATTCTGCCATCGGTGGACAGGTCAAATTTGAGGTTTTGATAGGTGTCGCTGTCCAAAATCAGTTCAAGGGTGCCAGAGGGCTGATTTGACTGGGCGACAAGGGGTTGGGACTCTGACTGGGCACCTAACTGGAAAGGAGCCTGAATGCGAATACCGGTGGAAACCCGATACAACTTTTGCGCGAGTATGCCCTGGGGCTGGGCGGTGCGCTCGGTTGCTGAGAACAGGATGCGATCGCCCAGTGAATAAGGCTTGAAGTCATTCACGACCAGATTGCTGGGGGTCAGGGGGTACCGCTCCTGTTTGGTGAGATTGTAAAGTATCAGCCGCCCCTGTTCGTCTCCCTGGACACCAATGTAGGCAAAGGCGCGATCGCGGGTTTGGAACTGCCCTGTAAACGGTTGAATCGGAACCTGATTGATCCCCTCTTTGCTGAAGTAATCTAAAGCATTCTCCAGTTTGACCTGAAACCCAGTGCCATATGGAGCAGGCAAGGTTAGGGTGTAGGCCATCCGTCGTCCTGCCCAACTCACTTTTCCGGGCAAAGGGGGCTGAATGCGGAGATTCTGCTCGACACTGGACTGATCCATTGGCCGATTGAAGGACATTACAAATGCTGTATCATCTGCCCCGACTTGTTTGCCTTGCCAGGTGAAGTCTCGCACCCTGGGAGTTGTGTGACTGCCTCCCCACATCAACAGCCCGATCGCGATCGCTAACAGGACAATGAGGGCGATCGCAACACGATCAAGCGCTTGTGGAAAGGGGCGAAAATGGGAGCGAGAGGGCGATCGTTGCATAATCTGGATTTTAGATTGATCTCAACGTCCATCCATACTTCAAACATTCTTCTAATCTAAAATCTGCAATCGCCAATCTAAAATCATTTGACTACAGGTTCAGGGGTTTGTTCGTTCAGAAGAGTTTGCGCCAGGGTAAGGTGCGGAGTCAGCAAACTCATCCGTTGGGGACCTAATAGTTGGGAAAAGTGTTGATTGATTAAGCGGTAGAGTAAGGAGTTGACAGCTTCGTTGTTGTAAAGGCGCATCGTTCCACCCATCCAGCTCATTAACCGATCGCGGACAAAGGATTCATCATTTAGCAACATGCCAGTGGCACAGTAGCGCAGGGTTAACAGCGCATTTTTTATGGCACGCTCTAAGTTCTCAATTGACTCTTGCGGCATTTGAGCCTGTAGCTGATCGGCAATCTCCTGCATCACATCCAGTTCGCGATCGCGGAGCGTGCGGTAAGCGTTGAGACGGGCAGGTAAGGATTCCACATACTGGCTCAACACATTCAGCTCTTCGGGTTTCAAATAACGACTTTCCGCTTCATCAAATAATGCTTCGATTTCTGAGTGCATGGGTTAAGAGGAGATCAGGAGAGGTTTCAGGTTTCAGGTTTCAGGTAAGCTTGCTAACACCTGGCACCTGACTCAAAACTTTTTGCTTATCGTGCTTAAAATAAGTCCGAAAAATCGTCTAACGTAAGCTCAATATTGGATTTGGGTGGAGATGCTTTTACCTGAACAGGAGCTGCAATCTCACTCCCCTCCCAGTTAATCGCTGCAAAAATCCACTCACACTCAAACTAAGGCTCAATGGTTCAGTACCAAACTGAGATGACGGGATTAGAGAGTTTTTGACTTCTGGTGAATGTCCTTCCCAGTTTAGGGTTGAGAAGAACTCTCGAACTGAAGCATGAAGCCAACTTTGAGATGAGTTAGAGGGAGACGAGTTAGAGGAAATGAAACCATTTGGCTGGGATAAGGCTGCAGGATTCATCGCAACAATTCCCCAGAGCGCAGGCGTTTCTCGATATCTCTCGCGGTTGCCCCCTCATTCAACCAGAATGCCGCCGCATCAATGCGGTCCTGGCTTCCCAACAAAAATTTGCAGTAGGTTTCACCCATGGAGTAGCACTGGATTTCAATACAGCTCAATTGCTTTCTAACCATCTCAGTAAAGAAGCCTGCAAATAAACCTGCATAGAGGTAGCAGACGGGTTTTCCGACGTCTCCCAGGGTGCGGGCAACGGCAGAGTCGAAAATATTGATAAACATGAACCCCTGCTTGCGATCGCCCATATCTACTTCCCAGCGCCCCCATCCTTGAGAGGTGAATGGCCACCACCAGGTTTCCAACAAGAACAAGAGATTGGTCTGCCGGATATTGCGGTCAAACTCTTTCTCGAACCACTTCTCGAAGAAGAAGGCGTCTCGCTGCCCCCATTCGCAACCGATGGTGTACATAATGGCGGCGGAGGCATCCCCAACTTCCTCTTCCAGTCCTTCCACCAAACCAATGATAAAGTCCTCCGTTGTCAAAACATTCTGACTTCCATTCCAATCCATAATTGTGCCTTTGTCTGGCTCAAATTGGAAGAAGTCGCGAAACCCATAGTGATTATGCTTTTTAGGGTTTTTTAATTTAGCAGAGCCTGGACGAGGAATTACAGTTACCATAATCTTCTCTCAATAGAACTGGATGTGATGGTGAGATGTGATGGTGAGCTTATTATTACCTGATCGGTGTCGGTTCAGATTTACCACTGCCCATTTCTGACTAAAAGCTAAGTAGATTCTGACTTAAAAATTCCCTATGGTTTGTTAGATCTAACTCACTTAGGGTTGCCCAAATGAAGAGTTTTGTAAAGTTGAGTCAGACGTGGCGTCTGAAGACGAATGCTCTGAGGAGATGGTTGTGGAGGTGCTGTATCGAGACAGTTCAGGTGACGATACGTTTACAGTCCCCTTGGCGGATTTTGAAGCGATCGCTCCAGATCCCGAAACAGCAGCGGCGATCGTGGATTGGCACTACTGGATTGACAGGGGATACGAACTGTCGATTTAGTGCAGAAAATGGCGAATGCCAGTAAGCACCATGACAATGCCCAGTTCATTGGCAGCGTTGATGGAATCCTGGTCGCGCAGACTGCCACCCGGTTGGACGATCGCCTCAATTCCAGCTGCTGCCGCTGTTCGCACAGAATCATCAAAGGGAAAGAAGCCATCACTGGCTAGCACCGCTCCTTGAGCACGTTCACCCGCTTGCTCTAAGGCAATTTTGACGGAGCCGACTCGGTTCATTTGACCAGCACCGATGCCAAGCGTGGCACGATTGCGAGTCACGACAATGGCATTCGACTTCACATGCTTGCAGATCTTCCAGGCAAACAGCAGTTCCTGCAGTTGTGCGGAAGTGGGTTGTGTTTCGGTAACCACCTGCCATTGAGTTGGATCAGCGACAACGTCGTCGCAGGTTTGTACCAGGATGCCACCCGCGATCGCTTTCACGGTCTGCTTGGGACCACGACTCAAGTCTGGCAAAATCAGGACTCGCACTTTAGATTTAGCGGCAAGCATATCTTGAGCGTCCGGCTCACAACCGGGAGCCACTACGCACTCCAAAAAAGTCTTAGTCAATGCCGTCGCAGTTGCTGCATCGATCGGTCGATTCAAAGCCACAATCCCACCAAAGGCAGAAACGGGATCGGCGTTGAAGGCATTGTTATAGGCCTCAGCGATCGTCGTTCCCAGGGCGGCACCACAGGGATTCGTGTGTTTGAGAATGGCAGCGGCAGCGGGACTTTGTGGGTCAGCAAACTCGGTAATCACTCGTCGCGCCGCTTCCAAATCGACCAGGTTGTTATAGCTGAGTTCTTTGCCTTGCAGCTTTTGCGCTGCCGCCCAACCGCTGGAATGATTGCCCGTTTGATACCAGGCGGCGGGTTGGTGCGGATTTTCGCCGTAGCGGAGGGATTGGACTTGAATGCCGGAAAGACTGAATTGGTGGGGCAGATGGTTAGGGTCGAGGGAGCCGACGGATTGTTGAACGAGGTAAGCGGCGATCGCCCGGTCATAGCCCGCTGTGTGTTCAAATGCCCGCAACGCACAGGCTTGACGAAAGGCTAATGCCGACTCGCCATACTGCCGCAGTTCCGAAAGATATTCGTCGTATTGATGGGGATTGCAAAGCACCGTGAGATGGGCGAAGTTCTTTGCTGCCGCCCGCAGCATTGCCGGACCACCGATGTCGATTTGTTCGATCGCTTCTTCTAACGAAACATTGGGCTTGGCGATCGTCTGCTCGAAGGGTAGAGGTTGACGACGACGAGCGCGATCGGACGACCGAGGACGTCGTCGACGCGCACGGGTTGCGGGCTTCTCTTCCGCCCGACGACTTCGGGCGAGTTCCCGCTGCTCGCCGGATACAACGGCGGCGTCAACACGACCGCGAATCGGTACATGTACCCGGGGCGAGGGCCACACGAGCTCGCCGCAGGCAGCGCAGTCGACGGGGCGCCTACCAGATGCCCGAGACGCTCGTGATGCGTGCGTTCTACGCGCACGTGACGAACGACCCGGGCACCGGCGCGAACTGGCTCTTCAC
>JAAUSG010000219.1 GCA_012034055.1 Leptolyngbyaceae cyanobacterium RU_5_1 | reverse complement strand
TTTTTCCTATCTTCCTGGACTTCTTTCAGCCTACCAGAATGTGGCTTACTCAATCGGCAACCGCTGTAAGTATCGGATAACCGCCCAACTTTAATCGATTCATTGCAAAAAGTGGGATTGTTACGACAAAATAGAGGGTTTTCCACACCGGATTTCTGTTGAGGAGTTTGCAAGGATGAAGTTGGAAATCAGAGCAGAATCATGAAACAGAAATTTCCAGCAGATATCGTCTCAAACTGGCTCTACAACTGGTATCGCAACACCCTTCGCCATCCCAAATATCGCTGGTGGATTATTCTGGGCACCCTATTGTATTTGTTATCACCAGTCGATATTTCTCCTGATATGTTTCCAATACTGGGATAGATTGATGATGGTGTGATTGCAACGGTACTAATTGCAGAAGTTTCTCAGTTTCTCAGCGATCGCCGCAAAAATCAAAAGATGGAAAGCCCCATTTCTTCATCCAATTTCAATACAGTTTCTGAAGTAGATGTTATTGATGTTAATGCGGCTTCAGTTAGCTAATTAGACCCGTGAGCATCCCTAACCTGAGAACTGTTGATTATCTACGTCAGCCCCGCATAACTTCAACCGTAGAACAGAAGCATTATTCAACCAAGGAGAATCATCATGTCTAACGTTGTTAAAGAGAGAATCACAGATGATCTGCAAAAAGCAAGAGCAGAAGGAAATTTGAGAGCGGAACGGATTCGAGAAATTGTGAAAGCGGCGGTTTCTCAAGCGGTTACTGAAATCAAGGGAGGTTCTGGTGAAATTCGTGGAATTGCCAAGGATGCCGTCTTAGCCGTAGTCGATTTTCTAAAGGAGAGAGGCAAGACCGTTCAAGATGATGTGGCTGCTTCCATTGAAGGAGTTGTTGAGGGAATCCGAACCTCTCAAGAGGATGCGATCGCCAAATCTCAGGCTCAAGTCGATCAACTTCAAGCCGAAGTAGATGCTCAAACACAAACTCTTGAGGCAGAAGTGGATGGAGCACTGGTCGAGATTGAGACCAGTGCTAAACAGTCTTCTGCAGATTTCAAATCATTGATTGACGCAGCAATTCATACCATTCGGGAAAGCAAGCAGTTTGCGCAGTTGCAAGACCAATACGTCAAATTGAGAGCGCGACTGGCTGTATTCGATGAGCGGTTAGCTGAACGGTACGGCGATCGCTACGAGCAGGTCAAACACCAGCTAGAGAAATACCTGGAAAACACCAAAGCCTGGTACAGCACAACAAAAGCCAAAGTTGAAGCAGGCACTCCAGATCCGGTTCAAAAAATGCAGGTTGAACTTGGCATCAAAATGTCTGAAGCCGGAGCCGCTGTCGCTAAAAAAGAACAAGAGCTAAAACAGCACCTCAAGGAGATGCTGCACAAGGAACCTTAACGCTACACTTTGTGTCAGGTTAACATTCAAGTTCATAGACAAAGAGGTGAGCTACATGCAACTCACCTCTGTCGTGTTCACCTCTCATGGGCAGAGCGAGACTCGAACTCGCAAGGCCGAAGCCGCCGCATTTTGAGTGCGGTGCGTCTACCAATTCCGCCATCCGCCCTTAGGTTTAGCTTCCCCATTATACTGAACTGGGCGGCTTTCGAGTAGAGATTGATAGGTTTGGCTGCTTCCCCAACGGTCAATTTCTCGCGCCCGCAAAACGGGAACGGGGTGCGTCAACTGTGCGGTGAGTGCCTGCTTCAGCAGATTGCCCAGTTGGTCTTTACTGATTTCGTCGTAGGCTCTGGCTTGTGCCAGGAATGCATCCAGGTTCAACTGGTTGGCCAGGGTTGGGGAGCCACCTGCCAATTTCATCAAGACGGATGCAACAGTTCTGGGATTTTGGGTGGCTAGCAGGGCCGCGCGATCGCAGCTAAATTCGGCACAGCGAAGCCATTCTAGCAATTGCGCTTGTAGCGTTTGGGCGATCGTCGCTCCCCAGGGCAATTGCCCAGCCGCCAACACCAAGATGTTGGCTAATGTAAGATACACTCCATGCTCACACTTGAGATGCCCCAACTCATGAGCAATCACCGCCTGCATTTCTTCTGGCGTCAACAGCTCAATTAGAGAGGTGTGAACCACAATAAAGGGCTGTTTGCCCCGCATAGCAAAAGTGTAGGCGTTGGGAACAGGATGTTGACGGACATAAAGCTGGGGAGGCTCCAGATCTAGAATCTTGCAGGCTTCCAGTAACAGCGTGTGCAGCTCGGAAAGCTGCTGCTCGCCAACCAAAACGCTAGAGGCAATGTTTTCCAGGTAGGACACCTGTTCGGCAAGCGGTCCCAACAAATTCCGAACAATCATGTCTAGACCCGGCAACTGCTTAAGGTTGGTGGTTGCTTCTAGGTCTAAGGGATGACGAAAATGATCAGCTCTTAGACCAATCAAAGGAATTTTGAAGGCAGACATGGTGCGAGATGAGAAAAACTTAACAAGATCCCACTGTAGACAGAGGAAAGCAGTTATTCTGACTAAAAACTGATTCCAATGCTAAACAGCTTCAACGCCAGTATAACGAGAACCAGGAGTATTTAGTGCGGGAAGAGGCAAGAGGTACGGATACCAAGAGATGAAGGGATAAAGCGATGAAGGGATAAACGTTCTTTTTACTCTTCATTGCTTGATCGCTTCACTCCTTCATCAGCAGCTAAACCACGTCCAGCTTGGAATCTGTAGCTTTCCTTTAAGAAAAACTCCAGGTCTGGACGTGGACAAAGTTTAATTAGCGAGGTTTAACGCTCGACACACTAATTGAAGGAGTCGGCAGAACCGAATCTTGATTTGCTTCAGGAGTTTCCTGAACTCGCTGCAAACGTGCCCCCAGCTTTTGTAGTTTGAGTTCTAGTTTTTCGTAGCCGCGATCGAGGTGGTGTAAGCCTTGAATGGTTGTCTTACCGTTTGCGGCAAGTCCTGCCAACACCAGCGCCGCAGAGGCCCGTAGGTCGGTTGCCCACAACAGGTGCGCCCGACAGCATCGGTACGCCGCGAATGATTGCATTGCTGCCCTTGACGCGGATATCAGCTCCCATGCGGCTTAGCTCCGCTACATGACGCAGGCGATTTTCAAATACCGTTTCGGTAATCACACTGTCGCCCTCGCTGAGGGTCAACAACGACATGAACTGCGCTTGCATATCTGTTGGGAATCCAGGGTAGGGAAGCGTCTCAATATCCGTCGCTTCAAGGTGCCGCGTTGAGACCAGGCGTAAGCGATTTGGACTTTCAGTAAAAACTTGAGCACCGATCGCGCGTAGTTTAGCAATCACAGCCGTCAAGTGGTCTGGAATCACTGGAGACAAGCTGATTTCGGAATGAGTAATGGCTCCAGCTACCAGGAATGTTCCTGCCTCAACTCGGTCTGGGATAATGCTGTAGTCGGTTGAGTGCAGACTCGGTACACCGGAGATCACGATCGTGTTTGTCCCTGCCCCACGAATCTTAGCGCCCATTGCTCGACAAAAGTTTGCCAGGTCAACAACCTCAGGTTCTTGAGCTGCGTTCTCAAGCGTTGTTTCCCCATCTGCCAGGGTTGCCGCCATCATCAGCGTTTCAGTGGCTCCCACGCTGGGATAGTCTAAGTAAATCTTTGCCCCTTGAAGTCGCGGACTGCTGCCTTTCACACAGGCATAGACCATACCGTGATCGATCTGGACTTCTGCTCCCATTGCCTGCAGTCCGCGAACATGTAAATCAACCGGTCTTGCTCCGATCGCACAGCCGCCCGGCATCGGTACTCTGGCAACGCCTAGCCGAGCTAATAACGGCCCAATGATGAAGAAGCTGGCCCGCAGTTGACTGACTAACTCATAGGGAGCTTTTGACTGCCCAATTGAAGAGGCATCAATTGTGAGGCAGTCATCCTGCCGTTCAAGTTTGACGCCTAATGCTGCCAGAATCTCGCCCATACGACCGACATCAACGAGCGAGGGGACGTTGCGCAGGCGGCACTCTTGTGGACAGAGCAGAGCGCCCGCCATCACTACCAGTGCTGAGTTTTTTGCTCCGCTAATGGCAACGGTTCCGCTCAACGGATGTCCACCCCAAATTTCCAGAACAGAGCTGTTCTCCTCATGGGAAGAGAGTGTGTTGGTTAAGCTAAAAGAGAGAGTAATGGGTCCGTCCTCCAGATGTGACTGCTGACTCTAAATTCGGTCTGTATTCTACCGGAAACATTTTGCTTGTCCCAGTTTTTTTTGAGATAGCGATCGCTAAAAGCGGCCATTCCCTTACCCAAGGCAAAAGTTAATTGCTAAAGTGATTGACAGATGTCCGCGATTGATTGATGATTGTGAATCGCGGATTACTCTGCAGTTAAGCGGAACTGGCGGAATTGGTAGACGCGCTAGATTCAGGTTCTAGTGTCAGCAATGACTTCCGGGTTCAAGTCCCGGGTTCCGCATTTGAATCAATAAGAACTATCCATCCAATCGATCTGGGGTGGGTACAGGGTCGAACGGATCCAAGCGTTAAATATTTTTATGATTACACCAAGGTTTGTAACAAAATCTTAATCAATATCCCTTTACTTCTTCATCTTTCTACCTCTTTACCCCCACCCCATGCTCACCAGTCTCCAAAATCCCTTAGTGAAGCAGATGCGAAAGCTGCATCGAGCCAAGGAGCGACGGGAACAACAGCTTTTTTTACTGGAAGGAACACATCTGCTAGAAACGGCTTGCGCGACAAATCGTCCATTGAAAGAAGTTTGCTGTACGTTGGAGTGGCAAACCCATCACTTGCAGCTTTGGCAACAAGTGGAGCAGTCTGCTCAACGGGTGGAGTTGGTCAGCCAGGACGTGTTGCGGGCGATCGCGACTACGGTTGAACCAGACGGGGTAATTGCTACACTTGAGCGGATCTCGACTCCTTCACCAGTCTTCACCAGCCTGGGATTGGTACTGGAAACGATTCAAGACCCCGGCAACCTGGGAACAATGATTCGCACGATCGCGGCAGCCGGAGCCGAAGGGTTGCTGCTCAGTGCTGACAGCGTCGATCTCGACCATCCGAAAGTGCTGCGAGCGTCTGCCGGGCAGTGGTTCCAGGTGCCGATGGCAGCAAGCTTTGACTTGAGAGCAGAGGTTGCCCACTATCAACAGCAAGGAATGCAGGTCGTTGCCACCCTACCTACCGCTGCGTTGACCTACTGGCAAGTCGATTTGCGAAACCCCACCCTGCTATTACTGGGCAATGAAGGGGCTGGGCTTTCCCCAGAGTTATCCAGCCTTGCCGACCTGGAGGTTCGCATTCCACTCAGTTCAGGGGTAGAGTCACTGAATGTAGCGATCGCGGCCGCTCTTATCCTGTATGAGGCGAAACGGCAGAGGGCGGAGTAGGGTGGAGGGTGGAGAGTGAAGAGATGAAGGGTAAAGGCAAAGTCATATATCCCTAATCCCTAGTCCTTACCCTCATCTTTTTGCTTCTGAATAAATTGTTCAATATCAGCGATCGCGTCTTCAAAGCTGTTCAAGTCAAGCTGAGTGGGTGAGTCAACTGAGGTGGTTGAGTGCCTGCCGTTCCTAGCATGAGAGGTTGGTGGTGTCGCTTGACCGTTAGGGGATTCAAAGGTCTGATGCAGTTGCTCCAGCGATTCGATGAAGGCTTTGGCAGCGGCACGACGGACTTCTTGATGCTCCTGACCCATAGTAATGACGACTCCCAACTGGATTTGCATGTCCCTTAACGAGTTACTTAGCGCTAAGATTCCCAACGATGGATAGAATCTGCACAGCCACCCGGGACAACAATGGATTATGTTAACCTTAACCACTATTGTTTTAAGAAACTTTAAGTTGGGTTTGCGAGAATTTTACGGTAGTTGTCGAAGCGGAACATGGCATCGAAAATAGGGAGGAATACGCCAGGAGAAGAACGTGAGCGAGTCATTTGATTACGATTTGCTGATTATTGGAGCCGGGGTAGGGGGACACGCAGCTGCCCTGCATGCGGTTAGCTGCGGTTTGAAGACAGCGATTGTTGAAGCGGCTGACATGGGTGGAACCTGCGTCAATCGGGGCTGCATTCCCTCAAAAGCTTTGCTAGCGGCATCGGGACGGGTGCGGGAACTACGAGATGCCCATCACCTCAAGTTGCTGGGAATTCAGCTTGATAGGGTGTCGTTTGACCGACAGGCGATCGCTGACCATGCTAATAGCATCGTCTCCAAACAGCGAGACGGACTGATCAACAGCCTGAAGCGAACTGGAGTGGATACGATTCACGGTTGGGCAAGAGTAACGGATGCGCAAAAGGTCACCGTTGCCACCCAGGATGGTGACAAAACGATTACCGCAAAGGACATTATTCTGGCTCCCGGTTCGGTTCCCTTTGTTCCGCCCGGAGCGGAAGTGGATGGCAAGACCGTGTTCACTAGCGATGATGCGGTGCGGCTAGAGTCGCTGCCACCGTGGATTGCGATCGTTGGTAGTGGCTACATTGGTTTGGAGTTTGCCGATGTTTATTCGGCACTGGGTTGCGAAATTACCCTGATTGAGGCGCTGGATCAGCTCATGCCCGGATTCGATCCAGATATCGCCAAGCTAGCGCAACGGGTGCTAATCACCCCTCGTGATATTGAAACGAAGGTTGGGGTGTTGGCTAAACGGGTGATCCCCGGCTCACCGGTTGTGATTGAGCTAGCAGATGCCAAAACCAAAGAAGTCGTAGAAGAGCTGGAGGTCGATGCTTGCCTGATTGCCACTGGACGCATTCCCTACACCAAAGATTTGGGACTGGAGTCAGTGGGAGTTGAATTGGATCGCCGTGGCTTTATTCCAGTCGATGATTACCTGGCTGTGATTCGAGAGGGTCAACCCGTGCCGCATTTGTGGTCCATTGGCGATGCGACGGGCAAAATGATGCTGGCTCACACGGCTTCAGCGCAGGGAGTGGCAGTGGTGGAAACCATTTGCGATCGCCCCCGCCAGGTGGACTACCACAGCATCCCTGCGGCTGCCTTTACCCACCCAGAAATTGGCTTCGTCGGCATGACCGAACCTGCTGCTCAGGAAAAAGCTAAAGCAGAAGGGTTTGAAGTGGGCGTGGCCCGCACCTATTTCAAAGGGAACGCAAAGGCACTGGCGGAAGGCGAAACCGACGGGCTGGCCAAGATTATCTTCCGTAAAGACACAGGCGAGGTGCTGGGCGTTCACATTTTCGGACTGCACGCCTCCGACCTGATCCACGAAGCCGCCAGCGCGATCGCCCAACGCCAATCCGTCCACTCCCTCGCCTTCCTGGTTCACACCCACCCTACCCTGTCTGAGGTGCTGGACGAAGCCTATAAGCGGGCGGTTGGAGCGCATTAGTTTAGTAGGAGTTGGGAGTGGGGATTGCAGATTGTAGATTGAGGTTTTCCTGCCTCCCTCTGCGCTCCCCTCACCCGCTCACCCCACCTCCACGCTTTCCCCGTTATCTTCCCAGTTGAGTTACGCTATCAAATAGCTTTGATTACAATCTGCCAACCAGCCTATTGCAACCTTTGTTTGCAAGTAATTTAGGGAGTTTGAGGTTGCATTCTAACCCGTCATTTCAGTTGTGATAGTTGGTAAGTAATGCTGCAGATCTCACGCCTGCGGCAAGTTAACGGTGCTGTTTTAATCGATAAACTATGCAAATTCGCCGTCGTCCACCCAATCCCGTCGTCTCTGTTCAAGAGATGCGGTATCAGGTTGTCGTGCCAGATGCTGCTCCTCGTCACATTTTGGAGGAAATTGTCTGGCATAAAGAAACAGAGGTCGAACAACTGCGGGAATATTTACCGTTAAGAGAGCTTCAGAAACGTGCGAAAGACGCTCTTCCTGCTCGAAATTTTTTGGAAGCACTACAGCAGAGCAAAACTAAGCCTGCCGTAATTGCTGAGGTGAAAAAGGCCTCTCCGAGTAAAGGCGTGATTCGGGAAGACTTTGACCCGATCGCGATCGCTCAATCCTACGACCGGGGTGGGGCAACCTGCCTATCTGTACTAACTGACAAAAAGTTCTTTCAGGGCAGCTTTGACTATCTCAAGCAAATTCGTGCTGTGACCAAGCTACCGCTGCTCTGCAAAGATTTCATCATCTACCCATACCAGATGTACTATGCACGGGTCCACGGCGCAGATGCAGTGTTGCTGATTGTGGCCATCCTCTCTGATAAGGACTTGCAGTATTTTGTCAAGATCGCAAATGCCTTGGGAATGACTGCCCTGGTTGAGGTCCACACATTGGCAGAACTCGATCGCGCCCTGTCCATTGAGGGCGTCACTCTGATTGGTATCAACAATCGCAACCTGCAAGACTTTTCAGTTGATTTACAAACAACCTGCTCACTTCTGTCAAATCGACAGCCATCGCTGCAGGAGCGCGAAATCTTAATCGTGAGTGAATCAGGATTACACACTCCAGAAGACTTAAGACTTGTTGTTAATGCAGGGGCAGGGGCCGTTCTGATTGGTGAGTCGTTCATGAAGCAACCAGACCCCGGTTTAGCACTGGCATCGCTATTTAAACCTCTGCTCACCCATCATTAGAGCCAAATACTCTGAATCAACTGCTTTGGATCAGAATTTTTGCGTGGTATAGAATTCTTGTGTTGTCGTCTGAATCCTCGCATCTAGCAGTTTTCTGTTCATTCATCCCCTATTCGAGCAAGGTAAATCAAGCTTCATGGAACCCATCCCTCTTCCTTCATACATCCACTACGAACTCCTGCTTCAACTTCTAGAGCGGCAAACAATGGTAGCCGTAGACCAAAAATCTGCTGTTCAGGAACAAGTTCATCAGCTGATCATTACTCTACGCAAGGCCTTAGCTCAACAGAAACAACTTGAAGAAGCCTGTGAGCGATATAAGTTGCCAGTTGAGTATCGCTGGTCTCTCAACAGTTTGAATGCCCCAGAGATCGTATCTAAAGATTTTCTCAGTTTGAAGCGGGACTAAACCTTGTCCACGTCCAAGTCGTCGCTATTCAATGCAGCCACAATCCCCTAGCTATGGGTTAGCCCTTCACACCAGCAGTCCCGATCTCGGTCTGGCAATCAGCAACTTTGCCGGAGACGATCGCCACCAGGTCTGGAGTTTGGGTCGCGACACCTCAAATCTTCTCCATTCCTATTTAGTGGAGTTTCTGCAGCCGCAAACCTGGAAAGACTTGATGTTCGTAGCCGTAGCAAACGGTCCAGGCGGATTCACTGGCACTCGAATTGGCGTGGTCGCCGCACGGACGCTAGCGCAACAGCTAGAAATTCCACTGTTTGCCATTTCGACATTGGCGGCTGTGGCATGGAACGAAGGACGAACCTTGGGAAAGCCAATCGAGATAGCCGTTCAAATGCCTGCCCAGCGCGGTCAGATGTTTGGAGCAATTTATCGGATAGATTCCCCCTATCTCCCTGATCAAAGGGAACAGAGCCATCTCCCCCCTTGTCAAGGGGGGCAGGGGGGGATCTCAATGAATTTGGCACCACCCCGCCTGATCACTCGCCTACCCGACGCTGTGATGGCGCTTGACACCTGGCAACAGACCCTAGAAAA
>JAAUSG010000218.1 GCA_012034055.1 Leptolyngbyaceae cyanobacterium RU_5_1 | reverse complement strand
CTAAATAGTTCAGACGAAGTTTGTTGGTCATAGCAGGCTGGATACATTTTCAGATTGCATTTAGCCTGATGGATCATGCAGCGTGGCTTGTAGCCATTGCATAGTGCTGCTTATTCACTTCACTTGCTTTTTTATGCTGTTCGTCAAGTTTGGAGTACCACGATGTCACAATTGCTCAGCCGTAAAATCGCACCCTCCCCCATGCCCACGGAGATTAGTGTGGTTGACTTGATTGATGGCTACTTTACGGCTTACAACTCTGCCCGTCTACGCGAAATTTGCCACCTACTGACTCGTGAAGTCATGCAAGACGGAGTAACTGTTGCTCTGAGTCTTTCGGGGGCGATGACTCCGGCAGGATTTGGAGTTTCGGTTCTGGCTCCCTTAATCCGGAGTGGTTTTGTGGACTGGATGATCAGCACGGGAGCCAATCTCTATCACGATCTCCACTACGGATTGGGATTGGATCTGTTTGCTAGTAGCCCATTTCTGGATGACGTGAAGCTGCGTCAGGAAGGTCGTATCCGCATTTATGACATTGTGTTTGCCTACGATGTTTTGTTGGAAACGGATGCGTTTATTCGAGAAATTTTGCGGGCGGAACCGTTTCAAAAGCGCATGAGCACAGCTGAGTTCCATTATCTGTTGGGCAAGTACGTGCGCGAAGTGGAGAAGCAATTAGGCGTGAAGAACTCATGTCTATTGGCAACTGCCTATGAATGTGGTGTGCCAATCTACACATCATCGCCAGGAGACAGCTCGATTGGAATGAACGTGGCCGCGATCGCCCTGGAAGGCTCCCAACTCATCCTCGACCCGTCACTGGATGTGAATGAAACGGCGGCGATCGCTTACACCGCTCGTGACACCGGAAATCCTGATCTGGACGGCAAGAGTGCCGCTTTAATCATCGGTGGCGGCAGCCCCAAAAACTTCTTGCTGCAAACCCAACCCCAAATTCACGAGGTGCTGGGTCTGGAAGAACGAGGACACGATTATTTCATTCAAGTCACCGATGCCCGTCCTGACACCGGAGGACTGTCTGGAGCAACGCCGAATGAAGCGGTGAGTTGGGGGAAGGTCGATCCCGACGAACTGCCAAACTCCATTGTTTGCTACACCGACAGCACGATCGCCCTGCCGATTATCTCGGCCTACATCATCAACCAGTGCCCTGCCCGTCCTTTAAAGCGGCTCTATGACCGGCGCACAGAGATGCTGGAAACCCTGCGTCGTGACTATGAGGTTGCCAAAACAGATCCAGAGCACTCGGTGAGTTCACCCATTCCCTTCACTCGACTGAAGGACACTCCAAAAGACGCTCCAACATGGGAACCTGCAGTTGCCACCTATCCCTGTGGCACGCCGATCCGCAATGGACGGAACGGGCATGGGTAGTCAGGAGAGGGGCAGGGGCTAGGGGTTAGGGGCTAGTGTATCCCTCAGTGGCGGAGACAGGTGGGTTTCTTTGAAAACTCTCCGCGTCTCCGCGTCCTCCCGTCTCGGTGTCTGCCTTTTAGCGTACTGGTGATACTACGGAGTGACACGCCTTGCCTAATTGCCGCGTCTGTCCAAAGCTTCTCTCACGATGGGTTGATTCAACAAGATGATTGTCAGCAGCGGGTAAATTGAACCTAAAATTGCACGCAAAATGCCTAAAATTAGTCCACCCATTCCCATTGCTCCTGCATTTGGGTTATCGGAGCCAGGCGAACCAGGGAAACCAGCGACAGTCAAAATACCATCCAAAATTGTAATCACAATGGAAACATAGCCAAAGTTCACAGCACCCGATCGCGCCCACGGTTTCTTCATCAGTAGTCCAATTCCCAGAACCTGGAACGTGATCGCCAGTACCGGAGCTAGAAAGACTGAAACTTTGAACCACTCAAGTGTGATGGAACCGAAACCCAATTTCTCGTAAACAGCACTGGTTTGGTCAAGATTCAAAAAATTGAAGGGACTGGTTACTAATCCAAAACTTCCGCAAATAAGATGTGAAATGCCAAAAACTGTTACCAGTCTGGGAATAGACTGACTTCCCATACTAAAGGCTCCTATCTCAGGTTCTCCATTGAACTAAACTGCCCTGATTTGAAATCAAACTGTCCTGATCGTAAACTCTTGAATTGCGCTTCCCAGCGATCGCGCCAGATAATTTTCCTGTCAATTAGGGAACCCAGGCAGTTGAGATTGATCTGAGATATCAGTGGAACTGGATTTACGAGATTCTATGACTGATCCAAAAAGAGATTTTCGCGGATGGATTGCGATCGCTGGCGCACTCCTCTCCATCCCTACAGCCACCTGGCTGAACATCCCAACCGTTTCTCCCGCTGCTATCGCGATCAACCGTAGAGACGCGATTAAGAGTCCTACGGACACGCTGCGCGAACGCGTCTCTACATCCCCCCTGCATCACGCCCAACGCCCTACTCCACCCTTTCCGCTCGATGGCAAGCCTGTGTACGTTTTGCAGAGTGGCAAGTGGCAAGAGGCACTGCTGATGGGGTATGGCTGGAGTAGTCAAGCAGGATTTCGCTATGACGTGAGGTATCTCAGCGACAATCGGACTGAGCGGGGAGTGCTTGTCGATCGCCTCCTCTCCCTTACTGAAGCGCAACGACGCGGCATTGCTAAGAGAGTCTACGATGTTTCCAATCAGACCGGGATTCAACAGATGGTGAATGCCCATAACGAGTGGCGAACACGCTACGGCGTACCGGCTGTAACCTGGTCCCCTCAACTGGCGGCGTATGCCCAGGAGTGGGCGAACACGCTTTTACGGGAAGATCGTTTTGGCCATCGCCCTCAATCTCCCTATGGCGAGAACCTGGCATGGGCTGGCGGACAGCAGATGAGTCCAGAGCGAGTCGTGAGAATGTGGGGCGAGGAAGTGAAAGACTATAACTATACGACCAACACCTGCAAGCCTGGCAAAGTGTGTGGGCACTACACGCAAATCGTTTGGCGCAATACAAAACAGATTGGCTGCGGTGTTGCGCGTGGGAATGGCAAGGAAATTTGGGTTTGTAACTACAATCCACCCGGAAATGTGATTGGACGAAAACCCTATTAAACCTTGGACATATCCAGACCTGGAGTTTTTCCGAAGGGAAAATTACAAATTCCAAGCTGGACGTGGTTTAAGGAATGCAAGTTTAATAAAACCGTAAGCTTCAGTAGGGGCGGGTTTTGCCAATTACCTTTGGTTTAAACATTCGATCATCTGCTAAACCCGCCCCTACATCACCGGAAAATTACAGGAAGAAAGTTCTCAGTAATCGCCTAAACAGCCTGGAGCTGGATTACTGCGATCAGGCAATTTCAACCAGGCTGATGTCAAACGTTAAGTCTTCACCCGCCAGGGGATGGTTGGCATCCAGGGTAATGGTTGAGTGAGAGACCTCAGTGATGATGACTGGAATAACCTCACCAGTTGGATGCTGAAGTTGAAGCTGTTGTCCCACTTCTGGCTGCAGCTCTGATGGCATTTGCTGGCGATCGACCGTGAGCACCATCTCCTCCTGGTAAGGACCGTAGGCTCGATCCGTGGGAATCAGCTCAGTTTTAGAGTCTCCTGGACTCATGCCGATGACTGCCTGTTCAAAGCCAGGAATAATCGCTCCAGAACCGATGGTGAATTCCAACGGATCGCGCTCCACTGAAGAATCGAACACGGTGCCATCGTCCAGCTTGCCCGTGTAGTGGACTCTTACGGTATCGCCAGTTTTTGCTCGTGACATCATCGTTTCTCCTTACTGCGTTTATCCTTCTTTGCTATAGTGCGATCGCTCGTCCGGGTTCAACCCATTTCTCCTGAGTAATTTAAGGTTGTGCTGAAAGGAGCTAGGCAACCCTCTGACTATCGTTCAGTGTCTTCTATTCCGTTACAATTCTATTCCGTTACAATTCTTCAAGGATAACGCTTAATCACCCAAATTGAATTTACTCTTGCAAAGACGTAAGCCTTAGCGACGCTGCCCCATGACATCTACACCTCACACCTTACACCTCACAGCTTTCTGACTAATGCAAGGTGAACTTGCCGCACTCGGTGCAGCATTAATTTGGGCGATCGCGGCTGTCATTTACACTGGCGTTGGGCGGCAGTTATCCCCATTGGTGCTGAATTTGGCAAAGGGGCTGATTGCGATCGCCCTGCTGATTCTCACCTTGCTGCCATTGGGAACCCTACTGCCCCCTGCTGAACCCAAGACGTTGGTGTTGCTCCTCTTTAGTGGTGCGATCGGCATCGGGTTGGGTGATACAGCCTATTTCGAGGCGCTCAATTGCTTAGGACCGCGACGAACACTGGTGCTGGAGTCCCTTGCTCCACCGTTGGCAGCCTTGCTAGCGCTCATCTTCTTGCAAGAGCGCTTGACCACGATTGCATGGTTTGGGATTTTGCTGACCGTATTTGGAGTGACATGGGTCATTCTGGAACGGTCTGCTGACACGCCAGAACCTCAATCTCGACCACTGCGAGGCTTTGGATTCGGCTTGCTGGCGGCAGCAACACAGGCAAGTGGCGCAGTGATGTCCAGAGCGGCGTTAGCGGGAACGGATGTTGATCCACTCTGGAGCACATTTGTTCGACTGATAGGCGGGATGGTGATGTTGCTCCTATGGCTGGTGGTGCAGCGACAACCAGCGCGATCGCTCAAACCACTCCAATCCTGGCGACTACTGACGGTGATTGCAGGCACCGCATTCGCCAGCACCTATCTGGGCATCTGGCTACAGCAGGTATCCCTCAAGTATGCTCCTACGGGAGTGGCTCAATCCTTGAGTGCAACCAGTCCTCTATTTGTGCTGCCGATCGCGATTGCAATCGGCGATCGGGTCAGTGTACGAGCAGTTCTGGGGGGGTTGGTGGCGATCGGGGGCATCTGGTTGCTTTTCGGGCGTTAGCCCAATCAACCCCTAGATCAACAGCGAATAGCGACGAATATCGGGTCCTTCAACGAGGAGTTCAGGCGCACGGGCAAGCGCGGCTCCAACATGCTCGGATCCCAAATGGGTATTCAGCGCTTCATCAGATCCCCACTCTTCCACAAATGTAAAATCTGTTGGATCTGCCTGATTCTGCAGCAACTCATAGCGAATACAGCCAGTTTCTGTTCGGGTTGATTCAACCACCTTCAGCAGCAATGCCTTCAGATCGTCCACTTTGTCAGGAAATGCAATTAAGCGGGCAACCACTCGAACCGTTGGCATAGACACAAGCTCCTCAGTCACTTCAGATTTGGATGATCAATTTTCGATTATAGAAGAGTTAAAACACCAAAATCCAAAATTAATATCATTGCCCCGTAGAAGTAGGATGGCAAAGCAAAGCGTGCCCATCCAGAACATTTAGTGTTGCGATGGGCACGGGCAATTGCCCTTTGCCCATCCTACGGTTTCTCTATCGTTCGTAGGGAGTGATATCACTCCCTAGAAGAGATTAACTACTACAGTTGGCTCATGCAGGGGAAATCGATGGAGCCGAAGTGGATGGAGAAGGCAATCTGCAGATTCTCCAGCGATTCAACCAGCCACTCAACCCCATGCTTGACCGGTTCATAGTGCGTGTACAACACCGAAAATCGCTTTTCCAAATTGGACTTGAGGCTATCCAGACCAGACTTGAGGTTGTTGTAGAGCAGCAACAGCTTGAGAAAGAGACCAACTGTTACAGTTGCACCGACATTGTTGATCAAGTCGATAAAGACAACGTGGTTCGTCACATTTTGGGGAGTGGACACCAGGGCTTCAATCAGGTGATGGCACGTCCGCTTCACCAAAAAGCTGTTCAACGTTTGGGTGTCACTTTGGGGCAGCGTGTTTTTAAGCTGGGTATACAACCACTGATTGAAGTGATGTTTGCCATAGTTGGGCTGCACCTGTTCAATCGATGCAACCAGATACTGATACAGTCCTTCCTTAAAAGCCCGATAAGACTGCTTTTGGGATCCACACATGACTGAAAAGCGCCGAGCCAGGTCACGGTAGGAGCTGTTGCCTTCAACCCGCCCAGTAAAGTGTTTGATCGTGGCTTTCAGCTCAGTGTCGCCCAGTAACGTCGGGTTTTTGGCCGTTGCAGAGGTGCGAGAGGAACTGTTGGACTGCTGAATCAAATGGGTGACATAGCGGGAAAGTTCACACTCAAACTTCCGCTGACGTTCAGCCTGCAGATGGCGAATCGCCTCAAATTCTTGTTCACTGCTGTGTTCTCCTCCCAGACAGTAGGGATAGAGGTAGGGATAGCGGTGAATCAGTTTGTCGAGGGATCGCGCCTGCTCACCCAGATCGGCTTGATTCCGCTGATAAGACCGTCGCTCTCGATCAGTCCGAACGTAGTCAGAGCTGTCGAGTTCTTCTCCTGCTTCGATCACATAGGCAAGGCGTTGCAGCGCGTGATACTCGTCGGTTTGGGTGAATTGTCGCACTAGCCGACGCAACCGTTGGGTGGCGACATGCGTGGCAACCCGCGCGGTTGAACTTCTTGGAACAGGGCAACTAACTCCGCGATCGCCCAACGAAATTGGGGTTGAAACCACCAGTAGTTAATTAAGATACGGCTGCAGCGATGGAGTACGAACTTAAATTCTTCGTCTGCCATACGCGACGTTGCCAGTCTGTGCAGTGTGATTAGGATTTGGGGATCCGTGTAGTCAACTCCGTCAATAAACAAACAGCGAAATCGTTCCAGTAATTGGTCAGGATGCTCAACTTTACGACAGGCAATCAGGTGGTCATACAACTGCTGTTCTTCTGTCGTAGATGATCGGTAATAGGGGCTAGTCATGGCAACAGTAACCTCGGTAGTTGCTCGCCTGATGTAATTTCGGCGAAATCGGGAACAAATATGCAGAAAACTCGGTCAATTCTCTGGAGCGCGAACAGCGGAGCACTCGTCATGATGCCAGAATTATACGAGGTGCTTATTCTCAGATTTCCCACATCCTAGACAGTTATTTAACTGGCTACTAAATATTCAGATACATATTCCATTACGAGGGGATGCAGCAAGTAGGGGGATGACTTGCTTTCCAGCAGCGATCGCCGCACCAAAGACAACAACACTTCCAACAGGCGATGGCGAGAAATTGGCTGCGTTACAAACTGGAATATCTCCTCAAGACTGGCGGGTTCCTGTTTTCTGGCTAACTCACCAATGATGGTTCGTTCCAGGTCTGATAAGCGGTTCAGTTGCGCATCCAATACGGTGCGAATTTCGCCCACAAAAATGGCGGTGTCGCGTTGATACTCTAAAAACTCAGCAATATCTCGACCAAAGGCATTGGCGATCGTAATCGCAACTTGCTGCAAGAATGTTGGGTTGCCATCATAGCGACGAATTAAGGTTCTCCAGTCATAGTCTGAGCCTAAAAACGTGCCCTTAGCGGCCAAAAATTCTTGAGCTTCAAGGTCTCGTAATCCCTGTAATTCTTGTGAACGCACTGGTGCCGATTCTCCCTCGCTGGCCTCAATTTCTCTCGGCTTTTCGCGGCTGGTTAGCACTAAGCAACTGAGGTGATAGGTACTCCCGATTCGTCTCAATAACTCCCCATACCCCTCATACCCTTCCCGATAGACTCCGCTTAAGACTCCGGTTTGAAATACGGCTTCAACACCATCTAAAACAATCAAGCAGCGGCTGTTGCGCAGATACTCCAAAAAGCTGGACAAATCACTGCGAGTGTCTTGCTGATCAGATAGAACCTGAATCAGATCCGTAAGCAGTTTGGTTAAGGTTGGGGGTTGCTTGCCCAGGGCAGAACAATCCAGCGATCGCCAGATCACAAACTCAAACTGGTCTCGCACGGCTTCTGCCAGTTTCACGGACAGCGTTGTTTTGCCAATTCCCGCCATTCCAAACAAAGTGACTAACCGGCAATCCTCTTCAATCCACTGCTGTAGTTCTGCCAGTTCTCGGCTGCGCCCACGAAACAAGGTGACATCCGGAGCCTGTCCCCAAGACTGGACTCGATTGATCGTCTTCGGACTCCAAAACATCTCCAGCGTTGCTAATTCTGCCGGATCGAGGTCAATATCCGGCTCCCGACAATCCCCATTCGTTGAGGAACCTCTGTTGGTTGAGGAATTCAGGCGATCGCGCGATTGCTCAACAGGTCCTTGCAAGGAATCTTTCCTGACCGTAACGATCTCTCCTGATGCTCGACTTAATACATTGCTGAGGGTTCTCCATAGTTTAGGACCGACATTGCGCATGATGTGGTCAAGTTCCACGACATGACCGCGATCGCGATGGATCTCTTTGTGGATTTGTTTGTAGCCTTTGCCTTGCCAAGATCCCTGAAAGACTGCCCGCTGCAAATCGTTTAAAGGGCGTTCTCCGGTGTTGCGGATCAGATCCTCAACAAACCGCAAAGCTTCTTCAGCGTCCATACCTGAACCCTATGTAGATGCCTATGCTTCAGTCTACGCTGAACTTTACTGAACAAAGCTGTAGTTTTCTGTACTCCGTTGGCCTGTTCAGCTTTTTCGTGATCACAAAAAGACTGTATTGGCGTTCAGCAGAGCAATCACGACAATAAAGTCAGGAATTGAAAAACGCTTTCCTAGCCCCCAAATAATCTTGAGAGTTCCATGGCCCCCTAGTTGATGGATGCATGTCCCACAAGGTCTGTTCTAGTCCAAAAGCCCCCATTTATTAGGATGAGTTTCTGAGGAGTGAAGGTTATGAATTTGCCACTTGCTACCTGGTTTTGGAACTGCCTTGAACGTCCCCCTCCATCCCTGAACGTTCGACAACACCATCGGGTGCATTCTTTACTTTTCCAGACAGCAAACCTGACCGATTAACCCCCACATTGGAGACACAACCGATCATGGCTAGAAATTTGAGAGAAGATCCTAGATTCCTCATGGTTGTTGTTGAACGACCCACGATGGTCGAAGAAAGCAATGAGTTTGGAAGTGGTTTGTGGACGATCGCTGGACTTGCGATCGTTGCAATGATTTTTGTTGGCTTGCTGAATGATGCTGAACAACGGCAGCAAGAAGCCTACAATCTTCGCCAAACCAGTTGTCTGAATCGAACCATTCATGACATTTTCAAACCGTGTAAGTTGACCTTTTAAGGCTTTGATTCAACCTGGCGTTGCTGAAAAGCAGGATGATTTGGAACGAAGTTCCAAGCAGCCAGCACCTTTTTCATCCCCAGAATCAGCAATGCTTCAACCTGAGTGGATGAACGCTCTGCGGGCTAGAAGCACCAATTCCTGAAAGCAAACAGTTTGTCATTACTCTGTACTGCTGGAGAACCCGTATGAGCCACACAATGAAACTTTTGGTAAGTACTGCTGTTGTTTATCTGTTCAGCCAAACGCCTGCGATCGCTAAACGCATTGAATGTCACCTGGTTCCTCAAGCCTCAAGCCAGAACCCTAAGAGGATGTTTGAAAAGGTGTGGTCTGTGATGTTAAGCACTCAGCGATCCCCCCTAGCCCCCCTTAATAAGGGGGGAAATTAGCTCAAAGTCCCCCTTATTAAGGGGGATTTAGGGGGATCTTGCACGCTTTGCTACAAACAGGAGG
>JAAUSG010000217.1 GCA_012034055.1 Leptolyngbyaceae cyanobacterium RU_5_1 | reverse complement strand
CATCCCCCAATCTCCCCCATCTCCCGTTCACCTCCCCATCTCCCTTACCTCCCCTCACCTCCCCAGCCTCCCCCCATCTCCCCACCTTTCCCGTTCCTATCACTCTCTCAAACGCCTCCAGCAGCATCTGCACTTCCCGCTCTCGGCCGTACAGTTTTTGTGGAATTTGAAACTTGCTGGAAATGTCTGATTTGCCGACTGGAAAGAATTCGATGCGTTGGGTTTGTTGGAGTTGGTGCAAACACTCTTGAAGATCCGCTGCAATCCCCCAGGTGCTCTGGTAGCGGTCTTCAGCATTTTTTGCCAGCAGCTTCATGACGATGCCCGATACTGTTTTGGGAATCGTGGAGATTTTAGATAGCGCTGCGCGCCGCTGCGCTAAAGGATTTTGGATTTTAGATTGCTTCGTCTCCGCGTCTTCGTGTCTCCGTGTCTCCGTGTCTTCTATCTCCTGTCTCCTAACTTGACTCGGTGGAACGGGTTGTCTAGCCAGGTGACAATGCACTAGCTCGATCGCATCGGTGGCTGTAAAGGGGAGCGATCGCATAAGAGCTGATAAAACGTTGCGCCGAGGGAGTAGAAATCGGTGCGGTAGTCCATGGCCCGATTCATCCGCCCGGTTTGCTCGGGTGACATATAGGCTAACGTCCCTTCTAGAACTGTGGGACTCTGGATGATTGGGGTTTCTCGTGGCAGGACGGTGGCAATTCCGAAGTCGATCATCTTCACCTGTCCGGTTACTGGATTAAGCAGAATATTGGACGGGTTGATGTCCTTGTGCATAATGTTCTGCTGGTGAATCTCACCCAAACTGGAGGTGATCTGAATCGCCAGGGTGAGATATTCTTCCAGATTGAACGTTCGTTTTTGCAGCCACTGGTGCAGCGATTCACCCCCAAAGTCTTCTAGAACAATCACCGGACTTTGCTGGTAGGTGGCTAATCCGTAGGCCTTAATCACCCCCTGCAAGTTGAGGCTGGAGAGGAGGTCGTATTCCCTGTGGAAGTGCGCGATCGCTCTGGGGGGATGGGTACTCCTGCCTCAAGATCTTGAGGACAACAGCTGCCTGGTCTGAATCGCGCTGCGCCCTGTACACCAGCGATCTGGAGCTTTCGTACAATTGTTCGACGACCTGATAGCCAGGAACAGTAACCATAACTTGCGTCAGCCCTATAATCCAAATTTTCACTCCTGACGGCTAAAATATGTGGCTTTCGTCGCAATCTCTTCACGCTTCGTAAACTGCGTCGTCTGGCATGATGGCTCCCTGCAAATCGGTATCTGTCAGCACAGCACCCGTCAAATCGGCATCTCTCAAGTTTGCCTGGCGCAAAACTGCCCCTGTCAGATCAGCGTAGCTCAGGTCAGCTCCACGCAGGCTGGCCTCGCTCAGGTCTGTGGCTGCGCTGTCTTGTGCTGATTGACCGAGGTGAGCACGACAAAGTTTGGCCCCATCCAAATTTGCCTGAGACAGGATTGCACCCCCCAGTTTGGCGTAACTCAAATCCGCATCACTTAAGATTGCATGACTCAGATCGGTAACCTGGTGAGTGGGCGATCGCAGATCTGCCTCAAATAAAACAGCCCGTAGTAATCGGGCGTGAACCAGGGTCGCACCACTCAAATTGGCTTTGATCAAATTTGCTCGTTCTAAGTTGGCATAGTTAAGTTTGGCACCGCTGAAATCGGCTTCTCGCAGCACCGCTCGATACAGGTCAGCCTCACTGAAATCTGCTTCCCCCAAACCGGCCTCGCTTAAATCCGCTTCTCGGAAACTGGCTCGGCTAAAGTCGGCTTTGCCCAATCGAGTTTGACGCAGATCGGCCTGGTTGAAATTCACGCCGTGCAGATGAGCATTGGGCAAATCGAGCGATCGCAGGTTTACCTTCTGGAAGCTCCGTTCTCCGTCAGAATATCGCTTCAAAATCTCATCAATGTTCATGTCAATCACCTTTAGGTTGAGGTTTATAAAATTTCTGAGAAAAACATACCGTTTGGGAGAGGCAGGTTTAGCCGTGATTGAATTGCTTCATCAGTGGATTAATGGCAAACCCTGCCCTTACAGGCATTTTGTTTGCTGGACATCACCTCAGTCTTTAAGCTAAGGATTTAATCTTAACTGGCAATTTTGTCATCACATTTTCTGAAAATTGTCCAGTAGTTGCGTAAAAATCCCCCTTAAGGGTACCCCCAGTCCCATAGGTTGGTTATCTAAAATGGGCCTGTGGGTAGCGTCTGATCAAACAGGGTAGCCAGGGTAGCCGTTGATGCAGCAGCAAACAAATAAATGGGCAAAAATCTTCAGCTTAGATTTGCCCAACGTCAGTTCTGCCCGAAAACCGGATTAGATCCCGCCTTAAGGAGGTTATGCAGATGATTTCTTCAAATTGCCGGATTGGTATTGTTGGAGCCGGGACATCGGGGGTTTATCTTGCGAAATTATTGATTCAACAAGGCTTTCAGGTTGCCGTGTTCGAGAAAGCGCCCCATCCACGCACCGAGGGGTGTGGCATTTTTCTAGTTCAAGCGGGTATGAAAGCACTCGATCGCGGAAATCCTGAGATCTGCAAACGGATCATTCATTCAGGTGTTCCAGTCAGGCTCTTCGAGTTCCGTAATTTGCGCGGTGGGGTGATCAGCTCTGAACCTGTGGGCTATGCCGAAAACGAACTGCCAGGCATCCTCGTCCACCGTAAAGCAATTCTAGAAGCACTTTTAGACACACTGCCGCCAGACTGCGTTCATGGCAATGCCGAACTCAAATCGGTGACCCAAACCGATAGCGGTGTCATGGCTCACTTTAAGGATGGACGCCAGTGGGAAGGTGACCTGTTAGTGGGAGCAGATGGAATTCTCTCTAACGTTCGTCAGTCTGTAGTGCCTGGGGTGCAACTTTCCTATCTGGGTGACCTGGTTTGGCGCGGCGTAGTTCCCGATCAAACCTTCTGTCCCGACGGAGCGTTCATTGTTTACGCACGCGGTCGGGGAGTGTATGCCAATTTCTTTGATATTGGCGGCGATCGCACCCACTGGGGATTCTTTATTGAAAAAGATCAAGACACGTTTGAGAGAGGAGCCTTACGTCCTCACGATCCAAGCATTCCTCGTAAAGAACTGGCGAAACTTCCAGCCGCCGCACGAGCCATCATTGAGTCCACTCCCCCGGAACAGATTGTGAGCCGGTATTCCTACGACATTGATCCGCTGCCGCACCTGTATCACGGGCGAGTTGTTTTAATTGGTGATGCCGCCCATGCCAAAAGTCCAACCCGGGCGCGGGGGATGACCGCTGGATTTGAGGATGCCCTGTCTTTGGCTCAGTACCTCACGTCCAGTGCTAATGTTGACGCCGCCCTGGCAGCCTTTGAAGCGGAACGTCTGCCGATCGTCCACGAGTATCAGCGCACAAGTCGTGAGATGAGCATGAAGATCGGACGTGTTCGCAAACGGGCAGCTTAACCGAAAAATCTCCACCTGTAAATTTTCTGTTGATTGGCGATCACTGTCGGGGCGGGTTTTGTCGTCAAGCTAAGGCTACAAGCAGAGTTTGTGGCTAAACCCGCCCCTACCGTCAACGGGAAATTTACAGCAAGAAAATTTTCTATTTAATTATGTCCACTTACTCACAATAAACGAGGTTAATCTATGAGTAATAGCCCGTTATTTTCAATCGGCAACGATACAGCAATTCAAGAAGGCATGAATCAAGAAGTACCTGAAATCTTTGCGCGTCATATAGGAACCTGGCAAGGCGAGTATATAAAGACCGATTCTCGTGGGCACTTTCTGCGCAGCTTTTCAGGAACCTTTTCAATCATGATCGAGGGAATTACCTATCGGCAGATTAACCGCTATCAATATTCGGACGGTTCCCAGCTCCAGCTTGATTTTGAAGGATATTTTGAAAACGGAATTCTACAGTTATCTTCCATTAGCTACTCGGATTTTTCTGCGATCGCATGGGATGCGGGTCAGGAAACCATCGTCTTTCGGGCAACAAAAACTCAGGATGGAGCGCTGATTACGTTCCTCGAAACAATGACTTTGCTCGACCCGAACCATCGAGTTCGGAGCACTCAGGCATTTAAGGATGGATGCTTCGATGGCATCTCGTTTATCGAGGAAACTCGTCTGAAATAGGATTTGTATCGAGGAAGTATCAGGCTTTAATCCAGACCTGGTTCCATGAACCGCCGCCGACTTCCAGGCAGCCACAGTGACTTTCTGCTTCCAAGAGTAACTGTGGTTTTCCTGCTTGAAGCTGCCAGAGTTTCAAGATTAGGTGTCCTTTGGTTGTATCTCGACAGACAAATTCAAGTCCAGTCTGGGTCGGAGCACGAATCAGGGTACCGGGCAAATCGATTGCGGTTGCGGTTAACTCTACGATAGAGCGATCGCAACGAGCGTACATGTGCCAATATCCCCAGGGATGAATTTCCCACTGTACTTCTGCATTCCAGGGCACGAATTCATAGAAATTGCCCTGGTAATGCACACCCACCATCGCCACAGATTCCATCCATCCCAACACCTGGCGTCGCCCTCCACCCGCTGTCAGGGTTAGATCGGGTTCGTGAGCAAATGCATTGCAGTTGATCCAGAACCATTTCTGAGGAAACGCACCGCCCCAGTTTTTTTCGCTGTAGGTGGGTGCTTGAGTGAACTCGTAGCGATCGCCCTGCCACTCAATCCACCCGGTTGCCAACCCATGTGCCATCAGAATCTGCCAACCCGGTTCAAAGATTTGCAAGTGGGACATCCAGCCCGCCGTGGACTGTTGCTTGCCCTGGGGACTTCCCCACCCATACACCGGTTGAATGGCATACTGCCAACGGGCTTCGTGTTCTGACCCCGGATCGTGTAACGTCCCTTGATGCCAGGTGGCGGTCATTTGATAGCCTTCCTGAACCTGTTGATCAAAAAAAGGCGGGTTGAGGTAGCGCGGCTCCTGCAACTCTGCTTTGCGCCAATGCCCTAACCCCAGAGCATCAGACCATACCCAAAAGCGCTGACGATCTGGAAATGTTCGACACAGATAGTCATCGTTGGGGCCGAGAATTTGGGCAGCTCCACCGCCTGGCGTTTGAATCGAGTACATGAACGCAAAGGTATGCCCACCCTCTGGAAGGGTAACCCGCTGGTACCAGCCTTCAAAGAAATGTCGCTTTGAGGGATTCCAATGCGATCCACTGTGGGGTGTTTGCAAAGACGCAGCAGTCCGGAGGGTAGGTGTCATTTAGTGTTGTGTAAATGCCTTTCTTTTGGTATCACACTCCTGAGTGTCGTAAAAGTGTCCAGAGACAGAGTAAACTTCATTCCTTTTGAACATTGATACGGAGAAGCAAGATGCTTAAACACCAGCGAATTAGACTAGATTGGGTATGCTACCATACCGTGGTGTAAATAAATGCTTGTACTGATTAGCACTCTTTTGATTCACGATCGCGTCAATGGATAAATTACAGATTTTCTACCCTTACGAACCGGTTTTTGGTATCAATTGAAACCTGTAGCAAATGCAGCGATCGATGAGCAAAACAACAGTTTAATCAATGTTATGAACACTTTTGAAGCAGTGATCTGGATAGTATCAGTACTGAATTTTTAAGTACTAGCTTGTATCAAGCTAGACTTGATTTAGACCTGGAAATACTTTGATCTAAATAAGTTGTTGAAGAAAAAGTTAATGGGGCTTTACGAAAACTATAAATAAATGAACTTGTTGATAAGAGAGATGCTTTTGTCATCAGTTTTTACACGGAGAGTGGTAATTTGCTAGAAAGCAAAGCCCCAAAATATTTTGGTTTGAAAAGCTTATTTGCACCTCGTTAGGATATTCAAAACTAACAGTTGGCTGAACGCTTTATCTACGCTTTGCTGATGACGAGCTGAAAGGAGCAACGGGTCAGTATCAAATAGGCAAACAGCACCGAAATTGTCCTAGGTTCACGGTGCAAGCTTAAAAAAGTTTAGGAGGCGTACCTAATACCTTAGCGTTCCTTATTTCGAGATTTTGCGATGTTAGTGTCCTAAATTAAGGGTAGTGTAACCCTGCAAACCTGTTTCTCCATAGTGTCTCTTTCAAGAATGTCTCTTTCAACGAGATAGCCAGAATATCGGTTAATCGTCCCCTGAGTGCTTGCCGTGAAGTAGCAGTTTGGGATGAATCATACAGCGATCGCTTTGTGTAGCTTCGACGGGCTTGAGATCTGAGGTGAGGATCGTTTTTGACGATCTCTTAGAGCTGGCTGACTGACAAATCTTTTTTGTAGGTTGGGTTGAACCTTGTGAAACCCAACGCTAGTCTTGGCTTGTTGGGTTACGCTATCGCTAACCCAACCTACGAAAGAATCGGAGTTTTGAGAGTTTTGTTAGTCATTCAGCTCCTAGGAGCTTGTCGGAGAAATGGCTTTGATCCCCCCTAACCCCCCTTAACAAGGGGGAACTCTCCGGAAGTCCCCCTTATTAAGGGGGATTTAAGGGGGATCTCCGACAGGCTGCTAGAGTCTTGTAATGTTCTAAATTTACGTTGATTAGAGGTGCCAGGAACTAAGTTTCCTATTTTTGTCATTTCTAAGGTTGATTGAGTTGAAATGTTGATTTGAGTTCAAGTCGAGCTGCAGATACTGCTGCAACTGCCAGCACTACTGATAGACTTTTGAATTCTGGATCGTTGCAGATTTTGTCAAAGACTTCATGGATTAGTGATGTGTTTTACGAGGAGGAATTCGGTGCAAATCACGAGCACAAAAAACACTTCGGAGCCTCATTCGGAAGATATAGATTCTGTCTCCAAAGTGAAGGTTGTTTCATCTAGAAGGCTTTTAGTGGGCTTAGCATTGGTTTCTTTAGGAACTGCTGCTATTGGAATTGGTGGCTTGAGTGTTTGGGCAAGATTGAGTCAATTAACCATTGACAACGCCATCGTGAATGCTCGCATTCTTCGCGTTCGTGCGCCGATCGCGGGGCAGTTCAAGGCAGTCTACGCGAATCCAGGCGTGCAAGTTAAAGCCGGACAGGTTTTAGCTCGGATTAAACCAGATAGCAACCAAGAGCAAGCGTTGCTGCTATTGCAAGGAGAGCGTCAAACCCACTTAACCGAACTGCTTGCAGCTCAACAGTCACTTACCCAATCTGAGCAGCAACTGGCACTACTAGACCAGACAGGAAATGCGGTTTTAGCAACAGATTCGTCTCTGGCTGAAACAGGTGTGCAAGTCAAGCGTTCCGATGTGGAACAGGCACGCTCGAACGTAGAGCAGGCAACTTCAATCTACAAGCGGTATCGTGCGCTTGCCGCAGAGGGAGCCGTTTCACAAGCCCTGGTAGATGAAAAAAGAGCGGCTTTGAACGCCGCAAAGGCTGTATTGAAGGGAACTCAGGCGACATTGCAAGAGTCTCAAACCACTCTGCAAGCCACCCAGACAGGCTCAAAATACAGCCCTTCCGGGATGACGGTCTCCGATCAACGCGCCCGGTTAACGCAAGTGATTCAGACGCAGTCCAGTTTAGTTTCAACGTTGAAAGCAAAACTGGACGATACCGATCGCCGTTTGAAGCAAGCGCGATCGCAGTTCACTAACCAGCAGGATCTAGTGGTTACGGCTCCATCGTCAGGTGTGGTTTACAGCGTTGCTGGCGATCGCAGTGAGCAGGTTAACCAGTCAGAACCTGTTCTCACCCTACTGGATTGTCAAAACCTTTGGGTTGAAGGCGTTGTTTCAGCTCAACAGGTGAGTCAAATTAGTGCCCGTCAACTTGTGCAAGTCAATCTCGTTGGAGAAGACAAACCTCTACAGGGCGAGGTGGAGCTGATCCAGGCTGTTGGGAATAGTCCAGTTACTCCAGCCGCCAACTCCCAGGGCACGGAACACATCAATATTACTCAGCTCCAGGCACTGAAACCACCCATCAAAGCAGAGTTGGCAGGACAGCCACTCATGCGAGTGATTGTTCGCATTCAACCATCAGCGAAGATGGCTCAATCTCAGGAATTCTGTGGGGTTGGACAAATTGCTCAAATGACGTTTCCTAAAAAGTCAATCGGTTTTTAGGTGGATCTCAAATCGTAATGACTTTTGCATCGTTGATGATAGCGACTAACACTGCTCATCACATCCTTTTTAGGTTCACCAAATCTCTTGCTGTAAATTTTCTGTGATAGACAATCTCTGTAGGGGCAGGTTGCGTAGACAATCTGTGCATTTTAGCTAGATCTTTGGCTAAACCTGCCCCTACATCACCGGAAAATTTACAGATAGACAACGTTTGAATCTGACTAAATCTACTTCTATCCAAGCAAATTAGACAGGAGTCACGATGAATATTTTGGTATGGGGATTAGGATACGTCGGCACCGTTGTTTCTGCCTGCTTTGCTGAATTGGGACATCATGTCATTGGTGTCGAAACCAACCCGGAGAAAGTTAATGTTTTCAACTCAGGACGGAGTCCAATTAAAGAGCCGGGTCTGGATAAACTGATTCAGCAAGGACTGGATGCGGGACGGCTGCGTGCCGTTACATCAGGAACAGAGTATGTTGCTTGGGCAGATGTTTCATTGATTTGTGTCGGCACCCCATCGGCTCCAGATGGTAGCCCGGTGTTGAACTATATCGAAAGTGTTGCAAGGGATCTGGGACACGGGCTACGCGACAGCTCTCACTACCATACGGTGGTGCTGCGCAGCACGGTTTTTCCCCACGTTACCCGAGGTCAATTGCTGCCATGGCTTGAACACCATTCGCAGAAAACCGGTGGACAAGAGTTCGGTTTAGCCATTAATCCAGAATTCTTGCGTGAAACAACCGCGATTAAAGATTTTTATGCGCCGCCTTACACAGTGATTGGAGAGCTGGATAACCGTTCAGGTCAGGTGGTGGCTAATTTATACGACGGTGTAAACGCACCTATCTATCGGATTGGGATTGAAGAAGCGGAGTTGATCAAAGTTGTCAATAATTGCTTCCATGCGCTGAAGATTGGCTTTGCCAACGAGATTGGTCGTCTATGTGGATCGCTGTCTTTGAATGCGAATGTGATCATGGATGTCGTCTGTGCAGATACAAAGTTGAACATTTCCCCGGCTTACCTGCGGCCTGGCTTTGCCTTCGGGGGGTCTTGCTTACCCAAGGATTTGCGATCGCTGACCTTCCATGCCCGGTGTTTGGGGAGAACATTGCCAATTTTGGAGTCAGTTCTGCCCAGTAATGAGTTGCAAGTTGAGGCCGCACGACTCAGAATTCATGAATTTAATCCACGTAAAGTTGCCATTTTAGGACTGAGTTTTAAGTCTGGCACGGATGATTTGCGCGAAAGTCCGGTGATTAGCTTGATCCGTCAGCTTTGGGAAGACGGAGTGGAATTGGCAGTCTTTGACCCCGACGTTGAACTGGGTGAGATGGTGGGGGCAAATCGAGCCTACCTGGAGCGGCAGTTGCCTCAAATTGCTCAAATTCTCAAAACTGATTTGCGTGAAGCGTTGCAGGGAGCACAGGTTGCGGTGCTGACGAAGGAGCTGAATGAGCTGCAAAGTCGGTTGGTTGGCGATGAGTTACCGATGATTAATCTGGCTCACATAGATGAGACTGTTCCGGCTCCAAACGCTGGCGATCGCGGCTTAGGGGATTTCTGAGAAAGATTTTACCCCTGTAGG
>JAAUSG010000216.1 GCA_012034055.1 Leptolyngbyaceae cyanobacterium RU_5_1 | reverse complement strand
ACTGTTCACTCCTCTCACCTTTCCCTCATTACCACCTACAACCTAGCAACTAACCACCATCCACCAACAACTCTCTTAGGACTTACTCAAACCTCGGAGGTTTTAACCCAGAATCAAGCATCTGACCAACGTAGTGACTTAAACCTCCGAGGTTTGGGTCAAAATGTGTCAGTCCTCTCTCTAAAGTTCAACAATTACGGGAGTGTGATCGCTGGGTTGTTCCAATTTGCGTGGCGCAATGTCGATTGTGCAGGCGATCGCTTTGTCGTACAAATCTGCTGTTAGATAAATGTGATCAATCCGCCAGCCCAAATTGCGGCGAAACGCGGCTGCCCGATAGTCCCACCAGCTAAAATGTTTGTCCTCCAGAGTGAATTTGCGAAACACATCGGTCAATCCCAGACTCAAGACGGTTGTTAACGCCTGTCGTTCTAAATCTGTTGCCATCACCATCTGCTCCCGGCCAATGGGATCATGGATATCAATGTCTTCCAGGGCAACGTTGAAATCGCCACACACCAACAGTCCACCTGCTTGCTGCAGCAAGAGCGTTTTCAGGTACTCGTGCAGCGTTGCTAGCCAGCGCAGTTTATAGGCATATTTGTCGCTGCTGATTGAGGAACCATTCGGCACGTAAAGATTGATGATCCGAATTTCATCAATGCACCCTGCAATGACTCGCTTTTGCGCATCGAATTCGGTTGCTGCGTCGCCCAGAACGGACGCGAACCCGGTGCTGATGTTGCTGAGGGGCGATCGACTGAGGATGGCAACCCCGTTGTAGCTGGGTTGCCCAAAAACTGCCGCGTGATACCCCAGCTCAGTAAACGCCTGGCGCGGAAACTTTTCGTCTACGACTTTGGTTTCTTGCAAACACAGTACATCGACTGGATTGGTCGTCAGCCAGTTCACCACATGATCGAGACGGGTGCGGATGGAGTTAACGTTCCAGGTGGCAATTTTCATCAGACACAGAGACCCGTGATTTCTCTTCCTGAGAATAACACCTCCTAGAGTGGACAGGGTCAGGGGTCAGTTTATGAATCTTGCAGCCTGAAAGAAAAGGAAAAAGCATTAGGTCTCATGGCTCACGCTCCCATCGGCTTAAGATGACGGCATTGGTGACATTTCCAACCACATTGAGAACGGTCTTAAACCCGTCCACAAAACGATCGACGCCTGCCACGATCGCCACCCCTTCAACGGGTAGTCCCGCCGCTGACAACACCGTTGCCATTGTGATAATTCCAGAACCGGGCACGCCGGGAGTACTGAATGAGACCAACAACGCACTCAGCGCGATCGCCAACAGCAATTCTGAGGTGATCGGAACCTGGTAAATTTGGGCAATAAACAATGCACTAAACCCTTGCAGGATACCAGAACCGTCCCGCTTCAACGCTGTTCCGAGTGGAATGGCAAAACTGGCAATATCTTCACGCAAACCATAACGTTCTTGAGCATTCTGCAGAACCACTGGAAGGGCAGCATTTGAGCTGCCTGTTCCAAACGCTAGCGAGAGGGCTGGAAAAAGGCTTTGGAAGAACCGAACGGGCTTTGCATTCAGAAGCAGCAAGATGATCGCATACAGGCTAATCATGACCAGCGTTGCAAACATTAACCCCACAACGTAAAGCAACAATTTTGTAATCACCTCAAGTCCTTGAGTCGCAATTACAGAGCCAATCAATGCAAAAACTCCGACTGGAGCAGTGTATAAAATCAGTGCCAAAACTTTCTCACTGATTACATAAATGCTTTCAACGAGTTCCACAAAACGGGTTGCCTTCTCTCCTGCAAACTGAATGCCAACGCCAATTAGTGCCGCTGAAAAAATAGTTTGCAGCAAACTACCGGTACTCAATGCCTCAAACGGATTGACGGGAATCAGGCTCACCAGCCAATCGATTAGCGATTGACTCTGATGAACCTGAGCAACAGCGGCAAGCGAAAATCCGTTGATACCAGCACCTGGCTGTAGAAATGCTGAGACGACCATTCCCAAGCCAACCGCGATCGCGCCAGTCAGTAAATAACTCGCAATCAACTTAATGGTGTATCGCCCAACCTGAGCAGCATTACGAATCCGGGTTAATCCTAGAATGAGCGACGAAAAAACAATTGGAATCACGACAAACTGAATAAGACGCAGGAAAGCTTTGCCAAGCGGAGTCAGGATGTACTGATCGATGGGTTGAATGGCGCTTGGAAAATACAGGTTAAGTAGAACTCCAAACAGAATTCCAACTCCAAGGGACGCCAGGATGAGCGTTGAGAGGTTAATAGAGCGATTTTCTACGGGACGATTCTCGGTAACTGTTTCCATGCGCCTCACGAATTGTTCAAAAACCTGCGGGACAACTCTATCGAATCACTTGATAGCGGGTAAAAGCACCATAAAGCTCTGGTTAGGTTGGACTTGAAAACCTTAGTATTGTAAGTGTAGTGCTGTTGAATAGAACAAATGGCAACCAAAAAGCAGTTCAGTAGCTTCCAGGATTTGTTAGCAAGTTCAGACCTACCCGTTTTAGTAGATTTCTACGCAACCTGGTGTGGACCCTGTCAGATCATGGCCAAAGTTCTGGAGCAGGTGAACAACCAGATGAAAGAGCAGGTAAAAATTGTCAAAATTGATACAGACAAGTATCCTCAACTTGCTTCACAACACGAAATTCAAGCACTACCGACGCTAGTACTATTCAAGCAGGGGCAACCCGTTGAACGAATTGAAGGAGTGCTTTCTATCGATCAACTGCTGCAAAGGTTGAAGATGTTTGTTTAGAATTCAGTGGTTCCAGGAATCAATGTGTTGTGAATCACATTGCACTTGTATATTCCTTATGTCTCCAGGTGTAATTCTCAGGATAGAGGCGTTAACAACATAATTGTAGAAGAATCGTAGTAGATAACGCGATAAAAACAGAAGGATAAAAGATAAAAACAAAACGATAAAGAGTTTAACGCATTCATATCTCTTAAGAATGCGAATTTGATAAAATCGCAATTTTCTGTACGGGCGGGTTTTGCCAATCATGGTTGGTTTAAGCGTTCAATTATCTGCTAAACCCGCCCCTACGTCAACGATCTCTTGCAGATACCAATAATTTTTCGGCTAATCGTTCAACTCTATTTAGGACTCAATGGCGTGATTTTTACCCATTGAGTCAACCCGGTTGCGCAAACACTTCGCTACATCCGACCCATTTTTTAATTTGAGGCTTTAAAAAACTACCATGCCAGCTTGCCTTTACTGCTCAAGTAAGCTTTTACGTCATGTTCGTAGTTCAAATGTTTACTGGTTTTGCCGACACTGTTGGCGGGAAGTACCATCATTGGAACCCTCAGATTCAAGGGGACTTTCTAAAGAGGTGTATTGGCTAAAGATGAAGGAATATCGCTACTTATTTGAGTCTGGCTCTATTCAGCAATTGGTTGAATCGGCTTCTCAACCATTTCAATTAACGAGTGCGATCGCACACTAAGCTAATCTTTCTACCGACTGATGTTTTCTAACTGATTTTATTGGACTGATAAGTAGAACCCTGATTAAGGAGCTTAAGACAATGCGGAAGTTGAACATCGGTCTTACAGATGACCAACGTCAAGGCGTAATTGAATTGCTGAATCGCGATTTAGCAGACGCTTATTTACTGCTGATCAAGACAAAGAAGTACCACTGGGATGTGGTTGGACCGCAATTTCGGACACTCCATGAACTCTGGGAAGAGCAATATGAAGCTTTAACAGAAAGCATTGATAGTCTTGCAGAGCGGATTCGTGCTTTAGGTGGCTATCCCATTGGTACGGCTGAAGGATTCTTGCGCATGGCATCCATCAAAGAGCATGCCGGTGATCTTCCTACCGCAATGGGAATGGTGACTCGGTTGGTGGATGATCATGAGCAAATTATTCGTAATCTGCGAGATCACATTGACCAATCATCTGACAAATTCCACGATGAAGGAACGGCTGATTTTCTAACCGGATTGATGGAGCAGCATGAAGAAATGGCCTGGATGCTTCGTTCCTTTATTGAGGGAGAAGCACTTGAGTCGGATGGCGTTAATCGAGATATTAGCGTCAAAACTCCGGTAGGAGTCTAGCGATCGCGGCAGAAATTTTGATCGTTCATAATGGAGGGTAATTCTATGCCTACGACTGGTAATTCACAAGCCATTAGCGACCTCGAATATGATTTGCTTGCTGTGCTGAAAAACAAATCTGAAGCAGTTAAAGTCTATTCAACCTATATCAAGGATGCCCAGGAAATAGGATCGCAGCCTTGTGTAGAACTGCTTCAAAAGTTGCAACAAACAGATCAGCAGCAAGCTCAAGAAGTCCGTCAGCACCTTCAGGAAGTGATGCAAAAAGGAAAGATGTAATACGTTCCTAATTCTGACGGATTTTGTGTTGAGTCCATCAAATCTTGTCAGGGCGTAGCATGGGGCAAGGATTTTTTTACCCAATGCTACGCCCCTCCGCGAACCGGGGTAATTGGAGTGGAGTCAGCTTCAAAGCCAATTACCCACCAAAACATAGGCCGCCCAGTAACCTGGGCGATCGTAGTTGGGATAATTTTTGAGCAGGACAAGTTGAGCACGTCGTAACGCTTCTGCTTTCGTGACTTGCCGGCTGGCTAGTTCACGGTAGAACTCGCCAATCAAGATGGCGGTGGAGCGATCGTCGATCTGCCACAGGGACGCCAGGGTACTGCGTGCGCCTGCTTTGACCGCAACTCCCGCGAGTCCCAGGATGGCGCGATCGTCGCCTTCTGCAGTCTGACAGGCGCTTAACACGAGCAGCTCGATCGCGGTTGATCGCGACTGGCTGCGGCTCCGTAATAAGGAATCCAACTGGGTGACATTGATCGGTCCATCGGCTGCCAGGATAAACGTGTCCTTTGCTTGAGAGCTAAACTGCCCGTGGGTCGCCAAATGCACGACGTTAAACCCAACGGAATTGACTTTCGCAGCCAACGCTTGACTGGTAAACGCCTGATCCAGAAGCTGCTGGGTTGCAATTCCCGTTTTCGCAATCAAGTTAAATTCAGACTTGATTTCGGGCAGGGGTGGAAACTGCTGCTGAAACTGAAGAGGGGGTTCGACCAATCCGGCTGCCAGGACGTTGAGCGGCTCTCTGACCAGCGCTTTGGGCGGCAACAGTTGCAGTCCAATGCTGAGCGCAACAGCATACTTTTCAACTAAGTAGTGCTGCCCTGTATAGAGTCCAGCCATGGGAATGCTGCGAAAGGCTCCGTCCAGGACGAATACCAGTGTATTCACGCCCTGACGATCTAAATCGGGTTCAATCGGCTCGATTAACCAACGATAGACCTGCTGAGACAGCGTCTGAACCGTGTCTGTGGCATCGAGTTCAGTCAGGTTTTGTTGGAGCTGCTGCAGAAGATGTTCAACGTCCTGTTTGGGGATCTTAATCGTGTGATGGTGCAGCGATCGCTTCGGAAGTTTGACAATCACGTCTAGCTGGTTGGGCAAGATGATCGGGTAAATGATCGCAGCCGTGGGATTGTCCTGGTCAACCACTTTGTCTAGCAGAACAGTGCGCGTGTCCAAACAGGCTTCTCGAAAGAAGTTGTCCAGTTCAGCCAGTTGCAACGCTTCAATTCGCTGTCTGGCTTTGTCTAGATTTTGTTCAGTGGATTCCCCAGCTTGAGTCTGCACCAATAATTCAACGGACTCGCGATACACCGGTTCCACGCTTTCCCGAAAGGAGAATTGCACCTCTCGATTCACGGCAACCAGATCGCCTCTCAGCGATCGCAGGTCACCCACCGCTGCATCGTAAGCCGCGATCGCTCCAGTTATGTTTCCCTGTTGCTTTAACAACCGCCCCAATTGCCAATGCCAGCGGTAGGAAAGATCCGGTGCATTCAGCCCTTGCGCTAAATTTAACGCCTGTTGCGTTAACTTCTGAGCATCTTGCCACTGGCCAGTTTGTTCATACACACTACCCAAACTCCCGATCGCACCGGATTCTGCACGGCGATCGCCAAGGATACGGGCGTGTTGGATAGCGGTTGACAGCAGTTTGGCAGCGGATTTGGCAGCGGATTCAGAAACGGATGAAGCGGATAAAGGTAGTTGCCCATTTGTTTCATCCGTTTTTATCCGTTGCTCTGCTTTTATCTGCTGCCACTTCATCAACGATTGTGCTAAACGAATGCGAGCATAGATGCTGGACTGACTGGAAGGTAATGTTTCCAGTTGAGTTTGAATGTCGGGCAAAAGAGATTGTGCTGTGGATTGCTGGTTAGTGTCTATGAGTAGGCTGAACAGGTTGATTTGTGCTTGAATTTTATTGATGGCTGTTGGGGCTGAGGTAGCTGCATTTTGGTAGAAGGTAATCGCAGCCTGGGTGTTTTGTTGCGATCGCGCCGTGTTTCCCAATCCAAACAGAATGGTGCTGATTTCTTGAGCAGACTGCAGCCGTTTAGCCAGGGTTAGTGCCTGTTGCAAGATGGCATAGGATTGTTCGGGATCGCCAACTAAGCGCAGCGCATTGCCGAGCGATCGCAGTTCCACTGCTTTTGCAATTGAATCTGGCTGAGTTTGGAATGTTTGACGCAATTCAGTCAGCATCGTCAATGCACGGCGATAATAACCGAGTACTCGTAATGCCTGTGCTTGATTAATCTGACTTTTAGCAATTCCATTCGCATCATTCAAGCGTTTGTAAACTAATTCTGCCTGTTGCCAGATCGCGATCGCCTGCTCGGCTTGTCCAGTTTCTAATTGCACATTACCCTGAATTTCAAGAGCATGAGCAAGAAAAGATAAATTTCGAATTTCAGGCTTTTCTCCTGATCTTAATAGTCTCAGACTCTCAGTAATCGCCTGATTCGCCTCATTCCATTGCCCAAGTTGCTGATGGGCTAGAGATAAATTGCTGAGGGCGATCGCCTGTCGCAGTGAGTCTCCCTGGCGCTGATACCGCTGCACGGCTTGTTGCAAAACAGCGATCGCGTCGGCAAATTTTCCCGACTCATAGAGTGCTTTGCCCTGCTGCATCCGGGAGGAGTCAGCCAATAAGGTTGGGGTACAAAGCGTGACATCGATGCAGGTTGAAGGGGATGGAGCGGATTGAGGGGAAATTTTTGCTTGTGCTGGGGCGATTACCCCGGAGGGGGAACTACTTTGCACCGCGCTGCATAGAAAGGCTGTCAGCAGAGTCGATAGCGCTAAGGCAATGAGGTAACGCAGGGAATGGCGGCGAGACATGAGATTTGCGGGGGGCGATCGGGTAATGCGGCCCTTATATCAAATTTTTCCCCATAAAACCAAACCCTTTGAGGATAGGCATCTCTCTCGTCCTGAATTGGGCAGACAGGATGTCCACCTCACAAAAAATGCTCGGACTGATCCACCCCTGAATATGTCATTACTCGTAACAAACCTGGAAAAATGGCCAGGTTGCTTGGTTCTCATTTAGCTTGAAAATCGGCTAGCAGTAAATTGATTCGTTCGGCAACATCTGCCTTGCCTTCTGGATCGGCGTCGTGGAGAAAGACATCCAGAATAAACCAGCGGCACAGCGCAGGTTCTATCTGCACTAAACTCAGCATGACGCCGTTCAGGACTTCCGTAATCAGCTCATCTGGGAGACGGCGGATCTCATCTCGAATCACCAGGGCTTCTTCAAAATTGTCTGTTTGGCTGGCTGCGATGACCGCTTTGACAACCGTTTCCACCAAAGTATCGAGGTTTATTTCTAAACCATCGGCGCGATCGCGAGTAGGCTGATCTGACAAGAAGACTCCTTTCTGCTAACGAGTCAAGAGAATACTAAAGGTGATCATAAACCATAAGAATTGAGGAGCAGGGGGTAAAGGGTAAAGGGGGTTTACTCCTCATCTCCTCATCCCCTCATCTCCCCCTCTCTCCTCTCCAGCCCTCGCCGAACAGTTTACCCCACAGGAAGATAAGCTGTGAGTCACTCTTTCCATCTTTCGGTAGAGGACAAACATCAATGCCTTTAAACGACAATACGGAGGGGTGTATTAGTAAAAAACTGTGATTGTTCAGGGTCTAATCTTCATCTATCTATTAGTAGAAATACACAGGTCGATCGCGTGCTTCTACCGCCATAAACTTCACGGGCAGTATTGATTGAAGAGCTGCAGAAGGGGCGCTATTCGATAGCAAGAATGGCAGATTTGAAACTGTGATCATGAACGTGCTTGCCGAAGGAACGAAACAATGCCAACCACTCAGATGACTAGTGATACCGACAATCTTGACCTTAAGCAGCTTTTGAAGATTCTCACAGAGGTCAAAAAAGGGAATTTCTCAGTTCGGATGCCGATTGACCAAACGGGTATCGCGGGAAAAATTGCCGACGCTTTGAATGATGTGATCGAGATGAACGAACGGATGACGGATGAGCTGGAGCGGATCAGCACGGTGGTGGGTAAGGAAGGCAAGATTAATGAGCGGGCGTCGTTGGGCAGTGCGAGGGGATCCTGGAGAGCGGCGGTTAACTCGATCAACACGTTGATTACTGATCTGGTGCAGCCCACGGCGGAAACGGCGCGGGTGATTCGGGCCGTGGCAAATGGGGATTTGTCGCAGACGATCGCCACCGAAATTGACGGTAGACCGCTGCAGGGGGAGTTTTTGCAGACGGCGCAAATTGTCAATACGATGGTGGATCAGCTCAACTCCTTTGCCTCGGAGGTGACGCGGGTGGCACGCGAGGTGGGCACCGAAGGCAAACTGGGGGTACAGGCGAAGGTGCCGGGGGTTGCCGGGACCTGGAAGGACTTGACGGATTCTGTGAACTCGATGGCGAGTAGCTTGACGGCGCAGGTGCGGAATATTGCCGAGGTGACGACGGCGATCGCCAATGGCGACCTGTCCAAGAAAATTACGGTGGATGTGAAAGGCGAGATTCTGGAGTTGAAAAACACGATCAACACGATGGTGGATCAGCTCGGATCGTTTGCCTCGGAGGTGACGCGGGTGGCACGGGAGGTGGGTACGGAAGGCAAACTGGGTGTGCAGGCAAACGTGCGTGGGGTTGCTGGCACCTGGAAGGACTTGACGGACAATGTCAACTCGATGGCAGGCAGCTTGACGGCCCAGGTGCGCAACATTGCCGAGGTGACGACGGCGATCGCGAATGGCGACCTGTCCAAGAAAATCACCGTCGATGTCAAAGGTGAGATTTTGGAGCTGAAAAACACCGTCAACACGATGGTGGATCAGCTCAACTCCTTTGCCTCGGAGGTGACGCGGGTGGCACGCGAGGTGGGCGCAGAAGGCAAGTTGGGTGGGCAAGCCGAGGTGAAGGGCGTTGCTGGCACCTGGAAAGACCTGACCGATTCGGTGAACTTTATGGCCGGTAGCTTGACGGCTCAGGTGCGCAACATTGCCGAGGTGACGACGGCGGTAGCGAATGGCGACCTGTCTAAGAAAATCACCGTGGATGTGAAAGGCGAAATTCTGGAGCTGAAAGACACGATCAACGTGATGGTGGATCAGCTCAACTCCTTCGCCTCGGAGGTGACGCGGGTGGCACGCGAGGTGGGCACCGAAGGCAAACTGGGGGTACAGGCCGAGGTGCGCGGGGTTGCCGGCACCTGGAAAGACCTCACCGACTCCGTGAACTCGATGGCGAGTAGCTTGGACGGCTCAGTG
>JAAUSG010000024.1 GCA_012034055.1 Leptolyngbyaceae cyanobacterium RU_5_1 | reverse complement strand
GATGAAGAGGTGAAGAGAGGGGGGGAGATGAAGGGATGAAGAGATGAAGAGGTGAAGGGATGAAAGAGGTGGGGGGAGGGGGGGAGATGAGAGAGAATGTGAATTTGATCGGTTTTGATGAGTAGGCTCAGATAATGGAAGAGCACCTGTTTAATTGAACTATCCCATGCAGACGAGTGACCGATCGCTAGATTTAGCTCAGAAATTCACCGCGCCTTGTCGAACGGCATCAGTCAGCCGCACAACCGGAGAGACGGATGTGCAGGTGACGGTTAACCTGGATGGCACTGGACAATGCACTGCAAAGACGGGAATTCCGTTTTTGGATCACATGCTACATCAGATCGCCTCGCATGGGTTAGTTGACCTGGAGGTGCGGGCAACGGGTGACATTGAGATTGATGACCATCACACGAATGAGGATGTGGGGATTACGTTGGGGATGACGCTGCACAAGGCCCTGGGCGATCGCAAAGGAATTGTCCGCTTTGGTCATTTTGTTGCGCCGCTGGATGAAGCTCTGATTCAAGTTGCGCTGGATTTTTCTGGGCGACCGCACCTGGGCTACGGATTGCAGATTCCGACTCAGCGGGTCGGCACCTACGATACGCAACTGGTACGCGAGTTTTCGTGGCAATCGTCAACCATGCCCAGATGACGTTGCACATTCGCCAGCTTGATGGCATCAATTCGCACCACATTATTGAAGCAACTTTCAAAGCGTTTGCGCGATCGCTGCGCATGGCCGTTGAAATTGATCCACGTCGGATTCACGCGATTCCCAGTTCCAAGGGAGTTTTATGAAAAATGCTCTGGACAGATGGCAAAAAAACCGTCTAAGATGCATGGCTGACGCTTGTGCATAGATGGATTCCATGACTCTAAAACTTGGCGACCCCGCACCTGACTTCAGCCTGCCCGATGGCAAAGGTAATATCGTTCAACGTTCTGATTTGCAAGGCAAACGGGTTGTCTTATACTTTTACCCTCGTGACAATACCCCCGGTTGCACTAAGGAAGCCTGTGGGTTTCGGGATGCCTATGCCCAATTTCAAGACAACGATGTGATTGTGTTGGGTATTAGTACCGACGATGCCAAATCCCACGAAAAGTTTGCTGCCAAATACGACTTGCCATTTCCACTGCTAATTGATCAGGATGGACAGGTTGCTACGGCCTACGATAGCTACGGGCTGAAGAAGTTCATGGGCAAGGAGTATATCGGCATCAGTCGAAACACCTTCGTCATTAGCCCAGATGGTACGATCGAAAAGATTTATAAGAAAGTTAAACCAGAATCCCATGCTGAAGAAATACTGGCGGATCTGGGTTGAGTGTGAAGTTTTAACCAGGTGATAGTCGTGTATCTGCCTTAGACCTACTTGCGATCGTCATATTAGTTCTGCCGTAGCTTTTTATCTATGCATCAGTTGTGGCACTTTGCACAAGCCGTGTTGGGAATTTTGTTTCGCCATCCCGTTATGGGCACCAGCATCATTCCAGTTCTTCCAGATGGTCGAATCGTCCTGATTCAGCGGCGTGATAATCGTAAATGGGGGCTGCCTGGAGGGATGGTGAACTGGGGCGAGGATATCGCAACCTCCATCCATCGAGAACTTACCGAAGAGACAGGATTGAAGGTATCTAAGATTCGTCGCCTGGTTGGAGTTTACTCGTCCCCTGAACGGGACGGCCGTGTTCACTCAATTTGCGTGGTGGTGGAGGTTGAAGCGACCGGAGCCATGCATATTAATGACCCAATGGAAGTCATTGATGTGAAGGCGTTTTCTCCTAAGCTGGTACCGATTGGGACTCTGTCTCATGACCACGATCGCCAATTGAAGGATTACTTCGACGGATTGACAACACTCGCGTAAAGTTCTGTGACCACTAGCAGAATGCCGGGTCGGATTGGGCACAAAAAAGGGAGAGCCGCCAGAGCGCCTCCCCCTATCATCAGGGTGCATCTACTTAACACAGTATGACATTAATGGGGTGGGGGGTGTCACCCCCTTCTCGTGTTTTTTTAACCAAGAAAGATAGAATTCTGCTTTCCTGACGTGAAGCTTCTATCAAGCTTTGAGGTAAAAGACTTACGCAAACCTCAGAGTTTTTAACCAGGAATCAAATCATCATGACCCGCATCGTTGCTTAAAACTTCGAGGTTTTGCTCAAAATGCATCAGTTTTGGGGTATACAGCCCAGCTACAGCAGCAAAGCAAACTGATTGGTATCAGCAAGCGATCGGCGATTAGCTGTTCAGTTTCTTCGCTAGCAACTGATTGGTTAGTTTGGGGTCTGCTCGACCACCCGTTTTCTTCATTACCTGTCCAACAAAGAAGCCCAGCAGTTTGGTTTTTCCGTTGCGGTACTGGTTTAATTCTTTGGGGTTTTCGGTGAGGACTTCGGCGATCGCGGTTTCCAACGCGCCCTGATCCGAAATCTGCCCCAACCCATCGCGCTCTACAATTGCCTTCGCAGAGCCACCTTTCTCCAATAGCTCCGGCAGAATGTTCTTGGCCGCTGCGTTACTAATGGTGCGATCTTCAATCAATCCAATCAACTCCGCTAGACTTTCCGGCTGCAGGGGAAGGTCATTAATGGTCAGGCTGGTATTGCTATTCAAGTGGGCGCTAATCTCGCCCATAATCCAGTTTGCGGCTGGCTTGGCAGGCGCACCAGCCGCAATCGTGGCTTCAAAATATTCAGCAATGGCGCGATCGCCCGTCAGCACGCGGGCATCGTAGGCTGACAGCCCCAGTTCTGTTTCGTAGTGGTGGCGCTTCTGAGCAGGCAGTTCGGGGAGCTGCGATCGCCAGTCCTCCAGTTGCTCACTCGATACTTCAATCGGTCCCAAATCGGGTTCTGGGAAGTAGCGGTAGTCGCTGGAGCCTTCCTTGACGCGCATACTGATGGTGCGCTGGGAGCCTTCTTCCCAGAGGCGCGTTTCCTGAATGATTCGTTCCCCCGACTCCACAGCTTCGATTTGCCGCTCAATTTCGTACTCGATCGCCCGCTGAATCGCGTTGAAGGAGTTCATGTTCTTGATTTCAACTTTGGTGCCAAACTCCTGCTGACCTGCAGGACGCACAGAGATGTTCACATCGCATCGCAGCGACCCTTCCTGCATATTGCCGTCGCTGACGCCCAGATACTGTAGAATTCGCCGTAACTCCTGGGCATACTCTGCGGCTTCCTGCCCACTGCGGATGTCCGGTTCGGAGACGATTTCTAACAATGGCACCCCAGCCCGGTTGTAGTCCACCAGCGAATAGGTGGAGCCGGCGAGGCGGTCACTCCCACCATGCACCAATTTGCCCGCATCTTCTTCCATGTGCAGGCGAGTAATCCCAATCCGCTTGCGAGTTACCGTGCTGGTTTCTTTATCGACCAATTCAATCTCTAGCCAACCGTGTTCGGCGATCGGCAGATCGTACTGCGAAATTTGATAGTTCTTGGGTAAGTCGGGGTAGAAATACTGCTTGCGATCGAACTTACTGTAGGACGCAATCTGACAGTTCAACGCCAGCCCTGTCTTCACGGCGTACTCCAGCACTTTCTGATTCAACACCGGTAGTGTTCCTGGCAGCCCCATACACACCGGATCAATCAGCGTATTTGGGGGTTCTCCAAACTTGGTCGAACTGGTTGAGAAAATCTTTGTTGCGGTATTGAGCTGGCAGTGGGTTTCTAAGCCAATCACCGCTTCATACTGGGTTTTTGCAGGAGCAGCAGAGGTCATATTGGTTCAACCAGAGTAAGCTGATCAACGGCCTATTGTAACCTCTGGCTGCTGTATCTAGGGTTGGGTTTGAAGGACAGCTTATCCGTACTCTTGAGGATACATAGGTGAACCCGAAGTGGTGGAGGGGCTGGTCTATGACACCAGTGTTAGCGAGTTCGACTCTCGTCAGTCACCCAGATCAAGCACTGAGTGCTGAGTCACTCGTTTAGTCCTCAGTCCTCATTACTCAGTCCTGATTTAAAAGAGGTCAGCCTCTCAAACTTTCCCATGGTTTGAGAGGCTGACCGGGCTATAGAGAAACTCTGACTTTCATCTGACTTTTATCTGACTTCCTCCGCCTCCATAAGGCAGATTTAACAGTTAAGTTGGATAAAGCGCATTTGATGGATAGTGAACGTCAGTCTATCCTATAGCCCTTTCAGGCAAAGTAGCGATCGCCTTCCTACGTAAATAGGCGATCGCTTTTCCATCACTAGTGCTTTGTCTACTTGCTTATCGGATTTTCGCGCGTGACAAGGCTAGAAGGTCACTACGCTGCGGATAGATTCCCCCTTGTGCATTAGATCAAAGGCATCATTAATTTGCTCCAACGGCATAGTGTGCGTGATCAAATCATCAATGTTGATCTTGCCGTCCATATACCAATCCACAATTTTAGGAACGTCTGTACGTCCCCTCGCCCCACCAAATGCAGTTCCCTTCCACACTCGTCCGGTTACCAGTTGAAACGGACGAGTGCTGATTTCCTGACCCGCACCAGCAACGCCAATAATCACACTTACGCCCCAACCCTTGTGGCAGCACTCTAACGCCTGACGCATCACATTGACATTCCCAATGCATTCAAACGTGTAGTCCGCACCGCCCTTAGTCAGATTTACCAAATACGGGACTAAGTCACCTTCCACCTCTTTGGGGTTTACAAAATGGGTCATGCCAAACTGCTCTGCGAGAGTCTGTCTAGCAGGGTTAATGTCTACTCCCACAATCATGCTAGCTCCCACCATCCGAGCGCCTTGAATCACATTCAGCCCAATCCCACCCAGCCCAAACACAACGACCCGCGCACCAGGTTCCACTTTCGCGGTATTGATTACGGCACCAATCCCAGTAGTAACGCCACATCCGGTGTAGCAAACTTTGTCAAAGGGAGCGTCTTCGCGAATTTTGGCAACGGCAATTTCGGGCAACACTGTATAATTCGCGAACGTGGAAGTGCCCATGTAGTGGTGAAGCAAGGTGCCGTTCAGCGAAAAGCGACTGGTATCATCGGGCATTAGACCTTTGCCTTGCGTGGTGCGAATCGCTTGGCAGAGGTTCGTCTTACCACTTAGACAGTACTCACAGTTACGGCACTCTGGTGTGTAAAGGGGAATAACATGGTCACCAGGTTTAACGCTTTTCACATCGGAACCCACATCCACCACAATACCTGCCCCTTCGTGACCCAAAATAGTGGGAAACAGTCCCTCCGGATCGGCCCCAGAGAGAGTGAACGCATCCGTATGGCAAATACCAGTCGCTTTGATTTCCACCAGTACCTCTCCGGCTTTTGGACCTTCCAGGTGTACGGTTTCGATGCTGAGTGGCTTGCCTGCTTCAAAGGCCACAGCGGCTTTAATATCCATAAATATATACGTCCGGGAATGAAAAGGTGGAAGTGAGGGATAAAGTTTGCTACATGTTGGGTTTACAAAGACTTTACAAATTTCACTTTAGGAATTTAAATGGGAGGTGTTGAAGAAACTATTAGAGCAGCACTTAGGGCAACAGCCAGCAAAAATTTATGAATATTGAGTTGATCTTACTTTTCCTTGCTTTTACTACTGCAATTTACGTAGTTAACAGTTCACACTTTTTATTGCAGGTTTTTACTGAAACTGAGGAAGACACAAGGCAATAATCAAAATTAGGATGACCGCACCGTGGGCACGACGAACGGTTATCAGAGCGGTTAATCACGATCGAACTCGCAGCAGGTGGTGCAACAGGTGTTCGGTTAAGTTAACAGTTGGGCTACACATCAGGCGTAGTTCGCTTTTGTACTTACTTGCTAAACAACCGTTCTCGTAAAGCAGACTGAGCAACACCGCATCCATCAGATCAAATAGCACATCTTGGCTGTTGCTCATCAGCCCATAGGTTTAGTAGCGAGACTCTCGTAGCTTGTCAAAATTACGCATGGTCAAATCACTTGATACAACATTGACCATCAAATGGTCAGGTCGTTGATTTTGACCCCTTTTCTTCACCGATTAGTCTAAACTCCAGAGGCTAAGGTGCCGGGTGTCAGCTAACAGTAACGAGGCAGCAGTTGTCGGATTTACTGCTCGTTGTTCACCATCCACTGTTGACTGCTCACTATACACTCTTAGCCCCATGATTCCATTCCTTAACTCCTTTCTATCACTTCGACAACGTGCGCCGTTTTGTAATCATGCGATAGGTCTCAATGATATCGCCTGTCTCCCAGGTGTTGAAGGCATCAAGCCGAATACCACATTCATAGCCAGCGTTGACCTCTCGCACATCTTCTCGAATCCGCTTTAGCGAATCCAGGTTGCCTTCATGAATTATTTGTCCGTTCCGACGCACCCGAACTTTACAGTTACGGATTACCTTACCAGATTGAATGTAGCAACCCGCTACCTGTCCACGACCAACTGGAAAGACGGCACGCACTTCTGCCTGACCCAGAGCTTCTTCAACCAGCTCCGGTTCCAGCAAACCTTCCATTGCTGCCTGGATGTCGTCCAACAGCTTATAGATGATGTTGTAGTCACGAACATCTACACCTGCCTGGTCAGCCGCTTGCCGTGCTCCAGTTGCCAAAGTGGTGTTAAAGCCAATGATGACCGCAGAGCTAGCGGCTGCAAGGTCTACATCGGTTTCGGTCACTTCACCGGGAGCCGCATACAGGACTCGCACCTGAACTTCGTTCTGAGGAAGCTGCTTAAAGGCATTCAAGATTGCCTCTACGGAACCTTGAACATCGGCTTTAAGCACAAGATTGAGTTCCTTCAGGTCGCCTTCTTGAGCACGGGCGGAAAGAGTGTTTAAGCTGACACGACGAGAGGACATTGCTGCCAACAAGCGCGATTCTCGCTGTTTATCCCCTCTAGCTGATGCAACAGAGCGAGCATCTTTCTCATCTTGAAAGACTTCAAACTCATCTCCAGCCGCTGGAACATCTCCAAGCCCCAGAACCTCAACCGCAAAAGAAGGACTTGCGACTTTGACTCGCTGCCCCTGATCGTCCATCATTGCCCGTACTCGACCCAGGACAGAACCTGCTACCAGAATATCGCCAACTCGCAGGGTGCCATTCTGAATCAGCAGGGTGGCAACAGGTCCCTTAGCCTTGTCAAGGTGAGCCTCAATAATGGTTCCTTTAGCAGGACGGTCTGGATTGGCATGCAGATCTTCAACTTCTGCCACCAGTAAGATCATCTCCAGTAAAGTATCGAGATTCTCACCTGTTAGAGCGCTGACCGGCACCATGATTGTGTCACCGCCCCATTCTTCGGGAACTAGTCCGTATTCGGTCAGCTCTTGCTTGACGCGATCGGGTTGGGCTTCTTCCTTATCAACTTTGTTGATGGCAACGATAATGGGTACCTCAGCGGCTTTGGCATGGCTAATTGCCTCAATCGTTTGAGGACGAACACCATCATCTGCAGCGACGACGAGAATTGCGATATCGGTTACCCGTGCTCCCCGTGCCCGCATTGCAGTAAATGCTTCGTGACCTGGAGTATCTAGAAAGACAACCTGTTGCATATTGCCGTTATGCTCCACATCAACGTGATAAGCGCCAATGTGTTGCGTAATGCCGCCTGCTTCTCCCTGAGCAACTTTCGTCTCGCGAATGGAGTCGAGGAGCGTAGTTTTTCCGTGGTCTACGTGACCCATGATCGTCACGACAGGTGGACGACGCTGGAGGCTTTCTAAATCCTCCACATCGATCATCTCAGTTACCTTACGAGCTTCGGCCTCTTTCTCCTGGGTTTCGACTTCAACACCCAATTCATTTGCCACCATTGTGGCGGTCTCAAGGTCTAATGTTTGGGTAACTGTAGCTGCAATGCCCTTCATGAAAAGGGTTCTGATGATGTCAGTTTCAGGAATAACCATTGTGGCAGCTAATTCCTGTACGGTTAAACTTCCTCTCAAGGCAATCTTTTCGGGCTTCTCGACTTTGATCTCTTCTCGGCGATCGCGGCGATCTCGATAGCTAGAGGATTTCTTTCGCTGAGTGGGTGGAGTTGCGGCGGGTGTTTTTGCAGGGGATTGCCGCATCGATTTTGGCTTAGCAGGACGCACCAATGACAGGCTGACTTGTGCGACTGCTTCAGCATCGTCGTTTTCGTCATCTTCTAGAAGGATATCCAGGTCTTCTTCTTCATCCAAATCAGGCTGAACACGCCGCTTTGTTTTTGTGCCTACCTTGGACGGCTTGTTCGCTAGTTGTCCCTCTTCCTCTTCCTCCCAATCCTTAGCTTTCTTAGCAAAGCGTGGCAGAGTGGGTCTGGGCTGTAGGGATTGAGCATCCTCCGTAGCAACCTTTGGTTCGTCCGTCGAAGATTTTTGTTTAGTCGGGCGATTAATCCTTAGCTCTGGACGCTCTAATTGTTCGACGCCAGGTACTTTGGCGTCGGCTGGGGAACTAACCTCTGTCTCAGAACGGACAGGCTTAGGACGCCGCAGTTCCACGATTGTCTGAGAGCGAGGAGTGGGCTTTTCAGGTCCCTTCGCTGCAGATTGTCGCCCAGTCGAAGACCTTGAGGCAGAGGGTTTCACAGGTAGCTTAGGCGCTGGCATACCCTCTGCCTTAGAGAATCGCGCTACTGTATCACCTGTGGCTGGTTCAGTATCAGACCCGCTTGATGATTCCTGAAGGGGTTGATCTGCCTTAGAACGCTTCAAAATCGGACGATTAGAAAGATTAGGCTTGGGAGAACTCGCTGCAGATTCTGATCGCTGCGGTGGAACAATCAACTCTGGTGGATTTGCGGTTTCAACCGGGGCAGATACTTGTGATGCCTGTTCAAACTGCATATCAGATTGATAGTCGTCAGGGAGGGCAGGTTGTTGAGCAGGCGTTTCTAGAGTCTGCGGGGCTTCTACCTGCTGGTCAGAACCAGCCTCCGTCGGTCTTGCAGGTGGTCGATTGGGGGCAGATGGTCTTGCAGGTGGTGATTGAACAGCCTGGTTTGAATCTGGTTGAGGAGAAACATAATTGGGGGGTACTGGTGGCTCCAAATTAGGCGATCGCGTCACCGATTTAATTGCCACAATCTGCTGCTTTTTCTGAACGGGCATTGCACTCCGCGACTTTGACTCTGTAGTTGACTGACTGGTTCCCTGCCGAGAAGGTTTCCCAGAGAATGGATGACTAGCGACATACTTCTCGGCAGCGGCGCGAATTTGCTCAGCTTCAGAGTCGCTAATTGTGCTGCTATGACTCTTCACCGAGATATTTAGCTGATCACAGATTGCCAAAATATCTTTGTTATCCAAGTTTAATTCTTTCGATAGTTCGTAAATTCTAACCTTGCCACTGTTCATCCAGTCTTTCCTCTTCGTACCGATCCAGTTTTCACATAGTTGCTTACCGTTCCGACTAAAACGACATCAAAACCAAACCTTAACCCTCTCGATCTTAAACCTCAACGTTGCCTATCATCTTGTGATGATAGGCAAATCACAAACCCTTATAGATGACTTGGTCACCTAGAGATGACAACCTTGTTAACAGTTACTCTCTCTAATTTTGCACGAATCTTTAGAGACTGTGGGTACTTAAACTCAAACTTGATTGAGAGTAACACTTAAATTAAAACAGAAGCCTGCTCTCCTCCCATTCGCGCATCCCCATCAAAGCGGTCGTGAGAGTTCCAACAGACACTTTCTTCGTTGGGGTGAAGAGTTTTGCGAATCAGTTGCATCGTAGTCGTCAAGAGTCAGACATCCCAGAGCGTATACAGTAACATTTGAATCCCTACCTTGCAAGGTAGCACAATTCGCTTCTCGCCTTCTGCAGGGTACACATGATGAATTACAAACTCCCTACCCCGACATCCAATCCAAATACCTCTGCCTCTACCTTTACTTAACTTTGATGATTTAGGGCTTATACCTCCTTAACTAAACGCCGCCAAAGTTCATGATAGATAGATTCGGGAACAAATGCCTTCAGTGTTCGCCCTAGCCGATTCTTCTTCTGAGCAAGCTTTAAGCAACTTTTCTGAGGACATAAATAGGCAGAGCGTCCCATCCCCCTATCTAAAATCACGCTGTGCGATGGATGCACCCGGACAATTCGCCAAAAGTCTTTTTTATGGGCAACCCTTCTACAAGCAATACAACGACGGCAGTTTGGTTCCATAAACTTCTGATTGAAGGCTACTCTTCATCACGAGGCGCGTCCAATTCCGTATCGCCCAACTCCTCTTCCTCTTCCTCTAGTTCTTGGTCTGGCTCATAAGGTTGAAACTCGGCAGCTATCTTACGATTTTCTGCTTCGTAGTCATACTTAGCAGAATCTTTGATATCAATCTTCCAGCCTGTTAAACGAGCTGCCAGACGAACGTTTTGACCTTCTTTTCCGATCGCTAAACTCAGCTGATCCTCTGCCACTAACACATGCGCCTGCCGCCCTTCCGGATCAATCAGCCGCACCTCGTCTACCCGTGCAGGACTGAGCGCATTCGCGATATAGGTAGCTGGATCAGGCGACCACCGAATCACATCAATCTTCTCGCCGCGCAGTTCGTTGACAACCACTTGAATTCGAGATCCTCTAGCACCAATGCAAGCTCCCACCGGATCAACATCTCGCTCCAGAGTATCCACGGCGATTTTGGTACGAGGACCGACTGAACGAGAGGGAGGATTGGCTTCTCGCGCAACGGCCACAATCCGGACAATTTCGTCCTCAATTTCAGGAACTTCATTTGCGAACAGATACACAACCAATCCAGCATCTGCCCGAGATACCAATAGCTGTGGGCCTCGGTGAGAACCCTCTGAAACCCGCTTTAGATACACCTTAAAGGTAGCGTTTGCCCGGTAGTTATCGTTGGGAAGTTGTTCCCGTTTTGGCAATTCAGCTTCGACTTCTGGTTGTCCAAATCCACTGCTGACAGCCATGATGACCGACTGGCGCTCAAATCGGAGCACCCTTGCCTGCAAAACGGTACTTTCCAGGTCTTGAAACTCTTCTTGAACCAGCTTGCGCTGTTGGTCCCGAAGCTTCTGCGCTAACACCTGCTTTGTTTGAATTGCTGCCATCCGACCAAATTCTCCCTGATCCGGTGTGACATCCAGCACGACAGTGTCACCGGGTTGAGCTTCAGCAGCCACCTCTTGAACCTCTTGTAGAGCAATCTGGTGGTCGGGGTTATCCACATCCTCAACAATGGTTTTGGTTGCCAAAACCCGGAACCCCTCTTCTTCAACATCTAGCTCAACCTCAAAGTTGGCAAAGTAGTCTTCGTCAAAGCCGCTGCTGTCTAAGCGCTGAGTCCGACGATAGCGTTCATATCCCTTTAGTAGTGCCTCTCGTAAAGCGGCTTGAACAGCAGACTTAGGCAGGTTGCGCTCTCGACTAATACTGTCAACCATCTCTCTGAGTCCAGGCAAGGCAACCATTGACATAAGCTAAATCTCCGTAGTGTTGGGGTGTGATGAAGCGAGTGATGTAACGATACTTACTGTTAAAAGGTTTATGGATAAGTTTGGCAAACAGTTTAAACGCCAGGTAGACAGCCAATTTGAGGCTAAGTTCTTTTCTCTAAATGATTTACAGGCAGCGGTAACGACGGTTCTCCGTCCCGATGCCAGTCTTAAGTCAGCAGCTTTAAGCTTGGTGATCGACAAGTTGAACCCTGGTAACAAGACCACGAGGAATGGCGATCGCTCGTCCCTTTTGGTTGAGGTGAACCGCTGTTTCATCTCGCCGGATGAGCTGTCCTGTCCATTCTTGCTGACCAGCATAGGGTTCGGAAGCCGTAACCGTTACAGGGAAACCTTTAAACGAAATGAATTCTCGATCTGTACTTAAGGCACGGGAAACACCAGGACTAGAAATTTCCAAAACATAGGCATCTGGGATAATTCCCACCTCATCAAGGGCTAATTCCAGGGCACAACTCATTTGTTCACAGTCATTCAAGCTGGTGTCTTGTTCGGGATTGCGAACATCCACTCGCAGTACTGGAGGGCGTTGGTTTGTCTGAAAAACCGCTCCAACTAACTCCAAGCCTAAAGACTCTGCTACTGGTTTAGCCAAATCGATGATTTGTGGAATAAGTGGATGAGTCATCGGAATACTAATAAAAAAAAGTGGGTAACAACCCACCTCCCAAGAAGTAAACTCTTTCTCAAAACCTGGAAGCCCCTGCGAATTCCCGCAGTTTGTATTCTCAGTTTAACTTACTGAATTCTAAACGAGCAGATTTTGATTCAGAAAATTTGGCCTTGTGCTTGAGATTTAGCTAAACCTGGTATTACAATAATGGACTGTGTTGATTTTGAAAGTGACCCATGCCGAAGCTAAAAACCCGCAAAGCGGCTGCTAAACGATTGAGAGCCAGTGGATCTGGCAAGATTATGCGTCGCAAGACGTTTAGAAATCATTTGCTAGAGCATAAAAGTGGATCCCGTAAGCGTCGCCTTACCGGTCTAGCTACTGTTAATGAGCGGGATGAGGCAAACGTCCGCTTGATGCTCCCCTATCTCTAGGAAATTGGAACTTGGAATTAGAGTCCAGGAGCTAGGATTGATACCGGTTTCAAGCCTCTAACCTTTACTGAAAAACTTAGATAAAGTTCAAGGAAGACGTTTGTTATGGCACGGGTAAAGCGCGGTAATGTTGCTCGTAAGCGCCGCAAAAAAATTCTTAAGTTAGCGAAGGGTTTCCGGGGTTCTCACTCTCGGTTGTTTCGGACAGCGAATCAGCAGGTGATGAAAGCGTTGCGGAATGCCTATCGCGATCGCCGTAAGCGTAAGCGTGACTTCCGCCGTCTTTGGATTACTCGCATCAACGCAGCCGCCCGTCAACATGGGATGAGCTATAGCCAACTGATTGGCAACCTGAAAAAAGCAAATGTGCTGATCAATCGCAAGATGTTGTCCCAGATGGCGATTTTAGACCCAACTGGCTTCAGCAAAGTGTTGGAACTGGCGGGTCAATTCGCGAAAAAAACTGCATAGAGGGTATTTGAGCGGTGAAATGTGAACTCCTTAGGGGCAAAGCGTTTGGTAGATAGACTGCAAATACCTCAAGAGTTTATTGTTGAACGCTATGTCTACACAGCATACGTTTAAAAGGCTACCGACGATCGCGAGTAGGTTTCTGAGTGTTGGTTTAGCTAGCCTTTTAGTTGCCACTCCTCTGCAAGCAGTTGCCGCTGACCTGGAAGCCATTCAGAAACGAGGGCGGTTGATCGTGGCGGTCAAAGATAATGTGCGTCCATTGGGCTTTCGCGAAGCCGATGGGCAATTTCAAGGGCTGGAAATTGATTTGGCGCGCCAGTTAGCGCAGGAAATTTTGGGTCGTCCAGATGCGGTTGAATTCAGACCTGTTCCGAATCAGAATCGCTTTGCCGCTTTGCTGAATGATGAGGTAGACATTGCGATCGCCAAAGTTACTCTGACCCCATCCCGTCTGCGTATTCTCAGCTTTAGTCTTCCCTACTACGCCGATGGAACTACCCTGATCACCAGAGATCCATCTGTGCGAACGCTGTCGGATCTGAACAGAAAAGCGATCGCCGTTCTAAATGGTTCTAGCGCGATTGAAGCCGTTCGCAGGCGTTTGCCAGAGGCGAAACTGGTGAGTGTTGATTCCTATGAAGACGCCAAAACTGCACTGGAAACGGGGGGTGCGATCGCCTTTGCAGCCGATGCCAGCATTTTAACGGGTTGGGTACAAGAGTTTCCCCAATATCGACTGTTAACCCCTTTACTGTCCACAGAACTGTTAAGCGTTGTGATACCCAAGGGTCACCAATACAGTGATCTCAAGCAGCAAATTGATCAAACCCTGACTCGTTTGCGATCGAACGGTTGGCTGACAAAACGAGCAATTTACTGGGGACTGCCAGTGAGGTGACAGAGAGAATGAGAAAATAGGGTAGAGAGTGGAGGGTAGAGGGTTGATATGAACACTGAGTTTCCGATTATTTACATCTCGTTGCTGTTAGGTCTATTGAGTGTGGCAGCCTGGACTATCTTCCGCCAGGTGCTCAAAACCCGCAGCGTTGAAAATTCATTGACTCGACTCCAAAAAAGCTGAGTCAGGAGAAGGGAACGGCACGGGAATACTATGAACTGGGCAGCATCTTTTTGAACAAGCGCGTTTATGTTCAGGCGATCGCTCAATTCCAAAAAGCCTTGAAATTAGAAGACATTTCCGCTCAGGATAGCGCCATGCTGTATAACGCGCTCGGTTTTTCCTACTTCGCTCAAGAGCAATACGATTTAGCCATCCGTCAGTATAAGGAAGCGCTGAAACTAGACCCCAGTTACGTCACTGCTTTCAATAATTTGGGACATGCGTATGAGCGTAAGCAGCTTGCCACTCAGGCATTAGAAGTCTATGAGCAGGCTCTGACCCTTGATCCCAACAATTCAACTGCTAAACGTCGAGCGGAGTCGCTACAAAAGCGAGTAGTGCAGTCTGCGCAGAGGTAATCCTTAAGATTACTTTTTTTTCTAATTTTTATTAACAGAAAACTCTCTGACTCCGAGATACGTGCGATATGCTCTGTAGTAGATCTACAGTAGAGCGCTTACAGCTCCTGAACCAATCCGTTAGTCCGGCAAAAGCTCAGGATTGAGTAGTTTGGAAATACAGGTTGAACCACTGCAGGGTACAGGAGGTGCTCCTACTGGCGAGTTTGCCAACCATGTAAAACGCGGCGATGGAGACAATACTGGCGGGTCATTATCAAATCCTCAGACATTTGGGGGGTGGAGGCTTCGGTCAGACATTTCTGGCCAAGGATGTTCACCTGCCCGGACATCCTGTGTGCGTGGTTAAGCAACTGAAGCCAAGTGTCAGTGATCCCGACCATTTACAAACGGCTCAACGCCTATTTAACCAGGAAGCTGAGACCTTATATCGCCTGGGGTCACATGATCAAATTCCTCGCTTACTGGCTCATTTTGAGCAGAACCAAGAGTTCTACTTAGTCCAGGAATACATCGAAGGTCAGCTCTTGAACCGGGAAATTATTCCTGGCAAACCGTTGAGTGAAACTTACGCAATCTCACTCCTACAAGATGTTCTGCAAGCACTGGCGTTTGTTCATCAACAGCATGTCATTCACCGTGATATCAAACCCACTAACCTGATCCGGCGGAATAGTGACTGTAGGATTGTGCTGATTGATTTTGGAGCAGTTAAAGAAGTGAGGAGCCATACAGCGACCGTCTCTGGACCTACGACCATGACGGTTGCGATCGGCTCTCCTGGATACATGCCTAGTGAACAACAAGCATTTAAGCCACACTACAGTAGTGACCTTTACGCTGTTGGCATGGTTTGTATTGAAGCCTTAACGGGTTTGCGTCCCAAAGATTTTCCGAGAGACCCCGAGACTGAAGAATTTTCCTGTGCGTTAATGCGAAGTATTGTTTCGATTAGCCCAGAACTGGCAACGTTCCTGGACAAGATGGTGCGCTATGACTACCGTCAGCGGTATCCCAATGCCACAGAAGCATTGAAAGCGCTCTATCAAATTTTGGGGCAAAGTGTTTCCAGCAACTCTGCTGCGTCTCAAGATTTCCCTACGGTTGCCCACTCGTACAGTCAAGAGAATCGCCGTCAGCTGACTGATAGACAACCGGGTCACGCACAGGAGATCACGTCTCCTCCGGGATCAACCCAGTTATCGAGTGACCTGAAGAAGTCCCTGGAGCAGCTTTTGGCAGGCAGTATTGGACCGATCGCATCAGTTGTGTTGAAGCGAACCCTTGAACAGGCTCAAACGCCTGAAGACCTGGTAGAGCGATTGGTATTTCAACTGCCAGAATCACAGCAGCCGCACTTTCGAGAACAAGCTAACCGTTTACTGAAGCGTTTGGGCGAATTTTCATTGGTTAAATCCAAGGTTCAAACTCAAGAGGCAACGGTAGCTCCTACCACCCTTTCTCCGGCAGTGCCTGCGATCGATCCCAATTTTGTCAAACGGTGTGAACAGGAGTTGGCAAAATCGATTGGACCGATCGCTCCGCTGATTGTTCAACGAACCCTTTCCCAACAGCCCGCACTTTCCCGCATCGAGCTAATTGAAACATTGGCGAAACATCTCCCAAACTCTGGCGAAACAGAAGCCTTTCGCAAAACATTACTCGTCTTTCCTTAGCATATTCATCGCCATCACCAAACTGGTTTTCATCCGATTGAAAGCAGCTGCCAATCTGCCAACTTCATCATTCGATTCCTGCTCAAATTCAGCCCCCATATCTCCCATACTGACTTCATTTGCTACTTTAGATATGCGATTAATGGGTTGAATAATGGCTCTTTGCAGCAACAGGTTAATCACCAAGATCACGATGGCAAACGCGGCCGTTACAATTCCCATAAATACGAGCAGGGCCTGACGGGCGCTGCTTATGACTCCACTGGCAGGAACTGAAATAATTTGAGCACCCACAATTTCGTTCAGCTTCCAGTTAAAGCCATTGCTGCTGCCATAAGTGATTAATTGGCTCTTAGGAGCTGCTTCTGGAGTGCTGTGGCAGCGTAGACAGCTTTCCTTGGCAATTTGAATCGGACGCGCAATGTAGAACAAATCACCAGCGGGTGAAGAACGGTAACCCGTGAGTTCTTTCAGATTTGAGTTGCCGCGAAACTGCTCAACCAACTTGGTTTCAAAGCCATCTGCTTTATCACGCAGATTGGTTGGGTTCAGGGTGGCCTCTTTGTAAAAGAAGTCTGAGTATTCTGAATTCTTGCGCAAATCTTCCATCACCTCGCGAGCGGAGTAGCCGGGAACGGTTTGGGGTAGAAACTCTGACTCGGTCTCCAATCGAGGAGCCAATTGAGGATTCACCTGTGTGAGTGTGTATTGACGCACGGACAGCATCGTTTTGAGCAACAAATTTGCTTTTGATGTGACCTCTTGCTCTGCATTGCGGTTTAGAATTGCTGAGAATGCGACACCGCTCAGAATCACTGCAATCAGAAAGATTGCAATTAACAGAAGGTTAAACTTCCCACTCAGTCTCAAGTTTTTAAGCATCACCGTCTCCAAAGATTGATTGATGAATAATACACATCAGGTCAGTAAAAGGTATAAGTAAACCTTGTCCACGCCCAGATTTAGAGTTTTTCTGAAGGGAAAGCGACAGATTCCAAGCTGGACGTGGTTTATACACGTTTTATCTCGTACCTCTCATTCAATGTTCCATCCCTTACCTTTATCACTCACAAATGACAAATAAGTAGGTTAACCCAATAAATATACAGATGCGGGGTAAGTTTGCTGCCTTATGATTACGCGCCGATCGCTCTTAACTCAAGCGCTTCTAATGCTGGCAGGTTGCACCTTTGCCAAAACAACAAACCCAAACAAATTAGGAAAACTTGTGGTGGGTGTGGTGGCGTATGGAGAAGGAAGTGGTTCGATTGACCGCTACCAACGGTTTACCCAGTATCTAGAGAAAAGTCTTAAAACAATTATTGAACTTGAACCGGCATATAACGAAGTCAAATCAGTCGAGCAAATTGAGCGACGAATTTGGTCGTTGGTGTTTGCCTCTCCAGGGCTGGCGGCGATCGCCATTTCCAAGTCCAATTATCTGCCACTCTTTCCACTGCAAGGTGTGACTAATCTCAGCTCAGTATTGGTCGTGCTCAAAAACAGTCCAATTCAGAAATTGACTGATTTAAATGGCAAAAGTGTAGCGTTGGGACAGCCTGGTTCGGCAACGGGCTACTATGTTCCACTCTATGATTTGTATGGTACCAGTATGTCGGAGATTCGCATTGCTCCAACGCCTGAGACTGTTTTGGAGTGGGTAGCCAAGCGAGAGGTAACGGCTGGCGCACTGGCAAAAAATGAATTGGAGCAATACCGCAGCAAATTTGCGAATACAGAGTTTAGAATTCTTCATGCTAGCCGTCGCATTCCACCTGGAGCTGTGCTGATCAGTCCGGAGGTGGAACGAAACCAGCAACGCTCGATTGAACAGGTGATGAACGAGGCAACACCTGCGATCGCCCAGGAAGCCGGTTACATCACCAATGCCCCACCACCCGACTACAAAACGTTGATCACCTTTATTCAAAAAGTCAAACCGATCGAAGCCCGAATTCACGAAAAACCAGCCGTCCTCTACCAATGATCCAGGATATGTAGCAATTCTCCGTTGAGTACGGTACACCAAGGTCGAGAGAGGTATGAGGTGTCAGTGGGCGCATCCGAAGGAAGGGGGAGACAGCGTAGGATTAGCGAGAATAGAAGAGAGACAAAAAAGGCGTACCGAATGGGTGCGCCTAAGATAATAAACTTCTAAAGCGATGCTAGCGCTTGACCAATCGGTGAGACCGGATACTTCTGAGTGGCAACATTTCTACGAGAAACTGCAAACGAGTACAACCCTTGCCAGTTTAGTGCTGACGTCATGGCAAATTGGGTTGTGGTTTGCCAAAACTGTGGTCGAACAGCAACTGGATGAACGAGCTAAACGACCTCCAACCATTAGATGCGCCCTACGTGACACTATTTCTGCATTTATTATTCGATTTCCCGTTGTCGGGTGTGAGCAATTCTCCAACTCAGGAGGATGACTGGAATTAGCCCAACGACCACGATCGCCAGTGCCGGAGTGGCTGCTTCTGCCAGTCGCTCATCGGAAGCGAGGTTGTAAACGCGCACAGCCAGGGTATCGAAGTTGAAGGGGCGGACAATCAGCGTTGCTGGGAGTTCCTTCATCACATCCACAAACACCAGCATGGCCGCTGTCAGCATTCCACCCCACATCAGCGGGGCATGAACGCGAAGCAGGGTGCTGGTGGGGCTGTGTCCCAAACTACGGGCCGCATCGTCCAGGCTGGGTTTGATGCTGGTCAGGCTGGCATCCACGCTGCTAAAGGAGACGGCCAGGAAGCGGACTAAATAGGCGTAGATGAGCGCTGTTATCGTGCCACTCAGCAACAAACCCGTGGAAATTCCGAACGTGGAGCGCATCCAGGCAGAGATCGCGTTATCCAAGCCACCTAACGGCACTAAAATTCCAACCGCGATCACCGAACCGGGTACTGCATACCCCATTGCGGCCAGTTGGGTGGCAAATCGGGTGCCGCGTTTGGGATATAGACGCACTCCATAGGCCATCACAACTGATAAAATAACGGCGATCGCGGCCGTCAACACGGCCAACGTAAAGCTATGGCTGGCGAAGCTCCAGAAGCGATCATCGACGCGACTACCAGATGCGGCAGTGGCAAAATCATCGGCACCGTCTGAGAAATCCGAGGCTGCGTTATCACTGGGTTGAGATGGACTCATGGCCAGTCTGAGCAGGGCATATCCGGGAACCAAAAATCCCAGGGCAACAGGCAGCCAGCAGGCGAGGAAAGCCGCGATCGCCCGCACCCCTGCCAACGGATAGCCCGGAAGCTGCTGAATCGTGTTCGCCGTCTGATAATACCGGGACTGCCCCCGTGACCAGCGTTCCAGCAAGATTAGCCAGAGAACGAACAGCAGCAAGACGGCAGCTAACTGGGTTGCGGCGACCCGTTCTCCCATGCCAAACCAGGTACGGTAAATGCCCGTTGTAAAGGTCTCAACTCCGAAATATTGCACGGTGCCAAAGTCGTTCAGGGTTTCCATCAATGCCAACGATAGCCCGGCGATGATGGCTGGACGGGCTAAGGGCAACGCTACCCTGAAGAAACTTTGCCACGGATTACAGCCCAAACTGCGGCTGGCTTCCAGGGTACAAACCGATTGCGACAGAAAGGCCGATCGCGCCAGCAAATAGACATAGGGATACAGCACCAGAATCAGCATGACGATCGCTCCCCACAGCGATCGCACCTCTGGAAACCAGTAATCCTGAGCACTTGACCAGCCAAACCGCGATCGCAGCCAGGTTTGCAGCGGGCCGTAGTAAACCAGCAGTTCCGTGTAGACATAGGCCAACAAGTACGCCGGAATCGCCATTGGCAACAGCAAAGCCCAGTCGAACATTCGCCGTCCTGGAAATCGGCACATCGTCACCAACCATGCCGTCCCCACTCCAATTACGACCACCCCCACCCCCACCCCCAGCATCAGCCAGATGGAATTGACAATGTATTTGAACAGAACCGTTGATGCCAGATGGTTCCAGACGGCAGCCGAGTTGGTAAAAATGCCAGCCAGAACAACCAGCACCGGAGCCGCAACCAGGGCCGCGATCGCCAGCACCAGAATCATCCAACCACTCGGTAGTACAGCTTGAGGCGATCGCTGGGCTGCTTGACTTGGATTTGCAGAATGTTGCGGGGTTGAATGGGTCATCACTTTGATTCGATTGAGTGCGGTTTATAGCGAAGTACGAAGTGCGAAGTGAAAAACATTCGTCATTCGTCATTTGTAGAAAGACAATTGACCAATGACTACCTTAAAGAATCTTTGCAGCTAAAGGGTTCCTGTCAGAAATTATTGCTTCAACGTCAGGTACATAGGCTACGCTAGTTTGCGTAAATTCAGTTATTTGACTCAGTTTTTGTCGTTCACTTTGGAGTTCACAACGAGAGAATGACAAACGACAACGAACAGTTTTCAAGACGGGCATGACCTATTCACCGAGTTACTACAAGCCATCGATCCTGGAACTAGCGCGACAGGGGAACTTCCAGCGATCGCGTACTGGATCAACAGCATTCTGGGTCCGCAGGGAATTTATGTGCAAACCGGATTAGCTCGTTCTGGCTGTTTGAAAATCATGGTCAATTTTCGGCGCACCCGCAACCGAACGGCTTGTCTGCAGGCGCGCAACCCGTTAGTCCGCCACATTTGCTACCGGCTCTGGACGTTAAACTCTGCTGCCATTCGCGAAGTGAGGATTATGGCGCGAGTATCCGGACAGCGAGACATTCTCTGGCGACAATCGGTATTGATTAGAACACCAGCTAACCAGCGATCGCACACTCGGACTCGTAGAACACCCATTTCGCGATCGCACGGCCCAGCACAGGGGCGTCGGTTCCAAATTCTGCGCTCATTTCTGCTCAATCGGCTGGCTCTTGTGGGCTTTATCTTCTGCTACTGGTTGATTTATTTGGAAACAACGGGACACGTTGCTGACCGCGCCTCCGTTGCCACCACGTCCCCTCAAGAACAGATGCAAGTGCCTCCCACTCAAGAGCAAACGCCAGCAACACCGGCCCAGGAGCAGATGCAGCATTCAACTTCGAGATCTGCTCCTGGGCAAGCCAAAACCGCGATCGCCCACACGCCGCCAACTCCAAACCAATTCCCCTCCGCTCAGCCCTACCTTCCCTCTGCACAAAATCTAACCTTCACGGTTCCCCAGCCATTCCAGGGACAAACAGTTTACGAAGCCCCCCCTACCGGAGCTGAAAAAGTTGTTGCGCTGACCTTTGATGATGGTCCCTGGAAACCAGCACTGAGCAAGTTCTCGACATTTTGCAGCAGAACAGTATTAAAGCCACGTTTTACTGGGTTGGAGAAGCTCTGCAAGAGAATCCAGACGTTGCCCAAAAGGTCGTTGCTGAAGGACACGCGATCGGCAACCATACCTGGCGGCACCTGATGAATGACCTGGATGTGGCAACGGCTGCCGAAGAACTTGGCAATAACGCCAAACTCATTTATCAGGCAACTGGCGTTAGAACTTACCTAATGCGACCACCGGGCGGCAACTTGGGTGGCGAGTTGGCAAACTACGCCAAACAACAGGGCTACCTGGTCACCATGTGGTCAGCCGATTCGCACGATTACTACGTGTCTACCCCACTGATTATTGACAACGTGCTGAGTAATGTCAGACCGGGTGGGATTGTGTTATTGCATGATGGTGGCGCGATCGCAGCGAAACCATTGCAGCCCTGCCGCAAATTATCTCCTCGCTACAGCGCCAGGGCTACCAATTCGTGACTATCCCTGAACTGATGGAAATGCAAGCACGATGGGGAACCCCGCAACCTCCCCAACCCTTACAGGAAGACCCTGCTTCCCCTTCCTACCCAGAAACCCCTGGTGATGATCCGCAATCCCCCGTCTCCCCTCCGCTCGAAGCGCCCAATGAGATGCAGCCGTCGATTTCCCCGTCTCCTGGAATCCCTGGCGATACTCCATTCCCCGTATCACCGTTCACCGCTCCTGACGACATGCAACCGCCCCTCTCGCCTGCTCTCGATGGTTCAAATGAGACTCAACCCCCGATCGCCCCCACTCCTGAAGCCCCCAACACCCTGCAACCGTTTGTCTCCCCGTCTCCCGAAACCCCTGATACCCAAACAGTTCAGTGAGCAGTAAAAAGTGCTCATGGCTACAACAGGATTCCGACCGGGCGATCGCCGACTCCACCCAGGTCATCACACTCAAGGACGAACCAGGAGTGCGTTAAGCTGTTCTAAACTTTGTCTACGTTCAGACCTGGAGTTTCTCTTCAGGGAAAGCTCCAGATTCTGAGCTGGACATGGTTTAGACTTGCAAGCTAACTTCAGCAGCGATCGCAGATGCAACCGACTCAGGCACCTACTTCCATCGACTTTGACAACTCAGCGGCAGGGCCTAAACCAACCACCACCTTGCGCCGTCGCCAATCTCCCCTTGCCTCTACCGAGTACCAAATCGCTACACTGGAGTCAGTGGATCTGTCTGCAACTCCTCACCAGGGCAACTTTACCGCCACGCTGACGGCTCACAACTGGCAACGTCTGCAACCCGCCAACCTGGAGATTTTTCAAATTAACGTGGGTAAGTTGTGCAACATGACCTGTCGCCATTGTCATGTGGATGCCGGGCCCGATCGCCTAGAACAGATGAGTCGAGAAACCATTGACGCCTGCCTGTCTGCCCTGGATCAAACGGCAGCGCACACGGTAGACATCACGGGTGGCGCACCTGAATTGAATCCTCATTTTTGCTATCTGGTCGATCAGTGTGTGGCACGGGGCAAGCAGGTGATCGATCGCTGCAATTTAACCGTACTCCTCCTCCCCCGCCTGCAGAACTTACCAGAGTGGCTTGCTGAACGAAATGTCGAGGTGGTCTGTTCACTGCCCCACTACCGCCAGCGCAACACCGATGCGCAACGTGGCGAGGGTGCCTTTGAAAAGTCAATTCAAGCGCTGCGACGGCTGAACGCAACCGGGTACGGGCAGGGCGATCCAAACCGGTGTCTGACGTTGATGAGCAACCCGGTGGGAGCATTTCTATCGAGCAACCCGTCCAAACTAGAGCAGGAGTGGAAAACCGGATTGCTGCAGCATCAGGGCGTTACGTTCGATCGCCTGATTACGCTCAACAACATGCCCATTTCCCGTTATTTGGAATGGCTGGAGCAATCCGGCAACCTGCAGCGTTACATGGAACTGCTGGTCAACTCCTTCAATCCATCAACCCTTACCGGGTTGATGTGCCGCAATACGCTGTCGATTTCCTGGGATGGACGGCTGTTCGACTGCGACTTTAACCAGATGTTAGAGCTGGAGTGTCAACCAACCCGGAGTGAGTCGATGCAGATTCAAGACTTCAATCTGCACGGGTTGGAGCAACGTCAGATTGTCACCGGGCGACATTGCTTTGGCTGCACGGCTGGATCTGGAAGCTCTTGCGGTGGCGCGATCGCGTGAGCCGGATTACCTGTAACAATAACTTCATGGGGATTTTGCGCCAGAGGAAGCTTGGGATTTTGGGTGGCACGTTTAACCCGATTCACTGGGGACACTTGTTGATGGCTGAAACGGCGTTAGAGCAGTTTGCCCTCAACCAAATCATTTGGGTGCCGACTTACTGCCCACCTCACAAACGGGATCAAGAGTTGTTGGGATTTGAGCATCGGATGGAAATGGTGCGTCGGGCGATCGCAGATCACCCGGACTTCATGGCTTCGGACGTAGAGATGCAGCGAGGCGGAGTCTCGTATGCGATCGCAACCCTGAATGCGTTAGATAGCCTTTACGCGGATACTCAATGGCACTGGATTCTTGGAATGGATGCGTTTCAAAGTTTACCCCATTGGCAGAATAGTGCGGCGATCGCTGCTCAATGCCGTTGGCTGGTTGCCCCGCGCAGTACTCAGGATGCCGAAATTCAATGTCAACAGGTTGCTGCCGAACTGTTAATCCAGTCAATTCAATTGCGCTGGCATGTGCTGCACATGCCGCAAGTGGAAATTTCCTCCAGTCTGGTTCGAGAGCGGTATCAGATGGGGCGATCGCTGCGGTATTGGGTGCCAGAACCAGTCAGGCGGTATATCATTACCCATAATCTTTATCAGAATCAGACCAATCAGAATCGGACTTGCCCCTGCCCAGATTGTTCATAAATCTTTGAGAAAACCATCTCTATTTTCTTTTAGAAGGTAGTTTTCGATAACAAATCGATTCAGTGCGACAGTCGGGCTCAAAGCCTCAAATTCCCTGTTATGTATGGGAACTGACACACTTATTAAAAAAGTAATCATAGAGAATTGTTGCGCCGAGATCCCCTTGCACCGTATGATTCCTATATCGACTAGGTATTTATTACAAGAGGGCAAGACGCAGTGATTAGAGTAGCGATCAACGGCTTCGGGCGAATCGGGCGTAACTTCATGCGATGCTGGCTGGGTCGGAAGGATAGCCAAATCGATTTAGTCGCTATTAATGACACTTCTGATCCCAAGACCAATGCTCACCTGCTCCGATACGACTCCATGCTGGGCAAGTTGAATGGTGTCGATATTAGCGCTGACGATAACAGCATTACGGTCAATGGCAAGGTTGTCAAATGCGTATCAGACCGCAACCCTGAGAACTTGCCCTGGAAAGAGTGGAATATTGACCTGATTATTGAATCTACGGGTGTTTTTACCAGCCGGGAAGGTGCTTCCAAGCACCTGAATGCCGGTGCCAAGAAAGTTTTGATTACGGCTCCTGGAAAAGGAGATGATGGCACCTTCGTGGTCGGTGTGAATCACCAGGATTACGACCACGCCAAGCATACGATTATCAGCAATGCGAGCTGCACCACCAACTGTCTTGCCCCGATCGCTAAAGTCATCCACGAAAACTTTGGCATCATCAAAGGCACCATGACCACCACTCACAGCTATACCGGTGATCAACGCCTGCTGGACGCAAGCCACCGAGATTTGAGACGGGCACGGGCAGCCGCAATTAATATTGTGCCGACTTCTACCGGTGCGGCAAAAGCGGTCGCCCTGGTGTTGCCAGCACTGAAAGGAAAGCTGAACGGAATTGCGCTGCGGGTGCCCACGCCTAACGTGTCAATTGTAGATTTGGTGGTTCAAGTCGAAAAAAGCACGATCGCGGAACAGGTGAACGACGTTCTTAGAGCTGCGTCGGAAGGTGCGATGAAAGGCATCATCAAGTATAGCGATCTGCCGTTGGTTTCAAGTGACTATGCGGGAACGGACGAGTCCGCCATCGTTGATGCCGCTTTGACGATCGTGATGGATGGCGACATGGTGAAAGTGGTTGCCTGGTATGACAACGAGTGGGGCTACAGCCAACGCGTGGTTGACCTGGCTGAACTCGTTGCCCAGAAGTGGGTTGCGTAAGATTTGCGCTTAAGATTACCAATTTACCTGAGCATTTCATAGGGGCAGACATATCGTCTGCCCCACTTTGTGGGCACGAGGTATTAGGATTACTTCCCAATCTGATTGACAAAACTCTCAAAACTCCGATTCTTTCGTAGGTTGGGTTAGCGATAGCATAACCCAACAAGCCAAGACTAGCAGGTGGTGTTTTAGACGTGTTGTTTGTCTCCCGCAGAGGCATCACAGTGTAGTGCCCTTACCAGATGCCAACCACACATTTGAAACACTACCCAACCGAGTAGTATCAGGCTATTTCCCGTTGTTATGTCCAGTGACCGTGAGGACGCGCTCGGCTAGTTTGTCGGGCACTTCTTGCAAATGGTCGTATTCCCAATTGAAGAAGCCAACGCCCATTGTCAGCGATCGCAGTTCCACAATCAGGTCATGCATTTCTGCTTGGGGAATGTGGGCTACGACTTCATCCCAACCGACCCAGCCCGACTTGGCACTATAGCCCAAAATTTGTCCACGCCGTCCGCTCACCAAGCGTAGCACCTTGGACGTGAAGTCTGTGGGCACGGAAACCGTGACATTCAGAATCGGCTCCAGCAAAGTGGGTTGGCACTTCGCCATCCCTTCCTGCATTGCAATCCGGGCTGCCTGCTTGAAGGCCTGTTCAGAGCTGTCTACTGAGTGGTACGACCCATTCGTAAGCGTGACGGCAACATCCACCACCGGAAACCCCAGTGGCCCATGCGATAAATACTCTCGCACTCCGTGTTCCACGGCGGGAATGTACTGCCGAGGAACAACTCCACCGACAATTTTCTCGTCAAAGTTGAAGCCTTCCCCACGCGAGAGTGGTTGAATATCGAGGTAGACATCGCCGAATTGCCCGTGTCCGCCCGTTTGGCGCTTATAGCGTCCGTGAATGGAGGTAGCCATCTTGCGGATGGTTTCTTTGTAGGGCACCTGGGGTGGATGGGCGGTCATCGGCAGGTTGTACTTGCGACTCAACCGATCCATCGCCACTTGCAAATGAATATCGCCCTGTCCCCAGAGAATCACCTCGTGAGTATCGCCGTGCTGTTCCCATGCCAGCGAAGGGTCTTCGTCCAGCAGCTTGCTTAAAGCACCGGAGAGCTTCACTTCGTCACTGCGCTTTTCGGCCGCGATCGCCAGCGCAAATACGGGTGTCAACTGCTCTGCCTTGGGCAACTCAGTACCTAATGCAGGGTCACCATTCGTGAGTGTACCTCCCGTCTTGATACCCTCCATGCGACCCAGCGCCACAATGTCTCCAGCTTCAGCCGCATTCACACTTTGCTGTTGCTGTCCGATGAGACGGTACATGCCCCCAACTCGCACACCGTTCAACGTCATGCCATCGGTGATTGTCCCCTGCCAAACCCGCACCAGCGAGAGTTTGCCACCTTGAGGCGTGTAGTAGGTTTTCAGCACTTGGGCCAGCGGGGTGTGGTCGCTCAGGGTAATGCCGCGATGCTCCGCCATTACTTCCGGCTCAGGCGCTTCTCGCACCAGGGCTTGCAGCAGGGGACGCACCCCAAAATCGCGATCGGCAATGCCAATAAAGACTGGCACGATCTGGTCTGCCCCCAGCTCCATTTTCAAGTCCTGGAGGATCTCCTCTTGGGGCGGTTCAATCTCTTCGAGCAGCTCTTCCAGGAGATGATCATCAAAGTTTGCCAGGGTTTCCAGCATTTCGTTACGGGCAGCCTTCTCTTGATCCCGCAGCGACTCTGGCAACGGCACAGGATCGGCAGGTGCACCGGGATGGTAATGATAAGCCTGCTCCGTGACCAGATCAATGAATCCAACCAGATTCTCACCCACACCAATTGGGTACTGGTGAGCAACGAGGGGACGGCTGGAAACGGTCTTCAGGGATTGCAGCACCTTATTAAAGTCCACATCGGCCCGATCCATCTTGTTGATGAAGACGAGATGCGGAATTTCCCAATCATCCAGGAATTTGAACAAGGGAGCCAGAGTCAGGACGCGATCGTTGACCGGTTCACAAACCACGACCGCCGCATCGACACCAATCAGCGCATTGATCGTTTCTTGCGCCAGTTCCACGGAACCGGGACAATCTAAAAACGTAAAACGAACGCCGCCATGTTCGGTACTGGCGGCGTTTACTTCAACACTCATCTGCGATCGCGGGCTTCTGGAGCACTATCACCCACGGTATTTCTGTCCTGTATTCTGCCCTTGCGGGTAGTGGCTCCAGTCACGAACAACAAACTCTCTAATAATGTTGTTTTGCCGCTGAGATAGGGACCCACGATCGCCACGTTTCGGGAGCCCGACAATACGTTTTCGCTCATAACCTTGACCTCGCTTAGCTAAAAACGTGTGCAAAGTTTACGGCTAGCCAGAACTCCGGCAGCCCTTGCTACACACGCGCTCCAGCTAGTCAATTTGTCGTAGCTAGCATTGTCGTACTACGTTGGGGATCACTGACCAAAACTGCGGTTTGTCTTAAGAAAGAGTTAAACAAACATTATCTGGCGTAACGGTTTGTATTGTTCAACACGTTGGATAGGCGCATGAGCGATAGGTGTTGAACATGGCAACTTGATCGATTGATTGCGGCAACAGAATGGAGCGTGGGCAATTCGGGTGTTGGATTTTATGGGTCGTGGACTAGACGTGTGGATATAGTCAAGCCGCTAAACCAAACTCATAGCGAGAACGGATTTATATTACGGTAACTGCTGCGACGGGCTGCTTTTTTGCTTTGTTAGAAACTCTTCTCCTCTAACTCCCTGAATTACCTATAGAGCCTTCATAGTTTGGTCGGGCTAAAGATTAGCTATACTGTTAAAGCACAGTAAGCGCTCTTAGTTCAGTTGGTAGAACGCAGGTCTCCAAAACCTGATGTCGGGGGTTCAAGTCCTCCAGGGCGCGCTTAGAAGAGAAGCCCCTGAAGTCAAGAGTTTCAGGGGCTTTCGCTATGTAATGGGTTCACGATGCAAGGCAAAAAACTAGTATAAGAGTTCTAACTTTGGGTGCTATTGGGGTAATTTAGCCAATTTATTGGGGTAAGATTGGGGTAATCCGATCGATATAAGGTGTTTACCCCAACGAGGCATTATGTACTCCCAAAGCAACAGGCGCAAGGCTTCCAAGGGATCGGTTCAAAACCCTCAAACACGTAAAGACCATTAGCTTTTTCTACACCCGAACGGCTACTGGCTGCTGGCTCAATAGCTTCAAGATTCGCTCTGCCATTTGAGCGGGAGTGAGCCCCAAATCGACCTTTGATTCGTCGGGCTTCGCGTGGTCAACGAGCTGATCCGGAATGCCAATTCGGGTAATGGGCACCATGATAGCAGCGTCCAGCAGGGCTTCTACGATCGCAGAACCGAATCCACCTGGCAGGCACCCCTCCTCCATCGTCACGACACGACCAATTTTCTGGGCGATCGGGAGAATCAGCTCAGTATCCAATGGTTTAGCAAAGCGGGCGTTAATCACGGTTAACTCAACTCCGTGTTCATGGAGGATTTCAGCCGTCTGCAGGGCGGGATACACCATTGACCCATAGGCGACCAGCAGCAGATCATCGCCGTGGCGCAGAATTTCACCCTTACCGATTTCTAGCGGCTCCCACCCCTCTTCCATCAGCGGAGCGCCGTAACCATTGCCTCTGGGATAACGAAGGGCGATCGGACTACTAGTGTGGTTAATACCGGTGACAATCATGCGTTGCAGTTCGGCTTCATCCTTGGGAGCCATCAGCACCATGTTGGGAATGCAGCGCAAGTAGGCGATATCGTACATCCCTTGATGGGTGGGCCCGTCCGCACCCACGATACCCGCTCGATCCATGCAGAAAAAGACCGGCAGGTTTTGGATACAAACATCGTGGATGATTTGGTCGTAGGCCCGCTGCAAGAAAGTGGAGTAAATCGTGGCAACGGGACGCATTCCTTCACAGGCAAGACCAGCGGACAGGGTGACAGCGTGTTGTTCGGCAATGCCTACGTCGATGTATTGATCGGGCACCCGCTTCTGGAGAATATCCAGCCCGGTTCCGGTCGCCATTGCGGCCGTGATACCAATCACTTTTGGATCGCTCTCCGCAATTTTGGTTAAGGTTTCGCCAAAAACTTTGGAATAGCTGGGAGGTTTGGGCTTGCTGGAAGGAAGGGCTTTACCAGTTGCCAGATTAAACGGATTTTGAGCGTGATAACCAACCTGGTCCTGCTCAGCGACCTCATAACCCTTGCCTTTGACCGTTGCCACATGCACGAGAACCGGTCCAGGAGTTTTGTGGGCTTGTTGGAACGTGGCAATCAACTCTTCCAGGTTATGCCCGTCAATCGGTCCGATATAGGTAAAGCCAAGTTCTTCAAAAACGGCTCCAACCTTGGGCACCGCCAGTCGTTTCATGCCCTCCTTGACTCGACCCAGTTCGGGAGCGAGGGAGTCACCGACGAAGGGCAGATGCTTGAATTGCTCTTGTAAATTGTCACTGATGAACTGAACAGGTGGGCTGAGGCGCAATTTGTTGAGATAGCGAGGAATGGCTCCGACATTGGGAGAGATTGACATCTCGTTGTCGTTCAGCACCACGAGCAGGTTGTTTTTGGGGAGGTGTCCGGCGTGGTTGATGGCTTCCAGCGCCATTCCACCCGTCAATGCGCCGTCTCCAATCACGGAAACAACTTTGAACGTTTCGCCTTTTGCATCACGGGCTAGTGCCATTCCCAACCCCGCTGAGATGCTGGTAGATGCATGTCCGGCACCGAAGTGATCAAATTTGCTCTCGCACCGCTTCAGGTATCCAGCAACGCCATCTTTCTGACGCAGGGTATGAAAGCGAGAATAGCGGTTGGTGAGTAGTTTGTGGGGATAGGCCTGATGCCCAACATCCCAGATGACTTTGTCGTGGTCTAAATCCAGGGTTTGGTAGAGCGCGATCGTCAATTCCACAACCCCTAAGCCAGGGCCAAGGTGCCCTCCGGTTGCCGCAACAGTTTCTAAGTGCTTTTCACGAATCTGTCGAGCAATCTGCTGAAGCTGGTAGATGGACAGCCCATGTAACTGGTTAGGGTGGGTCAGCTCACTCAAATGCATACTGGAACATCCTCATGACATAATCAGCGCATTCATTTACGCTTAATCACTGTAGTCGATTAAAGGGGTTGAATTTGCGATGCAGTGAGCTTTTTTTTAGTTTCACTTTTGCAGCAAAAAGTTGGGTTTCTTCATGGCTGGGAGGTGCTAAATATGCTCAAAACGATATTCAGAGAGATGAGTGAGTGGTGAGCGGTCGGAGACAGAATCCAAGCAATCATCCAATTGGAGGCAGCCAATCGTGAGCAGATGTGAGAGAATTGCTAACGAATTTCGCCTTTTGTCAACCAGCTCAGCCTCTATGAACCAATTCAAGGAAAGCAAGTTTGAGCGTTTGTTTCCGGCTTACCACTTTAAAAGTCGGCTAACTCGTTGTGTTGTTGGTGTAAGTATCCTGTCTGGACTGGTGTTTGGAGCACTACCGGTTACGCCAGCGATCGCAGCCAGTGATTCCAGAACCGACTTTCGGGAGTGTGCGTCTGATCTGATCAAAGCTCAAATTCCGAATGAAGAAGCGATCGCGGCTTGTTCCAGGGTCTTAGAACCGGAGGATTTGTCGAAGTGTGTTCGCCGAGTCAGCCGAGATGGTACCTATACCGGGATTGATGCGCTTGGAGCTTGTCGTCAGGTTAGACGACCAGTTGACATGGCAGAGTGTGTCACGGATATTCGTGGTACGTTGAAAGACGCTGCGGCTCCCGATGTGTTGGACAACTGTCGTCGCAGCTTGCTCCCCGTTCGCTATTCTGATTGCGTTGTTGGAGTCAGTCGAGGGGCGTCTGGGTTGTCCCCTGCTAATGCGCTGAATACTTGCAATGAAGCGTTGTACTTTCCGCGTGAGCTTGATCCAACCTTCATTCCCTACGCTGGAACGACCACAGAATTCACGCCAACGGCCCCACCCCCAACGGTTCCCGAAGTGACCGCGCCCGTTGCTCCAGTTCCACAGCCCACCAAGCCAGCCCCAACAGATCCAGTTCGAGGGTTGTACTAGTGGCGGCTCCCATTTCGGGTCGGTTGGCAGGTGGGACAGCCTCGGTTGTAGCTCGACTGGGTGCAATCCAGCGGCTGGCGTTGCCGCTTCAGCAGGGTGGAGGCGGTTATCCAGTGGAAATCGGAGTGGTAAGCCCAAATTCAAGGGGAAGCACTACTACGATGTACCGGAAACGGTTGCAGAAATCCAACCGACCGAAGAAAGCAGTATTGGGATTGATATAGGGGTTGAAAACTACATTGCTCTGCAACGGGTGAAATAGTTGAGTTTTGTATTCTTGATTTCCGAATGCCTCAAAAAACTGAATTGACTACCCAAGCGGGCTGGTCTTTGAACCAACGAAATCCAGATGTGATTCAAACTCTAATGCCATTTTGGGAATGGTTATATCGCTACTATTTTCGAGTTCAAACCAGTGGTTGGGAGTATATTCCGCCTCATAAGCCAGTTTTGCTGGTTGGTTCTCATAATGGCGGGTTGCCTGCTCCCGACATGCACATGATGATTTATGACTGGTTTCGGCGATTTGGGCATCAGCGACCCGTCTATGGATTGATGCATCCCTCTGTGTGGAAAGTATTTCCCATGTCAGCCCAGCTTGCTACTCAGGTCGGCGCGATCGCCGCTCATCCCAGAATGGCGATCGCAGCAATGCAGCAGGAAGCCAGTGTGCTGGTCTACCCCGGTGGCGGCAAGGATGTCTTTCGACCCCATCCCTTGCGGGACAAAATTTGTTTAGCTGGCAATCAAGCCTTTATCAAATTGGCGCTCAGACACCATGTGCCGATTGTGCCGCTTGTGTCCTGGGGTGCTCACGACACCTTGATCGTCCTGGCTGACATCTATGAACAGGCGCGACAGGTTCATGACTGGGGAATCCCCTGGCTTTTCGGTCTCGATCCAGAAGTGTTTCCGATCTATTTGGGCTTACCGTGGGGACTGGCGATCGGCCCCCTGCCTAATATTCCATTGCCCGTGCCAATTCACACTCGCGTTTGTCCCCCCATCTGGTTTGACTGGTACGGACCCAAAGCCGCCCGCGATCGCGCGTATGTGGAATCCTGCTACACCCATGTCCAATCTCAGATGCAGCATGAGTTGGACTGTTTGGTGCAAACCGTAGAACAACACCGCTAAACCGCGTCCAGGTCGGAATCTGGAGCTTTTTCTTCAGAAAAACTCCAGGTCTGGACGTGGACAAGGTTTAATTAAGAAATTGGCTGACCGTTGACAGATTCAATCCGATCTAACCGGATTTCAGTCCCATCATTCAACTTCAAAAAATCAGCCTTGTTGGCGGCATAAACATCCACAATTCGACCGTCCAACTCCACCAACTTATCTGCTGCATTGCGATAAACAATTCGACACTCCTGGCGCAAGGTTGCTAACGACTCTAGCTGATCATGAAAATCACAGCTCACAAGAACATATTCGTCCTTCATGGGCAACTCTACCTTCCATGCTTTTACTGATGGCTCATGCCGATTTTAGATTTTGGATTGACGATTTTGGATTGACGATTTTGGATTGAGAAATGCTTGTGTTACAGCGCTTTCAGCTTTACCATTTGGAGCAGACAAAAATCGAAATGGTCTCAAAACATCGACAAGACGATTCCTGTAGGCACTTTAACCGACCCTCAGCTTAAATCGGTATGCAGCAAGGAATGATAATGCATCCACCACTTTGCTTCTGATTCCGTAGGTTCTGAGCGGCAACATTACAGGCTCTAAATCGTTGAGTAGCCGTTTGCAGAACGGTCTGCAAATCCTGGTTTATCAGCATGTGCTTCACGTATTCAGAGCACGATTCACCTCCGTGTAGCAGTCGATGCGGACAGGAGAAGCCTTTGCGAGGAGAAAGATGCTTTTGATACGTATTGATGGACGCGATCGCAAGTTGGGTTGCAAACGATTCAATCGTAATAACGGCCATAGGATATGTTGAGGATGAAACAGCTACTCAATGGTCAGTCAACTCAAGCCGTTCTCCCTCTACCAAACGAAGGAGCGATCGCCCGATCCTCCAACTGCAGGTAGGTGATATTTTCCAGGATTGAGACAGGATGAAACTGTAGGTCTCAAGAAGTCGCGATGAAACTATCTACACACGAGTCTAATTCAGGAATTGCGCTGAACATTTCAACGCTGATTGCCATTCTGGCAACCTTAGCGGTCAACACGCTCTCAAACTTCTTTCCACCTGATCGCTTGACGATTGGTCAAATTGCCAACACGCTGCTTCGCGGTGTGCAAATTACTCCTGCGAACTATGCGTTTGCGATTTGGGGATTGATTTATCTGGGATTGATTGCTTATGGCATTGATCAGCTTCGTCCGGCTCAACGCAACCAGCCAACCATTCGCCAAATCAATGTTTTGCTGATTGTTGCCTGTCTGGCTCAAATTGCCTGGGTGTATTTCTTTACGCTGCGTTTATTCTGGCCTTCAGTGATCGCCATGTTGGGGATTCTGCTGTCGCTGATTGGAATTTATTTGCAGATTGGAGTGGGCAAAGCGCCAGTATCACAGGCGCAAAAGTGGTATACCCAGGTGCCCTTCAGCGTGTATTTAGGCTGGATTTCGGTGGCCACGATTGTCAATGTTGCCTCTGCCCTGTATAACGCGGGTTGGGATGGCTGGGGCATGAGTGGGGTAGGGTGGACGGTGATCATGCTGATTGTGGGTGCCGCGATCGCCTTAACGGTCGCCATCCAACGCGCCGACGTTGCCTTTACACTGGTATTCATTTGGGCGTATGCCGCGATCGCCGTTCGTCAGTTCGATACCCCACCCATTTGGATCACTGCAGTGGTCGCTGCGATCGTCCTGAGTGTGTCGCAAATCCTGGCTTCAAACCCCCGATCTTGATGACGATGCTCGATTCCCTTCTGATGCTCATTCACCAACCTTGCCTGACTGATCCCGCCGCCACTGGGTATTGGTATGAAGGGTACTGCCCTGCACGGGGTGAGTGGCTCAGACTACCCCGAACTGGGTTAGCAGAAGCGATCGCGCAGGAATTGATGCAGCACTTGGCGGCGGATCCGACCTACTCCCACGAAGGCAAGATGTATGGCGTGTTGTTGGTTGAGACCCCGACGGGAGACCCGCAGGTGCTGAAAGCGTTCTCCGGACTGTTGAATGGCAACAGCCATGTTGCCGGATGGGTGCCGCCCATTCCAGGACGCGATCAGGTTGCCCTTCAGGAAACCCACACGCTGGCGAGTTTGGACGCGATCAAGCAAGAATTAATGGCGTTGCAGCAGAGTCGAGACCACCAGCACTATGAAACGGTATTTCAGGAGTTTGAGACGCGCTTGCAAACCCTGGCGCTTCGCCATCGTCAGCGCAAACAAGACCGACAATATCAGCGTCAGAGACTGCTGGAAACTCTCAGCAGTGAAGCGCTGGAAGCTGCACTTGAGCGGCTTGACGAACAGAGCCGTCAGGATGGTATAGAGCGGCGACATCTGAAGCGCCAACGAGATGCAGTGTTGCAGCCCCTCAAGTGCGCGATCGCGCAGTCCAATTCTCGAATTCGCGAGTTAAAACACCAGCGCAAAGCCTTGTCTCGACAGCTACAGGCACAGATGCACGCCACCTATTGGTTGACCAACGTTGCCGGGGAGTCTGCGCCGCTTCAGGACTTGATGCCAGCAGGGGTGATGCCAACTGGAACCGGAGACTGTTGTGCGCCAAAATTACTGCACTATGCGGCAACCCATCACCTCAAGCCGCTGGCAATGGCAGAGTTTTGGTGGGGTCCGCCATCACCCCGTGGAGACAAAGTCCAGGGAGAATTCCACGGGGCTTGTGCAGAGCGGTGTCAGCCGTTGCTGGGGTTTTTGCTGTCTGGATTGTCTGCAGAGATCCCCCCACCTGCCCTGGCTCCTTTATCAAGGGGGGCAGGGCAGGGTGGTTTCAAAGTCGTGAAAGAAACTGTGGCTGCAAAATCCAATGTTTGGGGCAGCCCCCAAGCCAACACAC
>JAAUSG010000215.1 GCA_012034055.1 Leptolyngbyaceae cyanobacterium RU_5_1 | reverse complement strand
CCAGGGCGCCGATCCACAAACAATGAATGATCACCATCGATAAGTCGCCGATGCAGCCTCTCCGGTCTGTTCCGGGCGGAGAAGCCGGCAACTTTCGGGCCACGTTGGCCGCGCTGGGGGTCGCCACGTTGCCGGGGGTGGCGTTCTCGGAGATGTAGCCCGCACCCATGAGGGTGAGGTTGCCCCACTCGTTGATGGCCTCCCGCCAAGTCCCGGTCTTCGGGTCGCCGCCCGTGGCCGCCTTCAGCGTGATCGCGATGTCGGAAAAGTCGACTCCGCCCAGCAGGATGCCGATCGGCGGCATCAGCACGTCGCCGACGACCGTGAAGTTGAACGGGCTTTCGTTTCCTTCGCTGTTGCTGAAGCTGCTTAATCACTAAAGCAAAAGCAGTGAGCAGTCCAATTGAGAGAAAGAACATTAAGTATGTCATAGGTGTGAGCCGAAGAAGTCCTGGTTAAGAATTTCTGCTGAACCCTGCACGCAATATCCCAAGATCTACGCATTTTGACCAAAACCTCGGAGTTTTAAGCAACTATGCTGGTTATGATGTTTGATTCTTGGTTAAAAACTCCGAGGTTTGCGTAAGTCCTGTATCCAAAACGAAAAGACAGACTTAGTATAACTACTCACTCCAGGCTAGATGGCTAAATATGTAGGATTTTTTCAAAATCGAAAGAAAAATTTATCTCTAGTAATCCGCATCTCATGGAGCTACAGCGATCGCCCTCTCATTCTTCTTTCAGCAAAGCTTCAGCCAATTCACGCTTGTTATCAGGATAAGTCCTGGCTCAAGCGGGTGAAAATCTGTTGCTGTTTGATCCCTCTGGGGTAGATATCCCTCAAATCTATCCTGACGGACTACTAGACCGTATCTGGATCAATGCCCATTGCGCGTAACCTGGCAGCCAGTCGGTCAGCACGCTGGCGTTCCTGGTCAGCACGCTGGCGTTCCTGGTCAGCACGCTGGCGTTCCTGATCGCGTTGGGCAGCAAGTTCCACCGGGGTTAAAAAGCGATCGCCATTGGGTGCATAAATCGCCAGGGTTGCTTCCTCCAACTCAAACCGAATCCCCAACCGAGGACTCACCCATCCCTGGATATCAGAAATTTCAACCAGGTGTTGGTCTACCCATTGAGAACCAATCAACTCATTGCCACTGGGGTCGTAGATGTAGTATTCCTCAACGCCGTATTGCTGATAGAACAACAGCTTGCGTGTCATTTCCGCCCCAGTGTTGCTCGGAGATAAAATCTCAAACACGACTTGCGGGGCAATGTTGTCTTCCCGCCATTGTTGGTAAGAACCGCGATCGTGCTTGGGTCTGCCAAAGACAACCATCGCATCCGGTGCTTGACACAGTTTGTTGTTTCCCTCCACGGGATACCACAATAAGTCTCCGGCAACAAAGACCGTGGGATCGGCAGCGAACAAGATTTCGAGATTCTCTTTAATCGTGACGATCCAACGAAACTGCACCGTGTTATCAGCCATCGGTTGACCGTCTGCTTCGGGATAAAGAATCTCTAGCGTGGGAGGAGTAGAGGAATGCGCCACCATCTATGGATACCCATTCGTTGAGTTTTTTTACGATAGCATAGCGCCCCGATCGCCTTAGCAACTAGACAAATACTGCATCGGTGTTACCCCAAATCGCCGTTTGAAGGCGACGGTAAAACGACTGGGGCAGGCATAGCCCACCAGCATTGCTGCCATCTGCACCGACTCCCCCGTGTACAACAACCAGCGTGCCTGTTGCATGCGGCGTTCCCACACATAGCCAAACACTGTCGTGCCAAGGATCTGCTTAAATCCCAGCTTGAGTTTGTAGTCGTTGAGTCCAACCTGTTGCGCCAGTTCCAGTAAGGAGGGCGGATTGGTAAACTGTTGCCGCAGGATGCTTCTAGCGTGGTAAATGCGCTCAACATCGGCGGGTTTAATCTGGCGCGATCGCTCCAGTTCCCGCTCCCCCGATGTCATCGGCTCCAACCGCAGCGCCACCAGTTCTGCACTCTTCTCTTCCAGAAACAGATGCCGGGTGGCTTCAGCAAAAGGACAGTTCAGAATGTATTGCAACACCTGCTGCACGGCTGGTGCGGTTTGTCCTAATCGATAGTGGTTGAGAAAGGCGATGTTTTCGGTTTCCAGATAGCGCTGCAGCGATCGCGGCAATATATCCGTTCAAAGGGTTCATCGTCCCCCACCACAGCAAAACCGAACTGCAACGCAGGTATGTCAAAGCCTACCGTCTCCACGAATAAGTCTTCCTGTAAGTCGTAGTGCTCAATCAGCAGAAACAGACCCGACGGGAACCCGACTTGATAGATGTAGCCGCAACTTTGCTGGGTTGGATCGGCGATCGTCAGTCGGTATTCAGCCGTTATTGTCAATGGCTCTGGCTGAATGAACGTCGCGTAGTCAGCATCCCGCATCGAGAGAAATAAAGTCATAGTCCAGAAAACAATGAGAATTTTCGCCAGTCAACCTTATTGGGAAATAATCTCATAGTTTGGTTGATTGCTCATGGCGATCGCCTCACCCCAAATCCATCTCAAATCACCTGTGATACCGTTGAAGTAATCAACATGAAGTTGCGCACAGCAGCCCAAATGAAATTGAGGTACGAGAAGGCAGTGCCTTCCCTAGCCCCTAGCTCCTAGCTCCTAGCTCCTATTTTCAGAACAGCTCTAGCATTCCGACTAACGACATGGCTCAGACTGTCAATCAACTCAAGCTCTACGATCGCGACTTTGTAGCCTGGTGCGACGACACGGTTGCCAAGCTGAAGGCTCATGATATTGAAGGGCTGGATTTTGAAAGTCTAATTGAGGAGATTGAAGGCTTGGCAGGTAGAGATAGACGAGAAGTAGTGAGTCGATTAGATGTGCTACTGGCACACTTGCTCAAGCGGATATACGTTGTCAGTCCTTACGACTACAGAGGTTGGGAGAATACCATCGCGGAACAACGCAGAGAGCTATACCTTTTATTCAAGCAATCTCCTAGTTTGAAAAATTATTTTGTTGACGTGTTTGAGGATGCATGGCGGTATGCGCTAAAGCGAGTCAGGAAAGATTATCCAGAGGTTGAGTTTCCTGATGAATGGCAGTTTAGCCGTGAGATTGCGGCACTTCTGGATGAGGAGTTTTGGTTAGCGGTTGAGGATGCGGAATAGGCGATCGAGATCCCCGCCTTCTTGATTGAAACCTTTTCTACTGAATCTTTTTGGCTTCAAGACTCTGTCCAGCCTGGTGCAGAATCAGATGTGTTACTTGTCCCTGTTTGTCTTTTACAAATGTGATTTGAGCATCCACGTCTTTGATAAAAAACTGTATTTCTGCTTCAGGAAATAGCTCTACTTTTGGCTGGTTGGTTGCCTGAGCATAGAGCTTATCATTTTCTTTTGTAATTGTAAGAATGAAGTTGGGAGCAAGTTGATACTGTCCAATATAGGCATCATAAATTTTTGGATTAAGCGCGATCGCCTGCCGTTGTTTAGGCGGAGTATGCTTGACCAATTTGTAGTTCTGATTTAGCAGATGTAGCCCAAGATCATCCACCTCATTTGCAGAATTTGAGACCACTACAACACCAGTTTTTTGCTTGGGATCAAAGCCAATAAAACTCCGATAGCCTCCAGTTCCACCATTATGTGAAATAATTTCTGTGCCGTATTTTGTCAGCACATGCCAGCCCAACCCAATCTTCAAATCAGGAATGTCTGTACTCTTTAGATTCGAGTAGGCGGTTTGCATGGCTGGAAATAGAGTTGACTGAGTAAACCCCAAATTAGCTGCCAAAAATTTGAGTAAATCATTGGCAGTCGAGCGGAGTGCTCCGGCACCTGCCAGGGTTGGAATATCCCAGTTTTTAACTACTTTTCCAGATTGATTATGTCCAGTGGCAAACCGCTCTTGCATCTCTGGTGAAAGCTGAATTCTGGTGCTGTCCATTCCTAGCGGTTGGGCAATGCGAGTAATTACTAGCGTTTCGTAATCCCTACTTGCTTTCAAGCTTAGAATATGCCCCAACAATCCAACTCCCAAATTTGAATACTCATATTTTGCTCCAATTTCTCTGGTTGGTGAGTAGTTAGACAAGAATGAATAAAGCTGCTCGACGGTGTGATCCGCATAGGGGTTTTCCACATCTTTAGGCTTAAGATTGTCCGGCAATCTAGGTAATCCAGATGTGTGATTTGCTAAGGTAAACAGCGTAATTTCTCTACCATTTTAGTCGGCACTTTGACGGATTTGGGCAGAAACTTCGAGATTGGATCATTCAAGCTCAGTTCTCCACGCTTCACCATATCGGCTAATAGAAGCGAGGTAAAAACTTTGGTAATTGAACCAATTTCAAATACAGTGTCACCATCCAGCTTACGAGTAGTCGTTTGATCGAGTTTGCCATAGCTGATCGTTCGACTACCTTTGTCATTGATTAGTCCAACAACAATGCCAATACTTTGCTTTTCTTGATCAATTCGTCGTTGCAGAATTGCCTGAACTTCAGCATCCGATAGATTAGTCTGAGCCAAGGTCGGAGACCCTACTAAAATACCTACACCACCTAGAAGCATCACGATCGATAACAGCCAGTACGGTTTCATAGGGCAATAATCGTTTGGGTAGTGCTAAGTAGTAATGATTTTGAAACGCTGTTCATCCTCTTCACAGGTTCGTCATCTCACTAACTACACTACTCGATAGGTTCCCATCCGCGATCGCAGGTGCAGACAAGCTACGGTGTCTCCATGAATACGAGTAAAGCGATAACCAAGCCCTGCCAAATAGTTGAAACAGGCTTCCTGGTCTTCCAACGATAGAAGCCCATGCTCAAAGTTAATAATGGCTGGCTTGATGATGTCAAACGGAAACATTTTAAGAACCTCAAAATCATATCCCATCGTGTCAATCACCAGCAAATCCAACCGTTCAATGTGGTGCTTTGCCAGCAACGTTTTGACTGTTAACGAGGGTAGAGTGAGTTCCTCAATAATGCTTTCATAATCGTCTGGAATATTTGGCTCCTTCCTGACTTTTTTCCAATAGTAGAGAGCGCCCGCAAGCATCTCTCGATCTAAGCTAGCGGATTGACTCACCCAAAACGGTAACTCTGCTCCAATATCACGAACCGCATAAAGAGTGGTGGTTCCATCGCGATCGCCAATTAAACAGTTCTCAAAGATCAGTTGATCCTCTCCACAGCAGTTCTCAACCAATTTTTTGAAGGTTCTGGGTTGTGGCTCCACAAGCACCCCTCGCCAATGATGTTTCCGAATCAAATCACTGATTGGATCGGCAGACATCCCATCATGAGCACCAATTTGAACGAAGAAAATGTCCTGATTTTGCTTCATATAATCCTGCAAAATCAGCTCTAAAACATCGATATATGGATACTCAATCGGTTCTCGGATTTTTGAGACTGTATAGCCACGAGACCTCACCAGTTTGTTCATGACTCGCTCAATTATCAGCTTGTCAACGATTTGTTCGAGCATTTCAGACCAACCTTCTCCATGATTTGGACTCGACATTGGCACACAGCGATAAGTCAGGAAACTTATCTGAGTGATAGCTCAACTCGTTCAGTCTAGAAATCTATCACAAGAAGGTTTTCGTAAAGTTAACGCTCAAAAATTAACGCTCAACTTCCCACGCGGACTGAAAGAATTCTCGCTCACACTTCATCGCGTATCGGTAGCTTGAGTAGACAGCAGGGACAGGATGAGCATATCGTTCAATCAAATCTTCGAGGCGATCGGCAAGTTCCCCAAACTCTGAATTACTATAAGCACGAATCCAGTCAGAATAGGTATGGTTCGGTATACCTGACTTCGCAATTTCCTGACCTAAGTAGGCATATAGGCGCATACAGGGTGCCATTACTACGGCGGTTAAACCAATTTCCTGCCCCCAGGCGGTGGCTAATAAGAAATCGGTATATCGCTGAGTCGCCGTGTCAGACGTTACCTTTTGTAAATCTATGCCCCAACTCACCGCATATCTTTGATGCAAACGCAATTCCTCTAGAACCCCACTCGCGAGTGCATGGAAAACCTCAAACCCATACAAATCTTCAGACTTACCAGCCGCAATGCTGTAAGCACGAGCAAATGCCATTAGAAAAAAGGCATCTTGCCCGATGTAATAGGCAAATTTCGCCTTTGCGAGGCTACCATCTGCAATTCCCTGAATAAACGGGTGATCTAGACACTCTTTTGCCAGGTCTTGATTCGTTTGCCAGAGACTTTCAGAAATCAGCATAGACTTTTTCAAACGTCCATCACTTTCCAATCATCTTCTAGCATTTATTTAGACATGAATTCTCTGTACATTGCTAAATTCAGTTGTTTTGGATGGTTCTAGTTGCCCTCCTAACAGCCTGCTCAGGCTCATCAACCCCCTCGAATCCTGTTCCTGTTGCCTCATCGTCTCCGCAAGTGTCACCACCATCAGATTTAAGCACAGTTACAAGATCACCAGCCGTGATTCAAAAATCTCAAACAACTAGAGAATTGGAGAACAAACTGCGGGCAAATGTCTCCCAGAAGGCAGGAATCAATGTTCGAGCGGTGAACTGTCCAGCTACAACCAGGATTGAATCCGGTCAACTGTTTAACTGTCAGGCAACGGCAGAAGGAAAGACCTTTACTTTATCAATCCGATCGCCCGATGACAAACGTGAACTGCAATGGAATACGACAGGGTTGCTTGTGCTTCCCAAGCTAGAGCAAACCATTCAACAGGGAATTAAGGAGCAATTTCGCCTGGATGTCAAGACAAACTGCGGTGGGACGATCCGGATTGCTAAACCGGGAGATACGTTTGAATGCAAGGTCATTGATGGGCGTGGACAAACGAAAACTGTTGTCGTTCGCGTGGATGACGAAAAGGGCAACGTAACGTGGAAACTTTAAAAGTAGCACGATGAACATTCACTGATATTGGTCAATTGAACATCGGGGCTGGCTCGTTAACCAATATCCTGCTGTGGCGATACACACGAGCGGTGTCTCGAATGCCGCTACCATTCATCGCCATATCGCTGATCTGTTGCTTAATTTGGGGTAAGTCACCCGCATAGGTATACTTCAAGATGAATGTTTGCCGACTGCACTGCGAGTTCTGACAACGATAGCGTTGTTTTCCATCTAGGGTTGTGCCGTGGTTGATCACTTCAATGCCATCACACTCAAGGCAGTGAATTGGTTCTAATACCCTCGTTAGGTGTTCAGCATACAAAATCAGCCAATCAGGGATTTCACTTTGTTCATGATGCCAACTGGATCAAGTCCCTGGTGGGGGAATTGTTCCCAAAGTCCGCCGCAGCCTTCTGCGTGGGTGCCGAGGTAGGCGTATTTGGGGGTGAAGCCACGCTCCAGGAGCCAGGAACCGAAGCGACTGCCCAGTCCGGTTTTGCGGTTGAAGCATTCGACGACGACGACGAACGGGGCGGCACCGACTTTGGACAGTGTGGACTCATCGACAACGTTCAGGGTGGCTTTGTTGATTAAACCAACATCGATGCCGTCTTGCTTGAGGCGTTCCACGGCGTCAAGGGCCCGGTACAATGCATCGCCGAAGCTAACGATGTAGCCAGCGCTGCCTTCGCGCACGACCTCATCCTTACCGGGTGTGAAGGTGTAGCCTTCACCGTAGAGGTCTTTGCCGTTGGCGTCGAGGATATTGGGAGTTTTGGAGCGGGTGGAGAAGATAAAGCGTAGACCTGGATCGGAGAAGACGGCTTCCACGCAGGCTTTCATCTGTCCGGCATCGGCAGGGAAGTAGAGGCGGGTTTCGTAGCCGTCGTCCAGTCCATTGTCGGCAAAGAAGTTATTCAGTCCGAAGTGGCAGGTGTTGTCTGCCATGTCGTCGATGCCGGAGTGAGAGAAGTGGCAGAGCAGGTTGGAGTAGTTGAGCCGCGCCATCGTGATCTCGGAGATGCACATCTCCAGGAAGGCGGCGAAGGTGGCGAAGATGCCCTGCTTACCTTTCTCCATGCCAAATCCAGCGGCTGCGGAGAGGTTGCTCCGCTCCATGATGCCAGAGGGGATGAAGACTTCGGGGTGTGCGTCGTGAATCAGCTTCAGACCGCAGGAGCCTTCCAGGTCGCTGTCGATTACCATGACATTGCGTTTGCGGTCTGCTTCGCTCATGCGATCGAGAATTGACACGACGGCTTCACCGAATACGTTGCGGTTAGACCCCCATTGATTGCCAGAGCCGATGAAGGTGTAGCTTTGCTTGGGCTTCTCGATGCCCTTCAGGTATTCGACGGCAGCGGTGTGTCCGCGGGCTTCCAGGTATTGAAGGGCAAGTTTGACTGAAATCACGTCGTGGCCATGATTGGAGCCTTCCAAGCCTGCAATGCCGACACACATCGGGCGCTTGTTGACGATCGCGATCGCGCCCGGAGTCATCACCGCTTCATGAATCCGGCTGTACAACCCGTCCAGGTCTTCGCCGTCCCCTTCCAAGACCTTGACGCCGTGACCTTCCAGCGTTTTGGTAACGCTGAAGCCGGGCAGATATTTGGAGGGGTGGCCAGCGATCGTCACGTCGTTGTCATCAATAATCAGCTTCACGTTCAGGTGTTGGGCGATCGCTAGCCGTGCCGCTTCCGCATCATTGCCTTCCTGCTGCGAACCATCTGACCCCAGGCAAAAAACGACCTTGCCAGGATTGGCCATCGCCACTCCGTTTACGTAGGGCCACATATGTCCCAACCGGCCGGAGCTGAATTTGACACCGGGGGTGAGTCCAAGTTCAGGGTGTCCGGGCAATTTGGCATGAGCCTCACGATAACGCATCAGTTGTTCAGCGGGCAGTTCACCGTGCAAGGCTGCCATCAGATACTGAGTTCCAACCCGGTGCCCTGCCTCGTCAAAGAAAATCGGCACAAACTTGTCAGCGGCTCCCCGGAATAGGGCATCCAGGATCATCACTTCCGGCACCGTGTCATAAGGACCCCCCGTATGCCCACCCACACCTCTAGCGGCTCCAGTTGCGGTGAAGAAGACGATCGCATCCCGGCAGAGCTGAATATTGGCATTGAGTGCCTTTCGCTCCTCGTGGGTTAGGGTTGGTTTCGTCGGGTCGAGTGCCAGTGGCTTGTAAGCACCAAGGTCAATCGGGAAGCGAACAGTAGTCGTTGTCATAGCAAATCTTCCTTAGCACAAGAGCAATGTGGGGACGCTGACAAAAGGGAAAGCAAACATTCAGTAGTCTATCACCCGCGTGCGTTCTGAAGAGTAGCCGATTGGAGGATGCCGGACACTTGCTTCTACTCTAAGGTTGCAACTCAGATGGTAGATGCCAAGTTTCAGGTCTCAGGTGTTAGGTATCAAACCGCAAAGCTTTGAAAGGGTTGGAATTTCTGTAGAAGGGTTAGAGGGTTTTGAGAGCGTATGGATTACATCAATCCCCAATGTGTAACCTTTCTACAAGTCAAAAATTGTTGATATGGTACCTCAAACTCGCCAAGCGACATCCATCGAGAAATCCTTTCTAGAGGGTTTACTCAAGAAAGTGAGATCTCTATTTCAGTGGTTACAGGGCGCATCCGAAGGAAGGGGGAGACAGCGTAGGATTAGCGAGAATAGAAGAGAGACAAAAAAGGCGTACCGAATGGGTGCGCCTAAGATAATAAACTTCTAAAGCGATGCTAGCGCTTGACCAATC
>JAAUSG010000214.1 GCA_012034055.1 Leptolyngbyaceae cyanobacterium RU_5_1 | reverse complement strand
TATGTTTAATTCTCATTCCTAAGGCGATCTTCAGATCAAAGATTTTGACCCCTGGAGGAACGTAACGGCCGTTGTCTTTACCAGGATTTTTTGGTAGTTTCTTTCCCTGGAAATCTCCTAAGTCCTCTAATTCACTTTCACTTCCATCTCTTCATCTCTTCATGTCTTCACCACTTCACCACTTCATCCTCTCTTTGATCTTCTCCCTTAACCTTTCTAGTGTCCTCCCTATGGCAAGATAGAAGGCTGGGACTACTTCTCTGCCAAGCGGATATGGACATGCAATCACCCGGATTTAAAACCTTCAAACACTGGCTGAAAACAGGACTGACTCTTCTCCTGCTGATTACCCTATCAGTGGGACTAAGCGCCGCCAAGGACATGCGGATCAGCCGATTGCCGGCCGGTAATGCCATCACAGATGGTAGGGCACTGCTGCGATATGCATTGCCGATCGATAACCAACCCATACGAGAGCTTCAATCCAGCCTGGAAGATATTACCAACCAACTGCGGGCAGCACGCCGCTGGGGAGCAGTTTCGGGAGATATCAGCAAAGCCGATCGCATCCTCACCGATCAGCGGGATGCAATTCTTGCCAGTATTCCCGACGCCAAAAAGCCAGCGGCAGCAGCATTGATTGAACAGCTCAAGGATGGCATCCCCGTGGTTCAAGCCGCTACTGAGGCAAAAGACCGCCTGCAAGTGCTTGATCAACGTACCCGACTGTTGGAATGGGTTGGGCAGCTTGAAGAGGCGATGGTACAGAAGTTTCCCTATGAAGTCCCCGAAGCCTACAGCAACCTGCCCCAACTGAAGGGACGCGCTACGGTCGAGTTTACAACCAGCAAAGGCAAGGTGACGGCTGTTGTGGATGGCTACAGTGCCCCGGTCACCGCTGGCAACTTCATCGACCTGGTACAGCGCGGCTTTTACAATGACTTACCCTTTACCCGCTCTGAAGAATCCTATGTGTTGCAGGTTGGCGATCCTCCCGGACCAGAGGTTGGATTTGTGAACCCGAAAACAAAAAAGTACCGGGCGATTCCGCTCGAATTACTGGTGAAAGGGGACACCACTCCCATCTACGGGATTACGCTGGAGGATGCGGGGCGTTTTCGTGAGCAACCCGTTCTGCCCTTCTCTGCCTATGGCGCGATGGCGTTAGCTCGTCCTGGAGATGATCCGAATGGGGGGTTCTTCCCAGTTTTTCTTCTTCCTGTTTGAGCCAGAACTGACACCTGCGGGCGCGAATTTACTGGATGGTCGTTACGCTATCTTTGGCTATGTGACTGAGGGCAGGGAGGTTTTGGGCGAACTGAAAGCAGGCGACAAGATTGAATCGGCTAAGGTGATTCAGGGCTTAGAGAATCTGCAACCGCCACGGGCGGCTTAGTACACAGAATCATTTGTCAGGGTTGAAATGGTAGTGTTCCAGACGTGTGGTAGAGACGCGAAATTTCGCGTCTCTACAAGTGTTTCGGGTTGTGCAGCAACATATCTGGAACATTACCATTGAGTTCTACGAACCACCAAGATACGAAGACACCAGGAAGTGGCACCAGGAGATTCTGTGCTTTGTGTGTTAACGCCCTGGTGGTTACATATAGTCAATTTCTATCCTCTTTTTACGGCAAATTGAACTAAGGGTGTTTGAGACTGTTGTCAGGGAACGTGCATTCTACCGTGATCTTAAGATTGCTTTCGGCAGTGCCTTTGGTCACGTAGGGAATGCCCGCCTCAAGATTCACCTGGATGCCAAACTCCAGGGTGACTTTGTTGACGTTGGCGATCGCGACCTGTTTGAATGCATTCAGCGCATAGTGGGTGTAGGCGCGAATGGTGTCCTCAATCTTCTGAAAACCCGGAACCATTTGTCTTTGGCGATTGTCTGTCCCTCCTTTACTGGTTCTAGTTTGCTCTCTAGTCGGTTCAGGAGTGCCGAGCAGCGGAGTCTCCATATTCTCAGTCGCTTCGATATAGATGGTGATTCCGTCTTCTAACTGGATCGGGATAAGTTGAGACATAGAAGAGTACTCGTAATGGGCTGGTCAGTCCGTCCATGCCTACATTAACAATCGATCACGAAAAAAATCTAAAAATCACCCGGATGGGCACCGTAGAGTCTGAACAAGTGTTACAGAATCGGAAGAAATAACCCTACCCAGACACCTTCCTATGAGCCGCGATGCGTTGGTCATTGGAATTAATTCGTATACGCATTTAAACCGTTTGAATGTTGCTGCAGAGGATGCGGAGGCGATCGCCCAGCAACTGGAAAGGCACGGTGATTTCAACGTCTGGCGGTTGCCAGAGGTCGTGATTAACGACCAGCTTCGGGTGGGGCAAAAAACGCCGGTAACTCTGACTGAGTTAGAAGAAGCGTTAGTGAAGCTGTTCAAGCCCAGTGGCAATCATGCTCCAGAGACAGCGTTACTCTTCTTCTCTGGGCATGGTTTGCGGAAAGACCGAGGTATTCAAGAAGGGTTTTTAGCCTGTAGCGATGTCAATCCCAGTCAGGGCTTTTATGGGTTGTCTTTGCAGTGGTTGCGGCGTTTGCTTCAAGAAAGCCCGATTCGGCAACAGATTGTCTGGCTAGACTGCTGCTACAGTGGCGAACTGCTCAACTATGCTGAAGCCGATCCAGGAAATCGAGGCGAGGGGCGATCGCTGTTCTTGATGGCAGCCTCACGGGAGTTTGAACCTGCTTTTGAGGACGTCAGCGGTCAGCACTCAGTCCTGACTGCCGCACTGCTAAAAGGACTGGACCCCAGACGCCAGACAGATGGCGTTGTCACCGACTCCACACTAATCGAGGTTGTTGCCCAGGAATTGCACGGAACGACGCAACGCCCTCTGTGGATGAAACCCAGCGGAGAAATTTTGCTCACGGGTGAGCGACAAGCCATGCTCACCCAAAATCTTTCAGGGGTTTGTCCCTATCGAGGACTGAACTACTTTGATACCGGGGATGCCGACTATTTTCACGGACGAAAAGACCTGACCGATCAGTTGCTCGACCCCCTCAAGATTGGTAAGGGTAATTTTTTGGCCGTGCTGGGAGCTTCCGGCAGTGGTAAGTCCTCTGTGGTTCGAGCAGGCGTGATCCACCAATTGCAGCAAAATTGCTTGTCTGGATCGAAGCACTGGAAGATTTGCATGATGACTCCGGGGGAACGGCCTCTGGAAAGTTTAGCCACGGCTTTTCTAGAGGCGGACAGGACCGATCTGGCCCGCGCTAGAGACTTGAAACAGGCGGAGGAGGCGATCGCAGAGGGATCCACTGGTTTTGCCCGCTTCATCAGAGCATCCCAATCCCCCCGCATTCTGGTGTTCGTTGACCAGTTTGAGGAAGTGTTCACGCTCTGCCAAAACGCAACAGAACGCCAGCAATTTATCGCTTGCCTCTTGAAAGCGTTAGAGCAAACCGGAGACAAACTCTGTCTGGTGCTGGCCATGCGAGCCGATTTCTTGGGCAAATGCACCGAGCAAGACTACAGCGGATTGGCAGCCAAAATTCAGTCTCACCTGGTGACGGTAAAACCAATGACTCGCAAGGAGCTGGAGGAGGCAATCCGCAAACCCGCCGAGCAGGTGGGTCTAAACGTAGAAGACACTCTGGTGACTCAAATCCTGAAAGATTTGGGCCTGGATGAAGCCGATTCCCCAGCGGAGGCGCGTCAGTGGGAACCGGGAAGTTTGCCGCTGCTGGAGTACACCCTGGAGCAACTGTGGCGCTATCGAACCCTCGATCGCCTCACCCTGGATCGCTACATTCGCCTGGGTGGAGTGCAGGAAACGCTGGAAAAGAAAGCAGACGAGGTTTACCAATCGTTCTCCTTAGAAGAACAGCACGTCGCTAAACGGATCTTTCTGGAACTGACCCAGTTAGGAGAAGGGACAGAAGACACCCGCAGACGAGTGCTGAAGCAGGATTTGAGCAGCGTCAACCAATCCGCAGCCCTGGTCGATCGCGTGATCCAGAAACTGGCCGATCCAGCGTTTCGGTTAGTGGTCACCAGCGAATTGGTGGAAAAGGGACAACGCTCTGGTCGGTTCGTCATCATTGACGTTGCCCACGAAGCCTTGATTCGCCACTGGAAAAAGCTGCGTCAGTGGGTGAACGAAAGCCGCATTGCCCTCAGAATCAAGCGCACGATTGAAGAAGACGCCAGAGAGTGGGAGCAAAAAGGCAAGGTCGCAGATTACCTGCTGCAAGGCTTGAAACTGACGGAGGCAGAAGGGTTCCTGGAAAATTACGCGGATAGCCTCCCGCTTTCAAACCTGTCCCAGGCGTTGATTGCCGCCAGTCGGGCAGAGCGCGATCGCCAAAGACGCCAGGCAGAAGAACGGCAACAGCGAGAAACAGATCTACTCAAAAAAGCACTGAAAGCGGCTCAAATCAGAACGATCGCCGTTAGCCTCTCTGCTGCAATCGTCCTGATAGCTGGAGGGTTTGTCGGGTGGCAACAGCAGCAACTCCAGTTGGCGTTCTACGACATTTGGAGTGGTGTTAACCAGGATGATTCCAGACCTACTAATGCTTTCAGCCAAGTGTTCTATGACATCTGGTTGAAGATTAATCCGAATGCCTTCAGATCGACAGGTGCTCTCAACAAATTGCTTGAAGCGGCTCAAAATTTCAAACGGAACGCTGACAAGCATGGCAATGAACCCGACATCCAACGAGCCATTGCCTACTACCGGCAAGTGCGGGCAGAAGCCTCTAAACGGTTGAACACCGACCATTCAGATGACAGACTGCCGCACGAAAAATCCGATCTTGAAACGCTCTTTAAGAACACCGAAGCACCTTTAGCGGAATTGATTGAGAAGTATCGCCTCAAACCGCTTCAGCAGGAGCTAGACCAAGCCAAGGGAAGTGGTCAGTTTGGCGAACTACTCCGACGAACACCAGCCGATCTTGAACGCCAGTACTCTCCCGGTCCGCTCAGAACGACCTACAAAATTCTGATGGGTGATTTGGGTGTAAAAGCAGACCTGAATAGCGACGGTCGGATTATCAATGCCATTGAAGCCAATCAAATACCCTGCAAAACCTTAGAACGCCTGGAAAGACTTTGGCAAGAGACGACTAAAAACCGCTGCAGTTGGTACGACCGCCACACTCATTCATTTGATGGAAATATCCACTCTCCCTTTTCCTGCAAGGAATTGATTGGCAGAACATTGACAGAGCGGATATTTCCGGTTCCTCAAGACTCTGTTGTCGATCGCCTCAAAGCTTGCAAGCTCGTGCCCGATGACCTGTCGCTTTGAAATTACTTACACCCATTCATAGAGAGCATGACCATGAATCCTTCTCAAGTTCAACGACTGAAACCAAAACATCCTAAGCATCCAATCAGCCAAGTTCTAATTAGCGGACTGGCCTCATTTGGACTTCTGGCAACCTTTGCTGTTCATAGTGCTGAAAGCGCACCCGCTCGAATTCATGCGATTAAAGTCGATTCATTTTCCCGTACTGGAGTGAAGTTTTGGAAAGGCTATAGCGAAGGTTCTCTCAGTACCAACACACTATTGCGGGGATCAAATAACCGTCTGAGTGTCGCGGGTCAAAGCTCACAAGCCGGTCTTGGTTTCGTTGATCGTAACGTTAAGAGACTGAGTGCCCAAAATCTATTTACTGTATTTGCTTTGGCAAATAATCGCACAGCCTATTACTTCTATCCGTGTACCACAGGTGGTGATGGGACAGCGGTGATTGGTTGGCTAAACGGCAGCGAAACTAGAGAAGGGTGCGCCGCCGCCGTTTCCAGGGCTAGAATCCGCCCAAATGCTAGAGCAAATTTCAGCCGTGATTACTCCATTGCCCAGGACGTTAAGCCTAAGAATTTGCCGGACAAGAATTTGCTGAAAGCACAGCGATTTAGCAATGGCATGTCGTACTGCAGTGCTGTAGCCAATTCGGGTCAGCGTTGGGGGGCAGTGATTTCTAACTCTGATTGGGATGTCCTCTCGCCCCAAGATCCGTGCGCACAAGCTGTTCGTCAATGTGAAATTAATGCGGGTGGATCCTGTTATGTAACCAATCTGGGCGAACAACTGGTTGCAGAACCAATTGCACGGTTCACAACCGTTCTCAAGTGTAATGATCAACTATTTCCTCAAACCGGGGAAGTTAAATTTCTCAATCAATGGTTGCTCTCCCAGGCACAAAGTAATGGATTGAATTCATCAGCTTGCAGCCTACACGTCATGAGCGCAGATGAGATTCTAATTTTTCCAATCACTGCCCAACCGACAGTTGTGACTGCCACGACGAATAACGGTCGTCATCAAATTGTTGTTTTGGCTGGAACGGTTAGGGTTGTTAGGGTCGTTCCGACTGAATCAGGACTGGCAGTATCAACACTGAGCGCAGGGGAGCAGTGCATCTCTGCAGACGAGCCTCTTCTCGGATCTCCACAAAACCCGCCTATGCTGGCCGCTCTGACAAAACCGATCGCTCAAGTGCAGCTAACAGAAGCTTGCAATCAGGGTCAGGAAACTCGTGTAATTAGTAATCGTGTAGGAATTTACCAGTCTGAACCTGTCCAGGGCTTCTTTTCGATCAAGAACCCCACAACCGGGGTAGGTACTTGGTCAGTTGAGCTTACTCCTGAGATCAAGGAGTACGAAAATGCTGTAATCAGACAATTTTTGCCTCCTGCTTCTCGTACATCCCCTATCAGAGTACAACCATGAAACGACAGTTCTTGTTAACGACCTCGGCAACGCTGATATTGACAGTGATTGGGATTGTTAGCGATCGCCGATTCAGCTCCGCTCAAAGCACGAAATTCACCTGTCTTCCACCTGGTGCTCAATTTAATCAGCCTGTAACGATGGCATCCACAGCCCGGGGTGATTTTCCGATCATCCTTTGGAGTTCTCAGAATTTTGAGCACTGGACGAATGAATCTGGTAACAAATTCGATCCCACAGTGCGCTGCGAAATGGTATCACGCAGGTTTCAGAGTTACTATGATTGCGATTTGCTAGACTCCAAACACATTGCTGTCGCAACGATTCCTTTAATGGAAAATGGTAAGACTCAGTGGTATCCAGCCGTACTGGTTACTGAGCTGGATAGTCCCAAAGCTAGACAATGTGCTTCACTACCATCGGATGGTGCTAATGTCTCGTCGGTTAGGGGCTTGCTGTTTATGCTGCCACCTCAGGGGGACATCTACGGGGCGGCTGAACAAGTACGCAAAATTTTGAACCAGTTAGACGATGTTCGTTTCCCTGGGGATGAAACCATAGAGCCAATTCGTAATTGAGCTTATTTCCCAAAAGGATAACGAATGAGAGATGAAGCGCCTGATCAACGAGTTCAAGATATAGGAGAGCAAGGCTTACTGAAACGTCTACAAGCATTTTGTCCGGCAGACATTGTAGGGGATGATGCGGCCGTGCTGGATGTTCCAGTGGGACGATCGCTGATTGTCACCACTGATGTCCTGGTCGATCGCGTCCACTTCAGCGATCGCACAACCAGCCCAGAGGATGTGGGATGGCGAGCCGCCGCCGCAAATTTGTCCGACTTGGCCGCAATGGGGGCAATGCCGTTAGGAATCACCGTAGGTCTGGGGGTTCCGGGCGATCTGGCCGTTAACTGGGTGGAGCGTCTCTACCAGGGCTTAACAGACTGCTTGCGGCAGTACGGCACGGTAATTGTGGGCGGAGACGTGGTGCGATCGCCCATAATCACGATCGCCATCACCGCCTTTGGTGAAGCCGATCCGAATCGGATCATTCGTCGTTCCACCGCTCGATCGGGAGATGCGATCGTGGTGACCGGCATTCACGGTGCCTCCCGTGCCGGACTGGAACTCTTACTTCACCCAGAACAAGGGCAATCCCTGAATCCGGGCGATCGCACCCTGCTCATCCAGGCACACCAGCGCCCCAAACCCCGGCTGGATGTATTACCGGTTCTGTGGAGATTATGGGACAAAGAGGATGCGCAAAATTCAAAATTCAAAATTCAAAATTCAAAATTCAAAATTCCCCTAATTACTGGAATGGATAGCAGCGATGGTTTAGCCGATGCCGTGATTCAACTTTGCCGTGCCAGCGGGATTGGTGCCCGAATCGAGCGCAATCAAATCCCGATTCCGCCGATGCTGATTGAATGGGTTACACCAGAGCAAGCCATGAATTGGGCACTGTATGGCGGCGAAGATTTTGAGTTGGTTTTGTGCCTGCCGCCAGAGGTTGCCCAAATACTAGTTGATCAGCTAGGCGATCGGGCGGCGATGATTGGGACAACGACCCTTGAGCCAGAGGTTTGGCTGGTCGATTCCAGCGGCAGCTATCCCAACGAGCGGTTAACGTTTGAGCAAGGATTTCAGCACTTCGGCTGACCCTATGACTGCTCTATCGTCCTTCACCCTGGAAACTCGCCACCTGCTCATCTTGAGTCCAGGTGTTCCCAGTTAAGTAAATGGCGCGCACATCCTCTGGCAGATTCTCCTCCAAGAGTTGATAGCCCTCTTGCACCCGCACCCGCACCTCTGCCGAAGACATCGCATCGCCCTCTGCTTGCAGGTAGGCTGAAATCCGAGTCTCGCTCCAGCCAAACGTTTGTGCCATCAACACCATTAACCGCAGGACCGGCGGCAGTTGATCCAGTGCCCGCTCGATGTAGCACCAGAGTGGAGGGGGAGCAGATTTCAGGTCGTAGTGAATGGCTTCAACGGGCGGTAACTCCGCTTGATTGATGGAAACGGCCGTGATATTAATCAGCCAGTTTTGGAAGGTAAAGCCAGACTCATTGGCTGTGGTGCGCAGGTCTAAGCCACCCAACTCATGGAAGATATGTCGCCAGGTGGTGGCAAACAGATAGTCTGCCTGGACAGGCGATCGCGCCGAGTGCCGAATCAGCGTATACACCATTGGGCTGTAGCGGCAGAAAATCGCTGCAAAGTACTGTCCTGCATCTGAGTGCCGCTGAAATAGAGTCAACAGTTCCTGGTCGCTGTAATGAGCCAACGACTTGACCAGCGGATGGTTACATTCGGGAAAAGTGGGAATAATCACGATTCAAACCACACAATAGATAGCGAAATGCCCCCTACTATAGGTCGCTTTTCTCAAACGGCACGACTTTTTCAAAAATAATCACGCACCAGGCGCACTCTGTCAGCAGCTTAGTTATCGGTTATTCAAGTGTCAGGTGTCAGGTTCACTGCCTCTCACCTTTGCCTCTAAACGTGTGATCTGCGTCACTTAGAACATACGGAAACATCACACCCTCAAGGATGGGTTTGTCACCGAAATCACCCGTTCAGAGCGCGATATTAGTAACATCGAGTTTTGAATCGTCATGATGTCTTCGCACTGCCTCCTTCCTGCCGCCCTCGCAGAACTTTTTGCCCAGGTCACGGTCACCCGCAAAATTACCGTAGCCGATCGCTATGGAATGATGGCGGCTCTTTGTGACGACTCCATTGGTGAAGAAGAGCTACGAGTCGTTAACCGAATCCTATATGCCCTCAAGCAGGGGCGGATCCGTGTAGTGGATGAACTTTCAGCGACTTCTTATACCCTGTTGCAAACTGAGATGTGATTTTGAGGTCTGTGTTGAGCTTCAGCAAATTTTTTCCACCTGTAAATTTTCCATTGATGATCTAAAGTATTGGAATTAGGACAACGCTAAGGGGAAGGGTGTATGAAAGCCAAAATAGAAGTGATTATCCGAGATGAGCAGGGGAAGGTAATCAGAC
>JAAUSG010000023.1 GCA_012034055.1 Leptolyngbyaceae cyanobacterium RU_5_1 | reverse complement strand
TTTGGTAGACAATCTGGGGATCTTAGCGAGACCTTTGGCAAAACCCGCCCCTACGTCACCGGAAAATTTACAGCAAGAAACATGCGAGAGAATGCTGGGATTATTATCCATATCTGACCCCTCCATCTGTTGTACTAGGACTGCACTTCACGCAACCGACGTTCCAGAAAGCGCCGTTCGCTGTCATTCGTGACAATCGATAGTGCTCGTGTATAGCTCTGGGCGGCTGCTTCGGAGTCTCCAACACGGCGCAGCAGATCAGCACGGGCGGCGTGGAACAGGTGGTAGGCGTCGAGTTCAGTAGTGAGTGCATCCATGAGTTCGATCGCCGTTTGAGGACTGTCTACCATTGCGATCGCACTGCTCGATTGAGTGACACAATTGGCGAAGGCTGCAAGCGTTCCAACAGATCATAGAGCCGCACGATCTGCGCCCAGTCGGTTTCTTCTGCCCGTGCCGCCTGACAATGGAGTGCCGCGATCGCCGCCTGCACAGCAAATGCACCCGTTCCACCCTGCAGTGCCTCCTCGACCAGCGGCAGTGCCTCGGCAATCTGTTGTTGGTTCCAGCGCTGACGATCTTGATCTTCGAGCAGCACTAGATCGCCTGCTTCATCCAGACGAGCATCACGCCGCGAGTCGTGCAGCAACATCAGTGCCACCAGTGCTGTCACTTCTGAGGGCGGTTGGGGTGCCATCAACGTTCGCACCAGTTGCCCCAGCCGGATGGCTTCGGTGCAGAGGTCAGCCCTTACCAGCGCCTCGCCCCTGGTTGCCGCATAGCCTTCGTTGAAAATCAGATAGATCACGGTCAGCACCGCGTCTATTCGGGTGGTCAGGTCGGTTGTGTCTGGTACTTTGTAGGGAATTCCTGCATCCCGAATTTTGCGTTTGGCACGCACGAGTCGTTGCGCCATGGTCGCCGTGGGCACGAGAAACGCACGGGCAATTTCGTCCGTTTCCAGTCCACCCAGCATCCGCAGCGTTAGAGCGACCTGAGCCTCGATCGCCAGTGCCGGGTGGCAGCAGGTGAAGATTAGCCGCAGGCGATCGTCGGGAATTTCGTCCGTATCGTACTTCGGCTCCTCGTGAGTTGGAATTAACCCGGATGCCGCGTACCATTCCAGTTTTTCCGTCAGCCGTGTCCGCCGCCGCAGACGATCGATCGCTTTGTACCGCGCCGTTCGGATAATCCAGGCACGGGGGAGATCGGGGATACCAGACTGCCACTGATTGACAGCCGCCGTGAATGCCTCCTGCGCGGACTCTTCAGCCACATCAAAATCTCCTACCAGCCGGATCAGGATGGCGATGATTCGCCCCCACTCGGAGCGATAAACAGCGGCGATCGCCCGATCTACGTCTGATTTTGTATTGAGAACCATAGCAGACAATAAAATTTTTTGAGTGAGGTGTCGATTTGAGCGATCGTTGTTCGACCGACTTATAGCAGAGGACGGAGGAGGGAGTTCAAGATTCAACCAGGACTTGCTTTTCAGGAATCAAGGGTGTTCTAACACAAGAGAGCACAAGAGAGAAATGGAGGTAGAACTCGATCGTACCGAATGAAAAAATTTTTGGCGAGGTGTCGATTTGAGCCAGCGGCGTTCGACTCACTCATAGAGGAAACCCAAGGAGGCAACGGAATGAAATACGTGCTGCTGATTTACCTGGAGGAAAATGCCCTGAGCGAAGCCGAGCGAGAGCATTGCTATGTGGAATCCGCCGAACTCGCACAGCAGCTCAACTCGAAGGGGCAATATTTGGCAACTGCTCCGCTCCATCCGGTCGCAACGGCAACCAGTGTCCGGGTGCGTGATGGCAAATCACTCGTGACCGATGAACCGTTTGCGGAAACCCGTGAACAGTTGGGCGGGTTCTTCCTGGTCGATGCTCAGGATCTGGATGACGCGATCGCGATCGCCACTCAGATTCCAGGTGCGCGAGTCGGCACGGTCGAGATTCGTCCCGTGATTGAAGTTGCGGGACTTCCAGAGCCTTAATGTCTGTGCTCATCCAAAACCAAACTGAACTCAAACCCAGGAGATCCTTCAATGACAACTGCAAGCACAATCACAAATCATGAAGCTGAGATTCGCCAATTGATTGCGAATCAACAACGTGCCATTTGCACGAAAGACGTGGATCAAATCATGTCCCGCTATGCCGATGAGGTCATTCTCTTTGATGTCAAACCGCCATTCCAAACCAAAGGTAAAGACGCGGTTCGTCAAGTGTGGGAAGACTGTTTGCCTTACTTTCCAGACACTTTCGAGATGGAAACCCGCGACCTCACCGTTACCGTCAATGACGACCTGGCTACTGCCCACTGGCTATTTCGCTTTAAGGGAGAACAAGACCATCCCGCGATGAAAATGTGGATGCGTGTCACCGCTGTTTGCCAGAAACATCAGGGCGACTGGCAGATCACACACGAACACGTCTCGGTGCCCTTTGACCCAGAGACTGCTCAAGCCGTTTTCACGCTCAATCCGTAGCTCAGGCAACTGAACTTAAAGGAACACACCATGAAAACCAATCCTTACCTCATGTTCAACGGCAACTGTGAAGCCGCATTCAAGTTCTATCAGCACTGTCTGGGTGGCAAAATCACGATGATGATGACCCACAAGGAAGCACCCTCAGCCGAGCATGTGCCTGCCGAATGGCATGACAAAATCATGCACGCTTGTCTTGATTTGGGCGTTGGCGGAGCCTCTCCCTCGGAGAATCGCTTACTGATGGGGTCTGACAGTCCGCCTGGATATTTTGAAACCCCTCAAGGCTTCTACGTGCAGATCAGCGTGGGTGAGCCAGCGGAGGCAGAACGTCTTTTTCATGCGCTCGCAGAAAACGGCAAGGTGAAGATGGCGATCGCTCAAACCTTCTGGTCTGTCCGCTTTGGCATGTTGGTTGATCAGTTTGGTACGCCGTGGATGGTCAACTGTGAGCAAACAGCTTGAGTCATCTGTCATGCGTCATGTGTCATTCGTGACAGCCGCGAATCAATGACCAATGACCAATGACTACCGACTACTGACTACTGACCAATGACCAATGACCAATTACACCAGGAGAAACCATGAGTACTCAAATTTTCGTCAACCTACCCGTCAAAGACCTCAAGCCATCGATCTCGTTCTTCACGCAACTCGGCTTCCAGTTCAATCCGCAATTCACTGATGAAACTGCCACCTGCATGATTGTCTCCGAGAACATCTTCGTCATGCTCTTGACCTACGAGAAGTTCAAGACGTTTACTCCCAATGCGATTTGCGATGCTACAAAAAGTACCGAAGTGCTGGTCTGCTTATCGATGGAGAGCCGAGAAAAGGTCGATGAAATGGTTCGCAACGCGATCGCGGCGGGTGGCACAACCTACAGCGAACCTCAAGACTACGGATTCATGTACGCACATGGGTTTCAAGATTTAGATGGTCACATTTGGGAACTGATGTACATGGAACCCAGTGCAATCCAACAGGATGAGCCTGTAAGCGAAAGGGTAAAAGTATGAGCTACAACGAATCAAAGGAGATTCACAATGATTAAGAACGAAATTGCACATCCCAAAGTTGCTGGGCGAGAGGAATGGCTAACGGCTCGGAAAACACTGCTTGAACACGAGAAGGAATACACCGAGCACCGCGATCGCATCAATGCGGAGCGACGCAGGCTAACCATGGTCAAGCTTGAGAAGGAATACACTTTTGCAGGATCGAATGGCGCTGTCAAACTGATCGATCTGTTTGCTGGACGCACCCAACTGATCATCTATCACTTCATGTTCGACCCAGAATGGGACAAGGGTTGTATGGGCTGTACAGGCTATGTCGATGCCCTGGGCGACCTGTCCATGCTGGGCGATCGCGACACAACGTTTGTGCTGGTCTCCCGTGCCCCACTGCCCAAGCTGGAAGCCTACAAAACACTCAAAGGATGGACTGTCCCGTGGTATTCCTCCTTTGGCAGTGATTTCAACTACGATTTCCATGTCACGCTAGACGAAACAATTGCACCCATTGAGTACAACTATCGAGACAAAGCTGAGTTAGAAAAACGAAACGGATCCAATGCCATGCAGGGTGAGGAGCATGGTCTGAGTGTCTTTTCCGCATCGGCGACGACGTTTTTCACACCTATTCGACCTATGCCCGTGGCACTGAGTCGCTCACCGATGCCTACAGTCTCCTCGATACGACACCCTACGGACGGCAGGAAGATTTTGAAGACTCGCCCCCAGGTTGGCCGCAGCAACCGACCTATGGCTGATTCAGTCCCCTCTGAATAAGGCGCGACATCTTTAAGTCAACTCTACTGCGATCTCAGTTCTCAACCATTCATTACAAGGAGTTAAAGCAATGGAAACGACTCAAACACAACAAGATTCAACCATGCAGGCTGAACCACAAAAGGAACATCAGTGGCTCCAAAAACTCGTGGGTGAGTGGACCTACGATGTTGAGGCGAAGATGGGAGAAGACAAATCTCCCGAAAAATCAACTGGAACCGAACGTGTGCATTCACTGGGTGGACTGTGGGTTCTGGCTGAAGGGCAGGGCGAAATGCCGTGTGGGGGTGCGGCAACAACGCTCATGACCCTGGGCTACGATGCGCAGAAACAGCGTTTTGTAGGCACCTGGATTGGGTCAATGATGACCTACCTCTGGTCATACGATGGTGAATTGGATGCAAATGAAACGGTGCTGACGCTCAATTCTGATGGACCTGCAATGACGGGCGATGACAAGATGGCAAAATACAGGGATGTAATCGAGTTCAAGAGTGACGATCACCGAGTCATGACTTCCCATATGTTGGGGGATGACGGGCAGTGGCATCATTTCATGACCGCAAATTATCGGCGGCAACACTAGTGGCAAGCTAGATTGGAACCGGTGGAACTGAGGCACAGTGAACATCACGATGTTGGAGTAAGCTCATGACACGCGAAATCAATCTTTTCAATCTCAGTTCCACCTATGTCGTTCTTGAAGACAATGGGAATGCCATTCCGGTTCCGGTCAGCGATCGCTTCTATGAAAACCTGGAACGACAATTTGGCGACTTCAAGGGCAAGCGCCTGGTTTCACACTATACCTTCGAGCAGGACTGGGATACATGGGAAATGCACCCAGCCGGAGAGGAGTTGGTCTGTCTGCTTTCCGGTCAGGTCGATTTAATCCTGAAGCAAGATGGAGCAGAAAATAAGGTATGCCTGAATACTCCGGGTGCCTACGTCCTGGTGCCGCGTGGGACATGGCATACTGCCAGAGTGCATGAACCCAGTTCAATGTTGTTCATCACTGCCGGTGAAGGAACTCAAAACCGACCCTGTTGATAGTGCCGTCATGAACCATGAGACATCAGATGCGATAGACAGGATTCAGATTTTCGTCATGAAGAACTAGGAGACGGCTAGAGTCATAAGTGCAATCAAACAACTTAACTGAATGGCTAAACAAATCACCCGCAAGTTGGGATTGAGTCCAGCGATATGAACGACAGAATGCACAATCCGGAATGTGATGTACACGCCAGTTAGTAGATCGATCGCAGCTCCAGAGACGCCTCGAACAGTCAGAAGAAACACCACTCCAATATACAAAGGCAAGTTTTCAACTAGATTAGCTTGTACCCGAAACAGCCGCCAGAGAAAGCTTTCATCATTGGGCGTACCAAAATCTTTGACAGAGCCGCCGATCGCTAAGTGTCGGATCCTGACGGTGAGCAATAGGACAACGATCGCGATCGTCCAGACGATGAAAACAGCCAAACCCCAAAGCGGAGTCGTCATCTCAACAGGTTCAATTTGCATCTTTTTTTCTCCAGCAACTCTGCTGCTAACAGCTTAGAAAGCAGGCGCTGCAGAATTCTAGAAAAAAGTTGCGAGATTTTTGGATATTATTGCGTTCGCAATGCGTTGCTGGGGGCAAATCGAGCGTGTAGCAGTTGTTTTGGAGCTAAGTACAGGACAAAAATTGTAAAATCTCAAGGAATTCCGCCATCTTTTGATCCAGATTAACCACGACATTGCGAATATAGTCGAATCCATAGCGAAATAGACTTTTTTCTCTACGTCCGTGAGACTTGAGTGTCAACGGATTGTGTTGATGCAACCACAATCCTGTTAGAAACGCCCAACCCAAGGCAAGCGATCAGAGCGCAATCAACTTGCGTCAGCGATAAAGGTCAATGAAATGAGTCGATTCGAGACAACAGCCCCGGGTCTTGAATGCGCCAAACAGAGTTTCTTAGGGCTTCGCCCCGCCAAAGGCGTACGACCCCCGTTGCGCGTCATCGGCGATCGCCGTTTCGGGGGAGTGGTTTGTGATCACGATCAGCAAGGAGTTGTCTTCTAGACGGGTGGTCGCAACATAGACCCAATGTCCCCCCAAGCGACGCCGTTTGGGCACGTTTATCGAGCAGCAAGTAGACCACCGCGAACGCCATCCCTGGATGGACAATCCCTAAGCTCAAAATGTTGAACACTCAGCCCCCCAACTGCCATTCGGTGCGCTCTAAACTGAGCACCCACGGCTCTGGAATCTGCATCAGTCGCACCACCATCTGAGCAATCCCAGGGTAATCCAACTCGAAGTCGGCAAAAAAGCGGTGCAGGCGTTTGCAGGGAGAATCGGTGTGGGCGTTGCCACAAAATCCGGTGGCTAACTCAGCCAAGTTCACCGTCTTGACCCGAAACAGCGCCATCAAAAACAGGGCAACAAAGGCAAGTCGAGCACCGTGCCAGCCCAGATGGGGCTGCAAAACCCGGCGTAATTGAGTCATCTGATCCATAGGGTTTCATGGTTGATTTAGTTATTTCATGAAACCCTTTCTTGTCGGTTATTTCAAGGTTTTGTCCTGTACTGAGATCCCAGCGACCTGAGCCGTCGCCAATATGAATTTCTGAGCGACCACATTCCAGCGGCAAAACCCGGTGGTCGTCCCCGTGAAGGGGAGAGGTGGGAGGTGCTCAATGCGATTTTCTCTGTCCTGGTTGAAGGGGTTCATTGACTATACTCTTGAGTCCACTGCCAACCACTCAACGGTTCGACCACCCCATACAACCAGAACGCTTGCCGTGGCCAGTCCACTTTCAGCTTGGGTTTGACCCCTGGAGCGGTAATCACCCGTTGGGTCTCAGTTTTGCGTCCAATCCGGGTTTCATCCTGGGCGAGATAACGCAACTCTGAGATGCCGAAAATCGCCTCTAACTCCATTAGAACGAGGCGGAAGTTTTTAAACCCCTCAACTGCCCCATCGGGTTGCTTGAGGCTCACTGGACGCGGCACTACTTGTCCGGTTTTCAGCCACCACAGCATTTGTAGTCGTTCCTTTTGCTTCCCACTTTTCGCCTGTTTTAGGCTTTTCTCCAAGTATTCAGCGCTTTCCGTGATCTCGATTACCAATCGTCTGGCCATCACTTTTCAATCCTGCTTGTCTTCTCCTTCTATTTCGCTCAATTTCATTTCAAATTGGTATGAGTACAAAAAACCGGGCAGTATGAGAACTACCCGGCACTGTTCGTAAATGAGACTTAGGAATGAGAATTAAATAAACTGTAATTCCTGTGGGATGGGCAAGATGCCCATCCGGGCGGGTGAGACACCCACCCCACAAGTTATTTAATTCATGCTCCTTAAGACAGTCGGTTAAACACCCACAGCCTTCTTCGCAACGGCAGCCAACTCACCCTTGGCGTATTTGGCAGCATACTCTTCGAGGGTAACTTGCTTAACCTTGCTAGCATTTCCAGCCGTACCGAACTGCTGGTAGCGATCGGCGCAGACCTTCTGCATGTACTTAATAGAGGGCTTCAGGAAGTGACGGGGGTCAAATTCCTTGGGATTGGCAGCGAGGGCTTCACGAACGGCAGCGGTGATTGCCAGACGGTTGTCGGTGTCAATGTTCACCTTGCGGACGCCGCTCTTGATCCCCTTTTGGATTTCTTCTACAGGGACGCCGTAGGTTTCGGGAATTGCACCACCGTATTGATTGATGAGTGCAATCAGATCTTCGGGAACGGAGGAAGAACCGTGCATTACCAGGTGGGTGTTAGGCAACCGGCGGTGAATTTCTTCAATCCGACTAATTGCCAGGATTTCACCGGTGGGTTTACGGGTGAACTTGTAGGCCCCGTGGCTGGTTCCAATTGCCACCGCCAGTGCGTCTACCTGGGTTTGTTCGACAAAGTCAACGGCTTCATCAGGATCGGTCAGGAGCTGATCATGAGAGAGAGTGCCCTCAAAGCCATGACCGTCTTCCTTGTCTCCCTTGCCGGTTTCCAGAGACCCTAGACAGCCCAGTTCACCTTCCACGCTAACACCTAGAGAGTGTGCGACTTTCACCACTTCCCTAGTCACAGCAACGTTGTACTCAAAGCTAGCAGGGGTTTTAGCGTCAGCTTCTAGAGAGCCGTCCATCATAACGCTGGTGAAGCCGTTTTTGATGGCAGAATAACAGGTCGCAGGATCGTTACCGTGATCCTGGTGCATCACGATCGGAATGTGGGGGTAGGTCTCCACCGCAGCCAGAATCAGGTGGCGAAGGAAGTTTTCGCCAGCGTATTTGCGAGCGCCCCGAGAAGCCTGCAGAATCACAGGGCTATCGGTCTCGTGAGCAGCCAGCATAATTGACTGGATCTGCTCCATATTATTGACATTGAAGGCAGGAATACCATAACCATTCTCTGCCGCGTGATCCAGCAGTAGCCGCATGGGTACGATCGCCATAGAGATTCTCCTGGTTTTTTGTGGTCAGCTTTTAACACGAAGTCAATTCTTACGTTAATCTTAAGACACTTTTTACTCCAGAGTGAGGTGTGCCTCAGCAATCAGGCTACTTAATAAGCAAAAATTACTATTTGTTTTTCTTATACAAAAAGCCCACTGTTATCCAGTGGGTCATCAGGGTAATGGGTAACCGGCGGCAACTTCGATCGCCCATTATCCATTACCTACTACCTTGTAAGCTTAAGTGACTGAGTTACTTTGACATAGCTGTTGGGGCAACCTGGAGGAGCGCTAGCCGAACCACTGGTTACTAACTCTTGACCCGTAGCAGCACCAGGCATTCCCTTGGGTTTCTTAGCTTCACATAACACTGCTAAAGTAGTTGCCTCACTCGTTTGTAAAACCATTCCAACCTTTGCGCCACCGATGTATGCCTTAAGTCCGTTAACTCGTGGTATTGCCTGATTGGTAACTATGGTTGCTTTGGGACCACCCCCAGCAATCCTGTAAGTATAGTTTGGCGTCTGGGGCGAAATACCGAGTCCTAGCTGATTGAAGTCCTTCTGAGCTACAAACTGGTTTCTCTCTAGAAAGAAAGCTTGCTGCGCTCGGTTCATAGAGCCAATGGTCGTTATCGCTTGTTTAGCTGTTTCTGTCCGCTGTGAAAAGGCAGGCAAGGTTATGGTGGCTAATAGGCTGATGGTTGTAGTAATAACTGACAGTTGAATCAGAGTGAAGTTTTTGCCTTTTCTAACCTGGTGCTGAAGGAAGTTGGTCTTAAGCTTCGTTTTCATTCCACAGCTTTCCTTTAGGTTGCTTTGTAAAAATTATTCCTGGTCAGGTAATGGGTAAAGACGATCGCGTCGCTCTTACTCTACCAGGAGTTCTACCACAGCTTGTAGGCTGCTTTTCATCGTTTAAGTGAATATTTGAATGGGTCGCCCGGGATTCGAACCCGGGACCAATCGGTTAAAAGCCGAATGCTCTACCGCTGAGCTAGCGACCCGCCGTGATAAATTTACAACGTTTTTTAGGATAACACAGAACTTGCGGAGTTTAGGAACTCTTTTAGAGAGGTGTCAGCAATTCTCGTGACTCAGCATTTGAGCAACCTAGGCTAGCAAAAAGTGATTGAAGCGATCGCATCGTCATGCTCCTACCGACAATCTAAGCGGTCGAACCAAGTGCTAAAACGACTGGTATACTTGGCTTCAACCCATCTACAACATCTCGAACCAGATCAGGTGATTAGCGGTATGGCGCAGGAGTGGGATATTGCGATCGCCCTTGCTGTCCTTAAACCCCACATTCCTCTCATTTGCGCGATTCTCTTCCAAGGGCAAGAACAACGCTGGACGCTGAAGATTACCAGGTTTGCTTCTAAGTACAGGACAAAAACTGTAAAATCTCAACAAGTTCCGCCATCTTTTGATCTAAATTAAGCACGACATTGCGGATGTAGTCGAATCCATAGTGAAATAGACTTTTTTCTCTACGTCCATGAGACTTGAGTTTCAAAGGATTGTGCTGATGCAATCACAATCCAGTTAGAAAGGCCACAAAGGCAAGTCGAGCACCATGCCAGCCCAGATGGGGCTGTCCTGTACTGAGCAGAACATTAACAATCCAACCGTCACAGTATCGTCTCTCCCAGGAATGAGGACGTGTTCAGATTTGACGTGTTTACCACTACCACTTTGGTTAATCTCCGACTTGAAACAGCACCTCCAATTTCATTCATCGGAGAGAGGGCGTCGATTAGAGTCTCATTTGTTAATGGAATTGGAACGGGGCAGAGTCATGATTTAAGGAGTTATTGAATGAAAGCAACGTTTATCTGGAGTTTGTTGAAGGAAACCGTTGCTGAGTGGCAAGCAGATAAAGTGCCACTGTGGGCGGCTGCATTGGCTTACTACACCGCGTTTTCGTTAGCCCCACTGTTGGTGATCGCGATCGCGGTTGCTGGAGCCGTGTTTGGTCAAGAGGCAGCCCAAGGCGAAATTGTTGGACAGATTCAAGGATTGGTCGGCAAGCAAGGGGCTGAAGCAATTCAGGCGATGCTGCAAAACACTCAAAAGCTGAATCTGCAGGTATTTTTGCAACTGTCGTTGGGATTGGTGCATTGTTGTTGGGTGCTTCTGGGGTATTTGGACAGCTTCAGGAAGCACTGAATGCCATCTGGCACGTTAAACCTAAACCGGGCTTGGGGGTGAGATTCTTTATTCAGGATCGGTTTTTGTCCTTTGCAATGGTGCTCGTGATTGGCTTCCTACTGCTTGTCTCTCTACTGCTCAGTACGGTGCTAGCGGCTTTAAGTAGCTTTGTTGGCTATCTATTTCCAGGGCTAACTATTGCGGGACAAATTCTTAACTTTGCGATTTCGTTTGCCGTGGTCACGTTACTGTTTGCATTGATTTACAAGGTTCTACCAGATGTCAAAATCCCCTGGAAGTATCTGTGGATTGGTTCAATTGTCACGGCGTTGCTATTTAACATCGGGAAGTTTTTGATTGGATTGTATCTCGGTAGCAGCAGCGTTAGCTCAACCTATAGTGCAGCTGCGTCGCTCGGCATCATCCTGATTTGGGTTTACTACTCTGCTCAGATTCTTCTTTTTGGAGCTGAATTTATCAAAGTCTACACGAGAAAGCGTGGCCGATATCGCATTAAACCCAGTGATCATGCGGTGCTGACTGATGAGTGAGTACCTCGTGAGTGGAAATTTGCGCAATTTCAAGTTTAAATCCTATCTCACGGGCAAACTCAAACACAACGTCCTATTCACTCACGCTTAAATTGCCCAGTAGCGCTTGTTCTTGCTGACGTACAGCCGCTAACAATTCCGCGTTTTGGAGAATGACACCTGCCTGGTTATTAAAAATTTGCATATATTTTTGATCAGTTTCATCAAAGCTGGTTTGAAAGCAGTCGGGGATTTCTTCGCCATATACAGGATTGGTGTCTGGAAAGTCGCCGGGTTTCTTTTTGTTTATGAGTTGGGTGACACCAATCAACTCGCCATCGGGATTTAAGACAGGTACGCAGAGCAAACTGCAGGTGCGATAACCACTCTTGAGATCGGTTTTCTTGGCCGTCTCAGAGTTCGGATGATCGTAGAGATCGAAGGGAATGTTGAGTGCACGTCCGCTTTCTGCAACCTTACCGACGTAGCCTTCACCCATTTGCACTCGTAGTTCACGGGTTGACCCATCGTTGAAGGAAATGTGTGTCCACAATTGGTGGGTGTGGCGATCGCGCAACCAGAGTGTGCTGCGATCGGCGTTCATCAACTGTTTTGCTGCATCCATCACGCGAGTCAAAATTTCTTCGGGTTCCAAACTACTTTGGCTGACCGATCGCGTTGCTGCCATCAAAGCAGCGGCAACCCGTTGTCCTCGTGCGGTTTTGTGATAGGAGCAGAAACTTTCTAGAATCATCCGAACCAGGGGTGCGTTGGCGGCAAATCGCTGTTCATCTACCTCTGTGAAGCCCTCTGGATCAATGCGATCGACCAGATCAGCACTCGGATTGTTGTCCTGCTTCAGTTTGTTGAGCAACTGAATCACCCCGATCAAATCCCCCTGCGTGTTGAGTAGGGGAATTGCCAACATGGTGTAAGTGCGATACTGGTTACGCCTGTCTTGCTCCCTTGCCGTACCAGAACGGGGATCGTCGTAAAAATCGTAGGGAATGTTGATCGTTTGCTTGAGGTGGGCAACCTCACCGACGATGCCTTTGTCAGCCGGAACGCGGATTTCTAGAGAGCGCTCGCTATTCTCAGATCCGGCCACAATCGACCACAGTTCATTCCGTTCTTCATCCAGCAGAAAGATAGTGGTGCGGTGGGCATTGAGAGATTTGCCGATGTTGAGCGTAATGGAGCGGAGTGTGGTGTCCAGAATATCGTCAAATCCCTGATTGTCCATGACCTGATTCAGCATCGACAGGGTTTGCATGACCACGCTTTGCGGATGATTCTCGGACTGGTGCTTCATCGCTGCAAACTGTCGGGCATTGTGTAATGCCACTCCAACCTGAGCATTGAAGATTTTCATGTATTTCTGGCTGTTGCTGTCGAAGCTAGATTGAAAACATTCAGGAGCGGTGGGCCAGTTGGCAGGATCGTACTCAGGAAATTCACCCTGGCGACGTTTGTTCACCAGTTGGGTGACTGCCAATAGTTCTCCTTCGGGACTGCACACTGGCATACAGAGCAAACTACAGGTGCGGTATCCCGTTTTCTGATCGGTTTGTTTAGCGGTTTCGGAGTCGGGATGGTCGTACAAATCAAAAGGAATGTTAAGCGAATTACCGGTTTCAGCGACGATGCCTGCGAATCCTGCACCGATTGGGATGCGCAGTTCCTGATGGGTGCCATCATTGAAGCGCACTTTAGTCCACAATTGGTGAGTCGTTCGGTCAATTAACCAGAGCGCCGTGCGATCGGCGTTCATCAGCTTCTTTGCCGCTTCCATCACGCGCCCAATGATTTCATCCGAATCAAGGCTGCTTTGGGAGACGGATCGGGTTGCCTCTGTGAGCGCTTCGGACGCTTGCAGTCGTTGAGTTAGGCGGTAGCAGTCCTGGCAACGCGATAAGATGCGTAAAATGGCTGGAGCGTATTCTTCTAATTGGCATTGATCGGATTGGGTGAAACCCTGGGAGTTAATTCGATCTGCCAATGGTGCAGTGGGGGTGTGCGATCGCCGCAGCTTATTGACCAACTGCACCACTGCAACGATCTTCTGCTGCTGATTGGTCAAGGGTAAAACCAGATCGTTATAGATGTGATAGCCATTCGAGCTGTCTGATCCGTCCAGACTGACAATATTGTTGATATTGGTCACTTGTCCGCCTGCCCCTTTATTGGCAATGATTTGAATATTTGAACAATTAGCGCCCTCATGGCGGACAATAATCGACCAAATATCATTCTTCTCCTCGTCGATGAAGAAGATGGTGGTGCGATCGGCGTTCAACAACTCACCCATGCGCAGGGTAATCGATCCCAGAATTTCATGGAGGATATCGGCAAAATCCTTGCCTTCCATCACACTCAACATCGACAGCAGCTTTGCTTCCTGTTTCGCGACAACGTGCAAAAAGTCTGCCTGGAAATCCGTTAGTGCTCTGGCGATCCAACTGGGATTGAATACGGTGCTGTAAATGCGATTACTAATCCGTAGTTTTCCAGTTTGTTTGACGACTAATCCGGATAAGCGCAATTCCATCTGTTCAGCACTATCGATCGCGCCTACTTCACCATCCCTCAAAACCTGCTGGTAAACATCCAAAACCCCACGACTGCGTTGTCCAATTCGGAGTAAGCGATCGCGAATTGCTTTCAGGTGCGGCGGTTCATCACTGGCTTCCCAGTTGCCAATTAAGTGCGATCGCACCAACTGCTCGATCCACTCCACCTCATGACCAACCGGAATTATTCCATCAAAGGTATGAACCAGCTTACAGATCTTTTGAGTCAAAAATGGTTGTCCACCGGTCCATTCTAGAATCGCTTCCAATACTGCCCAGGGATGATTTACGCGTTGCGCTAACCCTTCCACTAATGGTGTTATTTCTGATAACTGAAAGCCATTTAGCTCAATGGCTCGACCAATGTTAAATTGAGTTCGGTTTTTATCCTGAATCAAGTCTGACGGTGTTGCAACACCGAGTAGTACAAACGTCAAACGATTGTACTCATTGCAAGCCCGAATGAAGGCAAAAAAGTCTTCTGTGCGAAAGTTGAGGCTGAGGATACTGTCAATTTCATCAATGAAAATCACAATTCTTTGCTCGACACCATCCAATAACACCTGCTCAATGAATTCGCTTAAACGCTGTACAGGTGGAAGATATTCGCGATCGCGCAGCCAACTCCTCAAATCAAGGTTCAAATTAAACTTGGTTACCAGTGGTCGCATCAGTCCGGCATACCACTGATCCGGCGTAATCTCCTGACTGCCAATCTTGTTCAGGTCGATCGCAGCTCCAACAATTCCCTCTGCCTGCAGTTGATGCATGACACGCACTCGCAGACTGGTCTTTCCCATCTGCCGCGAGTTCAGCACATAGCAAAACTCACCCGCCTTCAAGCCATCATACAAGTCGCGATCGGCTTGTCGTACAACATAACTGGGGGCGTCCAACGGTAAATGTCCGCCAACTCGATAGGTAAAGGGTAAGGAGTGGGTGTAGTTCATGGGTGATGCAAGATGAGGGGAAATTGTGAGTTATGAGTTACAGCAGTATTCAGATCAGTAAGCCATAGTCTTGTGAGTTTGGGTGTGGGGTATAGGGTATGGGGTGTGGTTAATGCGAATGAAAATGGCTGTAAAAATTGGCTTGTTGACCCAAATTCAAAATTCAAAATTCAAAATTTGTACTCATAGTCGTTCACTGAAATAGCGTCGATACAGTTCAAATCTGGAGGTGACGTCGTTCCCCTGGAGATGGACAAGACCCAAACTGTGCAGTTTGAAGGCAAGAACTGACTCTAATTCCACAGGTTCATCGCTGGTCACCACTCGGCTAAAAGCGGTACGCAGTTCGGGATGCTGTTGTAACTTCCACAGGTGATGACGCAGATGGTCACCGTAAATACCTGCTTCGGTGGGGGCCAGGGTGATCAGGTCATTCAAGGTCAGGTGTTGCTGGGCCAGGTGATAAAGCGCCAGTCGCACTAGATAGGGATGCCCACCTGCGATCGCCATCAGTTGCTGAACGTGAGACATCTGCCAATCCAGCCGATGCCGCTGTGCGAGATCAAACACCTGCTCAACGCTAAACTCTGAAAGCTCGATCGGCAAGCCAACGTTGAACGGAGATTGGTTGACATCTAAGGGAACGTAAACCTCGGTCGAGTGAACTACAATCATCCGCAATTTTTCCCAAAGGCTGCTATCGTTGCCTCCGTATCCCGCTTCCTCATACCAGGCCCGCAACAGCCCAAAGAAATCATCCGCAATGTTCGGATGTTGAAAAATTCGGTCTATTTCGTCTAATCCCAATACCAGTGGATGATCCAGTTTCGACAACAAGCAGTCCTCAAAATACATCGTGCAGTTGTCTTTACTGCCGTAGGTGTCTGTCCAGTACTGATCAATCTGATGAGGCAGACGTAGCTTGCGGACAACTTTGCTGCAGAACCACTGCAACAGTTGATTCAAGCTAGAAAACACGCCCATATCTGCGTGCTGGAAGCTCAGTGGAACCGTGTAATAGCCTTGCTCCCTGGCTTGATATAGAACCCTCGACATCAGCGACGTTTTGCCCATCTGTCGAGGTGCTTTGATCCGAATCAGCGTTCCCGGCTGCAGAATTTCTCGGTAGCACTGGACTTCGTCGGGAACCCGCTCGATGTAGAAAGCAGAGTCGAGGCGAACCTGCCCTTGGGGTAGTTCGGGATCGGCGACGGGGAGGGGAGGGAGAGGAGGGAGGAGAGAGGAGGGAGGAGAGAGGAGAAGGAGAACAGAGAATCTCAGAACCGAAAGGACAAGGAGATACGGAGACACGAGCAAGAGGAGCAATTTCTCGACAATCGACAATCTAAAATCCTCTCTCCCCCCCTGTACCTCTCCCTCCCTACCCGCATCCACGCCCGCCCACTGCCCACAATAGAGGTTGTAGACCTGCGTCAAGAGTTACTCCAGGGGAATCGCTCGATTTTCAGCCGATCGCTGCAGGCGGCGCTACAGAAGCTTCAGAACACTGGGCAACAGGGGATTTTGTTTATTCACCGGCGCGGACACAGCACCTTTGTCTCGTGCCGCAGTTGTGGCTATGTGATCACCTGCCCTCACTGCGATGTGTCTCTGGCCTACCATCAGCCCCATGCCAATGCCCGTCCCACCCTGCGTTGCCACTACTGTCACTACACCCAGGTGCAACCCGATGGCTGTCCGAACTGTCACTCTGCCTACTTCAAGCACTTTGGCAGCGGTACGCAGCGGGTCAGCCAGGAGCTGGCCCAGCAGTTTCCCAATTTGCGGGTGCTGCGGTTTGATAGTGACACGACCCGCACTAAGGGGTCCCATCGATCGCTCCTGACTCAATTTGCCGCAGGCGAGGCCGATCTGCTGGTTGGCACCCAGATGCTGACTAAGGGAATTGACCTGCCCGATGTGACGCTGGTCGGGATTGTGGCAGCAGATGGCTTGCTGCACTTGTCTGACTACCGCGCCAGTGAGCGCACCTTCCAAACCTTGACGCAGGTGGCAGGGCGCTGTGGGCGTGGCGATCGCCCCGGGCGGGTGATTTTGCAGACCTACTCTCCCGACCATCCAGTTATCAAAGCGGTGCAGCAGCAGGACTACGAGACCTTTGTGCAAACAGAACTACAGCAGCGCCAATCTCTCAACTATCCCCCCTACGGTCGGCTGATTCTACTGCGCTTTAGCAGTGCCAATCCAGTTGCGGTACAGAAGGCGGTTGAGCGCGTTGCCGACACCCTGGCTCCCTTGCGATCGCAGGGTGCAGAACAGCTTGGCCCAGCCCCCGCCGCCATTTTGCGCATTGCCAGTCGCTACCGCTGGCAGATTCTGCTCAAGCTACCGGCCGACGCGATCGCCCCTTCCCTGCAACTTCCAAGCCCATCTGAACTACGTGCCCTCTGTCCCAGCGATGTCAGTCTCACGATTGATGTCGATCCGTTGACAATTGCATAGTGAAGAGATTTACGATGCATTGACTGTTTTTGTAGATTTGAGCTATCCCCCAGATCTATCCTGACGAACTACTAAACCCCGTCCAGCTTGGAATCTATAGCTTTCCCTATCAGAAAAACCCAGGTCTGGACGTGGACAAGGTTTAAGCTTAAACATCAACCTCTACCAATAAGGGTTGAATGGTTTCCCAGGTCAACTCTTGTTGAAGGTAACGAGGAGCATCAGGGGTATAAGGACTGTGCAGGCGATCGATCCGAATAATTTCAGCCGATTCCGGGAGAACTGGAATGTCAGGATCAAAGGCGGTCGATCGCATCAGTGAACTGGAGAACCCCTTAAAAACAGCAACCTGATCGGGGACTCCATCCACTTCCGCCGTCACCAACAACACTTCTTGAGGACGTTTTAGCGTGTATTGTTCTAAGCGAATCAGCTTGTTCACTGGTTTTTTGGCTGATTTAGGAGATTTCTGAGGGAAAACATACCCTTTGGTAGGGGCAGGTTTTGCTAAAGTCTTTGCATCAAACCAATAGCTTTAATGCCAAACCTGCCCTTACAGGTATTTTGTTTGCTAAAAATCTCATTGTCCGGTTACAGAGCGTCCCTGCTTACCCAATCGAATGAATACAAAGTAACTAAGGTATAGAACGTAAATCACTAGCGCAATCCACCCGATTAAACCCAAAGTACCCGGCTTGGTGCCAGCGTGAAAAAGCTCGCGGAACATCCAGGGTGGCTCCAGCCAAATCCGACAGAACGATTGTTCTACCATCTGTTGTGACTGAATGAACGCGCAGCGGAGCACTGGAATTTCAGCCAAAGCTCCCAGAATGCAATAAACAGTGGTAGACCATCGCCAGGATGTAAATGCGAGCTTCAAGCGAGTTTGAGGTTGTTCACTAATCTCCTCATTCAGATCGATCCAAAACCAGAGGGAAATCGGAATCAGAACCAGGGAAAGCCAACCCGAGAGAAAGCCAACCGGTTGGGCACCAATGAACAAGTAGACTGTAATCACCAACAAACTGGCAACCCGCCAGTAAATCACCAATAAATGCTGGATTACTTCTGCTTTTTGAACAAATGCCCAAATGAGGAGAATCAGCGGACAAATGACTGTAACCAATAACGCGACTCGATAGTCTGTCCACACAACAGAAGGGAGCCAGGGTGGGCTTTGCATAGCTTAAGGCAAAAAGAAGACAAACAATTTATTATCGCAAAAATGAAGTAGGTAGAACGCTAAGTTAGGGTTCTACCTACTTCACAGTTAATCAACTAAGTAAATGCTTCACAGAGGCGAGTATCTGAACCAAACACTAGTCTTCGTAGATCCGGCACTCATCCGCATCAGGGTTATCGTCACAATAGCGCTCTAGAGAGTTTTTTGGCTTTACCTGCTGTCTGTGAGAGGCTTCAGCCTGCAGTTCTTCGACAACATCCCAAGCAGCAGCGCACTCAGGGGAGTCACTACCATTAATGTCACAAGCTGCACGCGCTTGCTGACGCTCTTCGTCAATCTTTTGCTGAATGTTACTCATGGAGTTTCTATCCCAGTCAACGTTCTTAAAAATGTAAGCAGCTCTCGCAAGCCACCCTCGCCCCTCAGATATCTAAACCTGCTTAGTACTCAGCAGGTAGCTATCCAGGATCTATCAACAGTAATACAAGAGGCAGCTATGCAAGAAAGAACCTTAGCCAAATCTCTTAAGGTTTGCAGTTAAGGCAACCTGATTAGCCAAGGAGTCGTACGTAACATATTTTAATAGTACCGTACCGTCAAGCCACCTTGTCCAAGTGTTTGCTAAATAATCGTGAAATTTCGGCCTTGTGACGTTGCCTTGCAACGCTATCTGAATTAGGCGGCTTGTTCTTGGCCGAAGCAGAAGAATTTGAACTGCAGGGGTAGTGGCCCTGCACAGCTCTCGTTTATTATTTAGGGCAATTGTAGAGGAATTAAAGGTGGTAGTCCTGCGTGCAGCATTTTGTCAGAATATCTTCATACGACGGTTTTATCAACAGGCGTTTTAAGATAACAAGCACTCGTTAATACAGAGGAAGACTAGGATGGCAGCACCGACAGAAAATCCAATGAGATGGGTGAGTGCCCTATCAACTCGCCCCTCTTTGGAGGCTGCGATCGCTGAAGTTGTCCAGCACGCTCAAGCAGCGCTACAGGCAACTGCTAATTTGGGATTGGTTTTCATTTCATCTGCCTTTGCCAGTGAACATTCTCGGCTAATGCCATTATTACGAGAACGACTGGGTGATATTGCGCTGATTGGCTGCGGGGGGAGTGGTGTGATTGGGATGACCCCACACCAGCCCCGAGAGATCGAGGGTGAACCCGCTTTAACGCTAGTGTTGGCGTCGTTGCCGGGAGTTCAAGTTCATCCATTTCACCTTTCCCCGGATGAGCTACCTGATTTGGATAGCTCACCCGATACCTGGATTGATTTGGTTGGCATCTCTCCAGCCGAGCAGCCAAAGTTTGTTTTGCTGGCAGACTCGTCATTTAGCCGGGTAAATGACCTATTACAAGGGCTGGATTTTGCCTATTCTGGTGCCACAAAGGTTGGTGGTCTGGTGAGTGGAAGCAGTAGCGCTGCAGGTTTGTTTTGCAACTATCGTCTTCATCGAGAGGGAGTGGTTGGGGTTGCCTTAAGTGGCAATATTGCGCTGGATGCGATCGTGGCCCAGGGATGCCGCCCGATTGGACAGCCCTATCTGGTGTCAGAAGGAGAGCGTAATATTCTATTGGCGCTGGAAACCCCGCCCAGCTCTAGCCTATCTTCCTACGGGGGGGGTGCAGTCGTCTCTCAGAAGCGAACTCCACTGGAAGTGCTGCAAGAACTGATTCAGAGCTTGAGTGAGGAAGACCGCGCACTGGCGCAGCACTCTTTGTTCGTGGGAGTTGCTCAAACTGAGTTTAAGCAAACGCTGGAGCAGGGAGATTTTCTGATTCGGCAGTTGATTGGGGTTGATCCAAGAGTGGGGGCGATCGCGATTGGCGATCGCATCCGACCCGGCCAGCGCATCCAGTTTCACTTACGCGACGCCAAAGCGTCTGCCGAAGACCTGGAGACTCTCCTGCACCGATATCACACAACGATCACCGCCAACTCCACTCCTGCGATCGGAGCGCTGATGTTTGCCTGCCTGGGACGCGGCCAAGGATTGTATGGTGAGCCAGATTTCGACTCCCAACTGTTCAGCCAGCATTTGCCTGATGTCCCACTCAGCGGCTTCTTCTGCAATGGTGAAATCGGTCCCGTCGGCGGTAGCACCTTCCTGCACGGATTCACTTCCGTCTTCGGCATCTTCCGTCAGCCGTAGAGAGTCCAGGGGCTAGAGGTTAGGGGTTAGGGGCTGGAAATCTCGCCACCGTGTATCAGGAGGTGTCCACGTTGTCTGTTGTTCGTGTCCGTGAGCATGTTAACCCACTTAGCAAGAAGTATCAGGTAGTCGCCAGTCCGCCCGATTGGCAAAGGATTTATGCTGATTTGAACCAACCCCTGCATCTCGACATTGGTTCTGGCAAGGGACGATTCTTGCTAGAGATGGCGCAACGGCAGCCGGACTGGAACTTTTTGGGCTTGGAAATTCGCGAACCGCTGGTTGAACAGGCAAATGGCTGGCGGACAGAATTGGGTTTGACCAATCTGCATTATCTGTTTTGCAATGCGAATAACTCGCTGCGATCGCTCTTGCAGTCCTTGCCTGCTGGAGTGTTGCGAACCGTCACGATTCAGTTTCCCGACCCCTGGTTTAAGCGCCGTCACCAAAAGCGACGGGTCGTACAGCCTGAACTGGTTGACGATCTGGCTAATTTTTTGGTGAGTGGCGGCAGGGTGTTCGTTCAGTCAGACGTGGAAGAGGTGGCGATCGCAATACGCGATCGCTTCCACGAACACCCCGCCTTCACTCAACAGCAACTCGCTTGGCTTCCTATTAACCCCCTGCCAATCTCGACTGAACGAGAACTATCCGTGTTGGCATTGGGTGATCCGGTGTATCGAGCACTATTTCTCAATCTGTAGCACTGGTGGTCTGTCAAGACTGTTTTGACGGCCATTCATGGCGCTCAAACCGCTGGGATTCTTTTTGTCTGGTAACCCCCAACTGGCAATGCAAACTTCCCGGATATCACTACCCCGGTGAGGATCCCCACAGCCGATCAGGTGGTAATTGCGGTGGGGGGTTACCATCTCCCCAAACTGCCGAGAATGGCGGAGCGATTTTCGGATCAGGTGGTGCAGTTGCACTCATCGGAATACAGGAATCCACAATCGCTACCAGACACACCGGTGTTAGTGGTGGGAACCGGGCAGTCGGGTTGTCAGATTGCGGAAGATTTGCACCTCGCCGGTAAAACGGTTCACCTCTGTGTGGGCAGTGCGCCGCGATCGCCACGTCAATATCGGGGTAAGGATGTCGTCGATTGGTTAGACCGAATGAGCTACTACGATTTGTCCATTGACGAACACCCTCAAAAAGAGAAAGTCAGAACGAAAGCCAATTACTATGTCGCAGGTCGCGATGGCGGACGGGAGATCGACTTACGGCAGTTTGCGTTAGAAGGGATGCAACTGCACGGCCGGTTGAAGAACATTCGCGGTAACACACTCGAATTTTGGGGTGACCTGAAGCAAAACCTGGATCAAGCCGATGCCATAGCTGAAAGTATCAAGAAAAACATCGATGGATTCTTTATCTCTTCACTCCTTCATCCTTTGTTCCTTCATAATCTTTATCCGTCCCAAGGCTACACTGGTGAAGATTGAATGGACTTTGGCGTATAGGTAGATGTATGGCGACGTTTTTATTGGAAGTTGGCACAGAAGAATTACCGGCAGATTTTGTGGATGAGGCGCTGGAGCAATGGCGATCGCGGATTCCCAAAAGCCTTGCCGACCATTCCTTAAGCCCGGAGGCAATGGAATACTATGGGACTCCCCGACGCCTGGCGGTGCTGATTCGTGGACTGCCCGATCGCCAGCCCGATCAGGAGGAGGATGTGAAAGGCCCACCGGCACAGGCGGCATTCAAAGACGGTCAGCCTACTAGGGCGGCGGAAGGCTTTGCTCAGAAGCAGGGGGTTGAGGTGTCCACGCTAGAGATTCGTCCCACCGATAAGGGCGACTTCGTCTTCGTGCGCAAAACCATCATTGGACAGCCGATCGCTGATATTTTGAAAACCCTGGTGCCGGATTGGATTACCGGGCTAGAGGGACGACGGTTTATGCGCTGGGCCGATGGAGAATTGCGCTTTCCCCGTCCGATTCGCTGGCTGGTGACGCTGCTCGATGGTAAAGTTCTGCCCCTTGAGTTAGTGAATGGGATGCAGGGCTGTCGCAGCGATCGCACCTCCCAGGGACACCGCGTCCTCCATCCCGAACCGATTGCCGTTCCAAATGCCGCAGCCTACCCGGATACCCTCAGCACGGCCTTTGTGCAGGTTGATCCAGCGCAGCGGCAGATCGTAATTGAGCAGCAAATTCAGGCAGCGGCGACCCAGGTGAACGGGGTTGCCGTTGTCAATCCAGACCTGCTGCGGGAAGTAACCAATTTGGTGGAATACCCCTCTCCAGTGGTGGGCAAGTTCGATCCCGAATTCCTGGAACTGCCGCCAGAAGTGATCACCACCGAAATGGAGAGTCACCAGCGCTACTTTCCCGTGCTAAAGCAGACTGGATCCGACGAGCTGTTACCCTATTTCATCACCATCTCCAACGGCGACCCCAAGAAAGCCAGGATTATTGCTGAGGGCAACGAGCGGGTAATCCGGGCCCGCTTGTCCGACGGCAAATTCTTCTTTGATGCCGATCGCGCCGCCCCCCTGGAAAGCTATCTGCCCAAACTAGAAAGCGTCACCTTCCAGCAAGACTTGGGTTCTGTCCGAGCCAAAGTCGATCGCATCTGCACCATCGCCGACCAAATCACCCATCAACTCCAATCTCCAATCCCCAATCCCCAATCCCCAATCTCCAATCCCCAATCTCCAATCTCCAATCCAAACCGCACCCATATCCAACGCGCCGCCCTGCTCTGCAAAGCCGATCTCGTCACCCAGATGGTCGGCGAATTTCCCGAACTGCAGGGGGTGATGGGACAGAAATACGCCCTCGCCGGTGGAGAACCCGACGCCGTTGCCGATGCCATTTTCGAGCACTACTTGCCCAGAGGCGCACAGGACAAACTCCCGGAAACCCTGACTGGTCAAGTCGTTGGATTGGCCGATCGCCTGGATACCCTGGTCAGCATTTTTGGACTGGGGATGGTTCCCAGCGGCTCCTCTGACCCCTTTGCGCTACGCCGGGCGGCCAATGCGATCGTCAACATCACCTGGTTCGCCAATCTGCCGATCAACCTGTCTCAGCTTCTGGAGCAGGTGACGGCCGACTTTGCCCAATCCTTCTTGTCAGTGATGAAACCCAACCTGGATGAGCTACGGCAGCAACTCCGAGAATTTTTCCTGCAGCGGATCCGCACCCTGCTGCAAGAAGACCGCAACATTGACTACGACCTGGTGAATGCGGTGCTGGGCGAGAACGATCCAGAGTACACCCAGCGAGCCTTGGTGGATTTGTTGGACGTGCGCGATCGCGCCCTCTTCCTGCAGTCCATTCGGGACAGCGGCACCCTGGCAACCATCTACGCAACGGTCAACCGCGCTTCTCGCCTGGCGGCTCAAGGTCCATTGGATACAGTTCAGCTCAATCCAGCCAAAGTGATTCAGCCAAAACTATTCCAGAAATCCTCGGAGCAGGCGTTCTTTGATGCATTGAAACAGCTCCACAACCAGATGCAAGGACAGCAGGAGTACCAGAAGCTGGTGGATGCGCTCAGTCAAATTGCACCGACGGTTGCCAACTTTTTCGACGGTGCCGATAGTGTCTTAGTCATGGATCCTGACCCTGACATTAAGCAAAATCGCTTGAACTTACTGGGCGTGTTGCGCAATCATGCCCGTGTGCTGGCGGACTTTGGAGCGATCGTAAAGAGTTAAGACAGAATTGCTTGAGCGGCTGCTTTGTCAGTAATCAGTCCAGTAATTAGCTGGCCACGCATGGCTGCTAAAATTGCGTCTGCCTTTTTCTCACTGCCTGCTACCCCAATGATTAGTCGCTGGGCAGGTTGTTCGAGCGGCACACTCGCAACACGGCTATTCGTTCCGTTTTCCAGGAGCACTCCGTGCTGGTCGTAGGCCCAACCTGCAATTTCTCCAACCGCTCCCAGGGCGATGAGTTCAGTCACCTCCTCATCATTAATGAATCCATCCTGGTGCAGCGGGGCATTCCAGGCAATCTGGCTGATTCCAACAAAGGTTGCCTTCGCCTGCTCTGTCAGGGTCTGGACGGCAAGAAACGATCGCTGCGTTTGCAACAATCGCCGCTCTTCAACACTGGTAGCAACCACCGGCGTTGGAACCGGATAGGCTTGTGAACCGACGCGATCGGACAGATGCATGACGACTTCATGACGACCTGCCCGCCCATAGTGGGACATATTGCCAATAATCGAAACAATTTTGTGTTGAGGTTGATCCATCGACGGGATTTGCTCGACCATCGTTCGCAACGTTCGCCCGGAGGAGAATGCCAGAACAGTTGGCGTTTTTGCAGCCAGGTATGTCTCCAGATGGCTTGCTGCACACACCCCAATCCCGTTGAAGGTCTCTCCACTCCCGGCATCGCTCGGCACCACTGCACAGAGGGACAAATCAAAGCGATCGCGCAACGCTTCAGCCAACGCAATACAGTCACTCAGGGGGTAGTCGAGCCGAAATTTAATCAGCTTTTCGCTCACCGCCAGTGCAACTAACCGCTGGGCCGCTTGCCGAGAAACATTGAGTTTAATCGCAATTTCTTCCTGGGTGTTGCCAGCAATGTAATACAACCAGGCCGCGTGAGCCGCAAGATCTAATTTGCGATCGCGTTTCTCCAAAAACGGTTCTTTCATCCCCCACTCTCCGGACAAGCGAATCCTTAAAAACAATGATTTTCCAAAAGAGCATCTATCCAAAGATAGAGGAATTGCTCAAGTTTTTATGTAAAGCACGAAGCGAAATGGAAGTGAAGTGCGAAGTGCGAAGTGCGAAGAGTGGGCATTGCCCACCCTACTGGGGATTTTCAATCTTCAATCTTCAATCTTCAATCTTCATTCCCCTACTGTCCCCCTGTAATCTCCAAATTAAACCCAGTGATGTAACTGGCCTCATCGCTCATCAGAAATGCAACCCCATTGGCAACTTCTTCCAGGCTTCCCAGGCGGCGCAGGGGGACTGAATGAATCATCTGTTGTTCAACGACGTTTGGATTGGCATCAAAGTATTGGGAGCCAACGGCGGCCTGCAGTTCTGTTTGGCGAGTCCACATTACACCGGGGCCGATTAGTGCCGGAGAGAGTGAATTGACGCGGATACGATAGGGCGCTAGATCTTTGGCGGCCGTTTGCGTCATGCCAATTACAGCAAACTTGGAGGCGGCATAGGCCAGCATGTTTGGAGGTCCAACAACGCCTGCATAGCTAGACATATTGACGATGCACTTTGTGCCGCCGGAGGCGATCGCGCCGCCACTCGAATTGCGCATATGCTGGGCTGCTGCTTTCAGAACATGGAAAACGCCGACCACATTAATGTCGATTACCGTTTGAAAATCATCCTCTGGATACTCGTCCGTTTTCGCAAATGCACCTTGATATCCGGCGTTATTGAAGACGTAATCGATGTGCTCAAATTGAGCGATCGCCCTTGAGAACGCCTTTGCCACATCAGCAGCAGCCGTAACATCACAGCGAAAGGTGCGGACTGGAACGTTATATCCGTCTAGCTCTTCAGCCACATCTGCCATTTTTGCGTCGTTTAAGTCCAGAAGAACGACTCCTGCCCCACTGGCAGCAAAGCGTTGCGCCGTTGCCTTGCCGATATCTCCCGCACCACCCGTAATCAGAATCATTTTGCCCTCAAAGTGATAAGTTGCGGTGGCAGCCATGCTTTTAACCTCCTAATTAATCAAGATTTATTGCAAATACTCAGGAACGATTCAGTTTTCAAAGGCATCTCAGTATGATTTCTATTATTGAGCTTTTGTTCAAAAGCAGAGCATAAAATCAAAAATTCACTCATTGTTTAATATCAAAAGGAGTTGTGCAATGCGTATTCCTCGCTTCGCCAGGATATTGGTTGCATTCCTGGTTGGAGTTCTGGTGACGCAACTGCTGCATGCATGTTCAACTGGGTCGCAGGCAGCGGAGAAAACGAGATTGACGATCGCCACCGTCAACAATGGGGACATGGTGATCATGCAGGGGTTGTCTCGCAAATTTGAGGAGGCCAATCCCGATATTCAGTTGCGCTGGGTGGTGCTGGAAGAGAATGTGCTGCGCCAACGTACCACAACCGACATTGCCAGTCAGGGTGGACAGTTTGATGTCCTCACAATTGGATCCTATGAAACGCCAATTTGGGCAAGACGCGATTGGTTACGGCCCTTAGATCTGCCTGCTAGCTATGACGTGAATGATCTGCTCAAACCCATTCGGGAAGGGCTTTCCAATGATGGCAAACTCTATGCGCTGCCGTTTTATGGCGAAAGTTCAATGCTGTATTATCGGCGGGACTTGTTTGAAAAAGCTGGAATTACCGTTCCCGAACAGCCGACCTATGCGCAAATCAAAACGTGGGCCAGCAAAATCCATAATCCCAGCAACGGGGTGTATGGCGTTTGCTTGCGCGGCAAACCGGGCTGGGGTGAGAACATGGCGTTTCTGTCCACATTAGTCAACACCTATGGTGGGCAATGGTTCGACATGCAATGGAAGCCCACTATCAACACGGTTGCCTGGAAAGCAGCGATCGCCTACTACGTCGATTTGCTGCAGCAGTATGGCCCACCAGGAGCCAGTTCTAACGGCTTTAATGAGAATCTGGCGCTATTCTCGACGGGCAAGTGTGGGATGTGGATCGATGCAACGGTTGCTGCCGGGCTGTTGTCCAATCCCAAAGAGTCCCAGGTGTCTGACAAGGTTGCCTTTGCGCGCGCTCCGATCGCGGACTATCCAAACGGGTCAAACTGGCTCTGGGCATGGGCACTTGCCATTCCGAAAACCTCCAAATCACCAGAAGCCGCACAGCGGTTCATCGCCTGGGCAACCTCAAAAGAGTACGTCCAATTGGTAGCTAACCAGAATGGCTGGGTTGCCGTACCACCGGGCACTCGCACCTCCACCTACGCAAATCCGAACTATCAGAAAGCCGCACCGTTCGCCGCGATCGCCCTGAGAGCCATCCAATCGGCAGATGTGACCCGTCCAGCAGCTCAACCAACGCCGTATAAGGGCGTTCAGTATGTGGACATTCCCGAATTTCAGGCGATCGGGTCATCGGTTGGACAAACGATCGCCGCCGCCTTAACCAACAATACCTCTGTCGATCGAGCCTTACAACAGTCACAAACTTCGACCGAACGATTCATGAAACACACTGGCTACATTGAGTGATTTCCCCTGTTTCCTTTAATAAAATGCCGTGTACACGCAAATCTCACTAAATCCGACCCTTGGGGGCAACCCCCCAAACCCCCCGAACTCAGGGGACGGCTGCCCCAAAGAACTTTGTCCTGGCACCGCGTCAGTACAAAGCTTCTTTGCCCCCGAACCCCCCTCCAGAAGGTGTTGACGGTGAAATGCAGAAGACCTCGGTACAACCAGACTGGATATTTCTACCCCAGTCTGTGCAAATCAAAATCAATCCCTTTCGGGGGGTTTGGGGGAGTTAAGACCCCAAGAGGCGGGGGACCGGGGGGAAGTCCCCCGGAAAGGGCGTTTGGCGAGATGTGTATCTACTGTAACCTCAATAGAGAGTGCTGTAGGCAGGAAACCAACATTTCTGATCGTTTAGTAAACCTTTTATATTCCTAAATTATGTCTTCCTCAGTTGTCGTCCGACCTGAACACAAAACGCCGCCCAGCCGCCCTCAAACAACGCGGCAGGTGTCAACCTTACCGCTGGTTGCCCCGTCTGTGATTGCTCTGCTGCTGTGGATGATTGTGCCGCTGGTGATGACGATCTGGTTTTCTTTCCAGCGCTATAACCTGCTCAATCCAGATGCGCAGAAGTTCATTGGCATTGACAATTTCACGTTCATTCTCAGTGATCCAGGGTTCTGGATTTCCATTGGCACCACCATCATTCTGGTCGTCGCGGTGCTGGTAATTACGATCGGACTGGGCACCCTGCTCGCCGTTCTGTTTGACCAGGACTTCTGGGGGCAAGGAATTGCGCGAGTGCTGGCCATCTCGCCGTTTTTCGTGATGCCCACGGTCAGCGCTCTGATCTGGAAGAACATGCTGATGCATCCGGTGAATGGGCTGTTTGCTCAGATTACCAGAGGGTTGGGACTGGGGGCGATCGACTGGTTTGCCGATTTCCCGTTGCTGGCCATCATCATCATCGTTTCCTGGGAGTGGCTGCCCTTTGCCCTGCTGATTCTGCTCACGGCCATTCAATCTCTAGATCACGAACAACTTGAGGCGGCACGCATGGATGGAGCCAACCCGATCGCCCTCTTCCGATTTGTGATGTTGCCCCACCTCAGTCGCGCGATCGCGGTGGTGGCGATGATCGAAACCATTTTCTTTCTCACCATCTTTGCGGAAATTTTCGTCACGACCGGGGGTGGTCCAGGACTGGCAACCACCAACCTTGCTTATTACATTTTCCTGAAAGCCCTGCTGGAATTTGATGTGGGCGGTGCCTCAGCGGGGGGATTGATTGCCGTAATTCTGGCTAACATTGTTGCAATCTTTTTGATGCGCAGTGTCGCGCGAAATTTAGATACCTGATTTCGATAGTTGATTCAAAGGTTGTTTGAAAAGATATGGTTTGTGATGCCAAACACTCAGCGATCCCCCCTAGCCCCCCTTAATAAGGGGGAAATCGACTCAAAGTCCCCCTTATTAAGGGGGATTTAGGGGGATCTTTCATGTTTTGCCACACACAGTAAGACCTTTAAAGCATCCTCATAGATACCTAGTTTGGATACGGAACAATGGCACAAAAAACGTCTCGTCATTGGCTACTCACATTACTGGGCTGGTTGGTTGCTTGTCTATTGTTTTTCCCAATTTTTTGGATGTTCATCACCAGTTTCAAAACTGAAGTCGCTGCTGTAGCAACTCCCCCACAACTGGTGTTCCAACCGACCTTGGAAAACTACGTGGCCATTCAAGATCGCGCTGACTACTTCAATTACGCCTTCAACAGCGTCGCGGTGTCGGTCGGTTCAACCCTACTCTCACTCTTGCTGGCGATTCCGGCAGCCTACGCGATGGCATTCTTCCCTACCAAGCGCACCAAGGGAACGCTGTTATGGATGCTGTCCACCAAAATGCTACCGCCTGTGGGTGTCCTGGTTCCCATTTACATCCTGTGTCGCAACGCCGGTTTATTGGATACCCGGATTGGGTTGATTATTATCTACACCCTGATCAACTTACCGATTGTGGTCTGGATGATCTACAGCTTTTTCAAAGAAGTTCCCAAAGAGATTTTGGAAGCCGATCGCATGGATGGTGCAACCACTCAACAGGAACTGCGCCATGTCTTGCTGCCCCTCGCCTTACCGGGAATTGCCTCCACCGCACTGCTGTCAATTATCCTGTCCTGGAACGAAGCCTTTTGGAGCCTCAACCTGACCACCGCCGACGCCGCTCCGCTAACCGCATTTATTGCCTCCTTCTCCAGCCCCCAAGGATTATTTTGGGCCAAACTGTCAGCCGCCTCCACCCTGGCGATCGCGCCAATTCTGATCTTTGGTTGGCTGAGTCAACGGCAATTGGTTCGAGGTCTCACCTTTGGAGCAGTCAAATGACGAATGACGAATAAACTTCGCACTTCGCACTTTTACTTCGCACTTCGCACTTTTTACTTCCCACTGTTTACTTCTTACTTTGTGCCTGAATAGGAGCAGTTTATGTCTACAGTTACGTTAAGAGATATCCATAAACGGTATACCGATGTTGAAATCATCAAAGGGGTTGATCTGGAGATCGACGATCGCGAGTTTGTGGTGTTTGTCGGGCCATCGGGATGCGGGAAATCCACCTTACTGCGTATGATTGCTGGGTTGGAGGAAATCTCTGCTGGCGATCTGTTGATTGATGGCGAAAAGGTGAACGATGTGCCTCCGGATAAGCGGGGATTGGCAATGGTGTTCCAAACTTACGCGCTGTATCCGCACATGACGGTGGCGGAGAATATGGCGTTTAGCCTGCGGTTGGCTGGAATATCGAAGCAACAACGGTATGAAAAAGCACGGGACGTTGCTCGGATTCTGCAGTTGGAGGCACTCTTGAATCGGAAACCGAAGGAACTATCGGGTGGACAGCGGCAGCGGGTGGCGATCGGTCGGGCACTGGTGCGCAATCCCAAAGTCTTTTTGTTTGATGAGCCGTTGTCTAACCTGGATGCGGCGTTGCGGGTGCAGATGCGGATTGAACTGGCTGGGCTGCATGACAGCCTGCAATCTACGATGATTTACGTGACGCACGATCAGGTAGAGGCGATGACGCTGGCGGACAAGATTGTGGTGTTGCAGGGCGGGATTGTGGAGCAAGTTGGCTCACCGTTAGAACTGTATCACCATCCCCGTAACCTCTTTGTTGCCGGGTTTATTGGTTCACCTCGAATGAACTTTCTGGCGGTTACGGTATCATCTGTGAATGATTCTGGCACAATCGTCAAACTTCCGAGTGACGCAAGGGTGACTATTCCAGTCGAACCTGGAAGTATATCCGTTGGCGATAGCGCCACGCTCGGAATTCGCCCTGAGCATTTACGGGTTGATCAAACCAACGCAACCATAATGGGAGACGTGCTGGTTGTAGAACGGTTAGGGGGAGAAACCTACCTCTATGTCAAAGTTGCAGGGGGTGAAACACTAACGGTGCAAACGGATGGCGATAACATGAGTCAAATGCACGATCGCATTCCCATTCACATCAATGGCAATCTTTGTCACTTGTTTGATGCCAACGGTGCGGCCATTCCCAAAACCTATCGTCATCACCTCACCCAGAATGGATCTCATGAACAGCAACACCCACACAAGCTCAACTATTAAGCTGAATCAGGCTTCTCTGTTTAAGTTACCCGATCCGGTGCGCATCCCTGCCTACGATCGCCAGCGGCTCACCAATGGCATTGTGCATATCGGTGTGGGTGGATTTCATCGCGCCCACCAAGCGCTCTACCTGGATAACTACGCGCATCAGAGTTCCGACAGTCGTTGGGGGATCTGTGGTGTCGGCTTGCTGGAATTCGACAAACGAATGCGAGATGCGCTGCAGGCTCAAGATTGTTTGTATACGCTGGTTGAGCGATCGCCCGCCACAGACAACGCCCGCGTCATCGGTGCGATTACCAAATACCTGTTTGCACCGGACAACCCGCAGGCGGTGATTGATGCGATGACCGATCCCAAATGCCGGATCGTTACCCTGACGATTACGGAAGGTGGGTACTACTACATCGAAGGCAGTGGCGAATTGGATGCCAACCATCCCACGATTCAGCACGATTTGCAGCACCCAGAGTCCCCAATCGGTGTGTTTGGGTTTCTCACAGCGGCACTGGATCAGCGCTGTCGGCAGGGATTGGAGCCGTTTACGGTCTTGTCCTGTGACAATCTACAGGGGAATGGCACGATCGCCCGCAAAATGCTGGCTGCCTTTGCAACCCTCCGCGATCGCGAATTGGGGCACTGGATTGCTGAGAACGTGGCCTTCCCCAACTGCATGGTCGATCGCATTACGCCAGCCACAACTCCCGCCGACATCGCAATGGTGGCAGACCAGTTCGGGATTGAGGATGCCTACCCCGTCGTTGCCGAACCCTTTCTGCAATGGGTTGTTGAGGACCACTTCTCGGCTGGCAGACCGGAGTTAGAAGCGGTGGGTGTGCAATTCACCGCTGATGTTCATCCCTACGAGATGATGAAGATTCGGTTACTCAACGCCAGTCACTTATTGATTGGCTATCTTGGTACGTTAATGGGTTACACCAATGTTCACGAGACAATGGCAGATCCGTTGATTCGGCAAGTGGTCGATCGCCTGATGCATGAAGTTACACCGACGCTGCAGCCCGTTCCCGGAATTGACTTAGATGATTACAAGCAGGCTTTAATTGAACGCTTTGCCAATCCCAAAATTCGCGATCAACTGCCACGTCTGTGTCTGAACAGCGCTGCTAAGATGCCGAAGTTTGTGCTGGGTTCTCTGCGGGATGCCCTCGGACAGGGAGGCGCGATCGACTACCTGAGCCTGACGGTGGCGGCCTGGTTTCGGTATCTGCAGGGACAGGACGATCAGGGGAATCCGATCGCGATCGATGACCCAATGGCAGACATCCTGATGCAACAGGCGCGATCGGGCGGCTCCGATCCCAGACCTTTACTCAGCCTATCCGAAATTTTTGGCGATTTATCCCAGTCATCCCGTTTCGTTCAGGCAGTCACGAGCCACCTCCGTAACTTGCATGAGCTTGGAGCCAAAGAAACACTAATAAACTTGGGCGTAAATTCATGACCATTCCGCCTGTAAATTTTCTGGTGATGGACAGTCTCTGTAGGGGCAGGTTTGGTAGACAATCTGGGGATATTAGCGAGACCTTTGACAAAACCTGCCCCTACGTCACCGGAATATTTACAGCAGGTAATCATTGGGATGAACAAATGTTGTATTTGCTAGAGGTGAACGCATGATAAGTGAACGAAATTAGCATTTTTGAGGCCTGGGCGTTATGGTGGTCTGGACATTTATCGCCACACTCAACCATTTGGGGTGTGAGTATTTTTTGGTGGGGCCGGTTGGGAAGAACCATGCAGTTTGTTGGGGCTGTAACCATCATCGCAGACATCATTGGCCCTGAAAAAATTCGCAAATTTGGATCATCTCTTCAGGGTGCAATTACACCCAGGCTCTTAACTGAATTTCTGAAAGATTGTTTTGAGTGGTACAGCATCATCTTCCGCCACACCTTGATGAAGGATTATGACGATGAAACTCCTGCAGCCAAGAAACTAGCCCGTCACTCTAAATTAGATCTATTAAATTACGTAGTCTGTTTCCTACTCACCGTTGTTGTCGTGTTCTCAGCAAAATTGCAGCAGGCTGGCTGGGTTGTTCTGATCGAGGCTGCAATCATCTTTAGCTGTTTGCTGGTATCCCTATCTCCGCTGGTAACAGCCCTGATTGTGATCATTTTTGCGGCTACCGGACTTGTTGCTAACTTTGTTTTTATTAAGTCGTTAGCAAGGTTACTAGAGCATCCATCCCTCGATCGCTCCACCAAAATTGCAAGTTTATTATTTCTACTGCTTGGATTTCATTTTGAACTGCTTGCATCTTGATGAAACAGTGTAGAGTTATGTTGCAAAAATAAGCAATAAATTTATTCATCAATCAATTTACGATTAAACTTAGATTATTCTTACTTGATCTACATTCTAGTTTGCACGCTCGTCAATTTTAGATTGTGCAACCAGGTAGGGCTTTTCATCCCTCATGTATTGAAAGTTATTTACATGAGCAATGTTTTGATGCCTCTATTCAAGCAATGCCTCTTGGGTGAGAAACTGATCACTTCATAGAGAAATCAGTTTGATCGATAGCTAGAGATTTTTATCTCCTAGCAGCCTGTCGGAGATCCCCCTAAATTCCCCTTATTAAGGGGGGCTAGGGGGAGAGCGCAGAGCGCACGCTTCGCGAACGATGCAGAGTCTTCAAACCCTTAACCGAGAAGTATTGCAACTTAACCTTGCTCCAAAAACCCTGACTGACTGACAAAACTCTCAAAACTCCGATTCTTTCGTAGGTTGGGTTACGCTATCGCTAACCCAACAAGCCAAGACTAGCGTTGGGTTTCACGATGTTCAACCCAACCTACAAAAAAGATTTGTCAGTCAGCCAGCCAAAAACCTTTACCTTGGCTCGACTTACATCATTGACAGCCATCAATTCGGTTTAGGGCTGTAGCCTTGAGGAGTAATCAAAATGTCTATCTCTGTTCGGAAAACATTATTGTTTAGTTCAGTACTGTTACTTACAGGTTGGATTCTCGATCTACCTGCGATCGCGACCGAAAATCCAACCGGATCTTCATCAACCAACGCTAATTCTGAACCCATTATGTTAACAAAAAGCATTATCGATGATGACATCGAACCGATGAATCAGGTGACATCGGTATCCCAACTGTCGGATGTGCGACCGACGGATTGGGCGTTTCAGGCATTGCAATCCCTGGTGGAACGGTATGGCTGCATTGTGGGGTATCCCGATCGCACCTTTCGCGGCAGCCGGGCGTTGAGCCGCTATGAGTTTGCGGCTGGGCTAAATGCGTGTCTGGATAAGATCCAGGAGTTGCTGGCGGCTGGAACGGCGGATCTGGTAAAAAAGGAAGACTTAGTCACACTGCAACAACTTCAGGAGCAATTTGCGGCAGAGCTGGCAATTTTGCGCGGTCGGATCGATACTCTGGATATCCGCACTGCCACCCTTGAGCGGCAGCAGTTTTCGACCACGACCAAACTGATTGGCGAAGCCATTTTTGGGGTGGTCAGCATTCTCGATGGCGATCGCGCGGATGGCACCGAGGCAGACCGCATTCCAACCTTCAGCTACCGGGTCAGGCTGAATTTGGAGACCAGTTTTTCAGGTCGAGATTTGCTCACCACCCGTTTGCAGGTGAACAATGTCGTCCCGTTGGGGACAAGTTCAGCCAGAGGCGAGGGACTGGGGCAAACCCTGACCAATGAGGGGCGGATTGAGTTTGATGGTGATAGCGGCAGTGCTTTGGGGATTGGCTTGCTCCGCTATCGCTTTCCCATTGGATCTCGCACCAATGTGTATCTGGCAGCGGCAGGCAACGGCTTTGTTGATCTGGATGCCTCGGCTCAGTTAAACCCCTACTTTGATGGGGGCGCGGTTTCGCTCTTTGGTCTGCGCAATCCCATCTATAACTACTCCGGGGGCACGGGATTTGGGTTGCGCCATTTCTTTACTGATCAGGTTGAGTTGAATCTGGGCTATCTTGCTCCCAATGCCAACAATCCCCTTGTCAAAAATGGATTGTTTGATGGTCAATACGGAGCGCTGGCTCAGGTTATTTTCCATGCCAGTCCCAGCACTCGATTTGGGCTAACGTACATCAATGCCTACAGCCCGTCGTCTAACACCCTTAAATTTGACGACCCGTTCACGCTTGGTGCGACGGGAAGCAATCTGGCAAACAGCAACTTTGGTCGGTCGGTCAGCATTAATGCCTTTGGCGTGTCTGGGATTATTAGTCTGAACTCCAAGATTTCTCTGGTTGGCTGGGCTGGCTATGCGCAACACCGCTACATGGGACGGGGGAAT
>JAAUSG010000213.1 GCA_012034055.1 Leptolyngbyaceae cyanobacterium RU_5_1 | reverse complement strand
CCTTATTAAGGGGGGAAATTGGCTCAAAGTCCCCCTTATTAAGGGGGATTTAGGGGGATCTTGCACGCTTTGTTACAAACAGTAGGACTTTTAAAACATCCTCTCATATGGAATAACGTTTGCTGCCAGCCAATCAATTGCAATCTGCTCCAGAGCTTGTTGCCGATAGCGATACCAATCATTCGCAATGTTGTAGCGATCGATGGCATGTTTGAAACGTCGAAATGCACCTGAGCCTTGAATTTGAAACAGTAACTCGTTGCTTAATTCGGCGTCCTCAATCTCATAGCAAAACCGCTCCATGATCGAGTATTCGTGAATGTCAAATTTGCTGGGAAGCGGCAAATAGGCATCAGAATCCAAAATCTCTTGTGCTTTTTGGATCGCTTCTTTCTGCCAGTCAGGATACGATTCGATATCGTCCCCTGCTTCAGCTGCTTGCAGTTCCTCACTGCTGACGGTGATTAATTCACCTGTTTGCTTGTTTAAATACGCACGAAGCTCATCATTGAGCGTATCCATTTCATCTACAACATCTCGAAGTTTTACTACTGGAGCCATACTGCACGGATCCCTCAACTCAACATAGAGATACCGCATTATAAAAGTTGTGGGGTCAGTCGCGATTCAATAGGCTGAGAGAATTAACGATTTTGGTGATTGTGCAGTGAAGCTGACTCCATTGCGATCGCCGCAAACCCCTTAATTCAGACACCAACGTTTACTCCATCCGGTCTGAGTCAGGATCGCGACCAACAACATTTTCCATTGCTTCCAACACAGCTTGAGATGCGGCAATGATGTCTCGCTCCTCTCCGCCTAGATAAAGCCGTCCCAGAGCACCGACCGCTGAAATTTGCAGGATGTTAATCAGGGCCGCTTTTTCAGCTTCGTTAGCGGCGAGGGCAGCATAGGCAGCCGGTTCAACTTCAAACACATACAGCGTTTGTCCTGCCAGGATCATTTCACCGCGCCGGTTGCGATTAATCAGTTGAGTATGGTGAGCATCGATGTTGCGAATGATCTGGCTGGCAAGAACACGGGGTTTAAGGCAGTCCTGGCGACGTACACCCAACGCATCCAAAATGGCTTTACCGGCTGCCTGAACCTCTCCCTGGCGAGTCGAATGAATTTCCAAAAGCCCATAGAGTCGCTCAACCACCAGAACTCCTGGACGAACCACAGCCGCCTTCAACGCCACATCGGTGATTCGATTAATTTCAATCCCTGGGGAGACTTCGATCCAAAGTGAGGCGTCTCCGGGTAATGGCAGAAAGCCGATCGCGACTGTGCCCAGATACGCGGCGTGTTGAGGCTGGAGTCGGTCAATGTATACGTAGCTACGAAGGTCAACGCCCACAATTTAAGTCAGTAGATTTTGTGCAGAAATCAATTTTTATGAGCCAAAAATCGACCTTTCTATTAAAGCCTTGCATAGATATAGCAATTCTCACTGACACGCAGTAGATCTTGACTCAAGCATCCAGAAGTCAGAATCCAGAATTACAAACCCCTTTTGACTCCTGAATTCTGGCTCCTGGATGCTTATCAAGTAGCTATACCTTACCCATTTGGAAATTGCTATATGCGAAGTTTAGTGCAGAAAGCTAGATCAGTATACGGCGTTGCGTTTGCCAATGACTACGAAAAATTCGGTTTACGTTCTACCATAACGACAGGAGGTAAGGTGACGTGTGGCTGCCTGGTTAACGGTGCAATTCCATCGATTTATTGCCTGCGGTTCCTTGCCCATAGCCCGTTTCAGGTCTACTTGCCATGTCTTCCTCGCCATTTGACCCCTATCAAAGTCGCTTCGTTCGCTCAATTGTGAGTCAAACTCGCCGTTGGTTTGAGCGCGGGAAAGCAACCGCTCGTCACGTTAAAGTGGCGGCTAATTGGAGTGCTCAGATCCTGCTGTATCCCATCTATGCCCTGTTCCAGACAACCCGTTTAGCCGGACAGCAAATTGGCAGAGCGGTGCAAACGGATCTGCCCAAGCTAGGGTTTGAACCCAGCGATCGCTACGAAATTCCCTTACAGCCAGCTTCAACCGTCCTCACCGCTGACACACCGATCCAGCACATTCTGCAAACCGTGCAATGCTTTTCACTGCCGATCAGGGTGCCCGTTTTTGTCGAACCAGCCAATCGATCCATTCGGGCGATCGCGTCCGCGCTGGACACGCGATCGCTGGTTCTGGTCACCAATCACAACCAGATTCTCGACATCCTGACTCTCGAACAGCAGCAGTTGCTGCATCAACGGATAGTTTGGGATGTTGCCACCTACGGACGCCATGCCCGGCTCTGGCGGCTTCCACAACGGATTGCAACCCACCTGATCCAAGCCGTGCGATCGCGCTTTCCGGCATTGCGTCCAACAGAGCAGGGTACCCCGCTCCGGCCACTGTTACCCGCCTTTCTCAATCCAGATATGCCGATTCGACAGTCACTGTTGACGGTTCAACACCTCTTAGCCTCAACTGAGTTACCAGCTCTGCCCAATCCGCTACAGCATAATCAACTCCAGCCCAGCGCAAAACGCTGACCACCGAAACATCGCTGCAGCCTGGTGCCGTATTCGTTCAGGGAGTGGCGTCATTGCTGAACACGAAAGCGCTGGTGCTAGTCACCAACCAGAATCAGCTGCTCGACATCCTAACTGCAGAGCAACAGCAGCACATTCAGCAGCGCATTACTTGGGAAGTTGCCCACTATCTGCGCTACCTGGGTATGCGACAACAGGTAGCAGGCTTGCCCCCGTTGCGTGTCCCCAACGATCGCAGCCAAATGTGGACACCCATTCGGGCCTTTCATCGGCTGATGGTCTGGATGCAATCGGGTTCCATCGCGATCGCCACCAACCTGTTTCAGGAAGCCTCCCTGCCTGCCAGTCCCACTCCTGTAGCCAATCTCCCAGCCGCTGACCAGCCGCCCGCCCTGAGTGCGGCTCCTTTGACCAGCATCAAACGACTGCGTGACCATTTAATCGCGGCATTAGCGCCGTCAACTAACAGTGGAGCGATTAACGGTGGAGCGATCGCGCAACCAGCCGGGGCAACCCACCCAAACTCAGGGTCCCTGGCGATTGCCACGGGTTCTGCCGACCTTGCCGCATTGGCATCCGGGATCTCATCGCGACCCATGTCTCCAATTCAGGGAAACGGCACGATGAAGCAAGGGTTGACCGAAAATGGGGAGCGATCGTCCAACTACATCGACACCGACGCGACATTTATGGGGTACGAGCAGAGTCTGTTGGAGCGCATTCTGAGGTGGCTCGATCGCGGCTTGCTCTGGGTAGAAGAATTGCTGGTTGCGCTCTGGAGTAAGCTGCTCAAGCTGTTTCAGTTTTAATTCAGCACTTCTCTATCCACTAAGGCACCAACGGTTTCCAGCTTGAATCCCCATCCTTGCGGCAAACAGGGGTCTCCATCGCCCTGTCCCAGATCGACATAGATGCGGGGCGGAACAAAGTAGGCGCGATCGCCGACCGCACTCAACATCTGATCTGCCGTTGTCATCAGTCCGTCTACCATGCGATCGAACTCTTCGTAACTGGCATAGGGACGTTCCAGTTGTTGACGCACCAGCTTCGTGTAGTTGCTGACTGCCAGGCGGGTCGGTTCACCTTCAGGCAGGTGTTCAAGCCCCAGTTGCTTTACCACTGCCGGTTCCATACACTTGAGCAGCTTTTCCTCTGCCTTCGCCAGCTTATTGACATCGTTGCTGAATTGATGCCGGGGTAATAGCGTATGGAAAGCCCGCCGGAGAACCTGGGAAATTTTGAATGGCGGAAATGGCAGGCTGTCTGGATTAACCGCGTGCTGATTCTGAGCCATTAACCGATCCAGGGGCAGCAAGTCCTCTGGGACTACTGGCATTGGAATATTAAATGCTGTGAATTCCGGATTGGCAGAGGCTTCACTGAGTGGGTTCGGTTGGCGACGATTCTGTTGATTTCGCATCTCCAGCACTTGTTCGGCTTTGCGAACATCCCCGTCGAGTAATTCGGTTAATCCCGGCTTGTTGAATGGATAGAGGGGCGTGTTCAGGCTAATAAAGACGAATTCTGCACAGTAGCACAGGTTGGCTGGGTCCTTGAAAAAGGCGATTCCCTCAGCCTCACGGAGGCTGGCAAGTAAAGCGTGTTTCACAAACTGCCGCAGGCGTTCACGATTCGCAATCCGAGTCGGATCGTTGCCGTTATAGTTTTCCTTCGGGAACTTGACGAACGGGTTCATCAACGCCATCCAGCAGATGATGCTGTTGATATAGCCACGAGCCTGAGTTGGAGTGACAAATCCTGGAAACACTAACCGTTGGGCAACGGACATATACCCATGCTTGTCACCCTTGAAATACATGCCCTGATGATAGTCATCCGGCTCATTCAAGGTGGCAAAGGAGGGAATCAACTTGCCGGATGGGTCGAACCGCTGAGCCGGAACGATCGCGCCAGAATGATGGCCTTCGTTCTTAATCACGGTCTCCAGGAACATATTCTTATCGAGCGGTTGGCGCAGATCGACGGTGAACCCATACCGTTCCCGGTTCCACTGCAACGTATGGATTAACAGTCCATCCCGCTCCAGAATCCTGGCAATCTCTGCGTGCCCTGAAACGACCTTTCCGGTGGGATCGGTGACCTGTAACTCGTCTGCAATTCCAATGAATCCAGGCACCTTAATGGTTTCAACATCCAGCCTGGTCTGATTGTCCAAAATGACTTGTCGCACAAATAGGCGTTGAATATCATCAATCGGGTCACCCACCCAGTCGCCGACTAAGGCGTTGAATTGCTGCAAATCTATCGCGTTCGGCGATCGCACAAACGAGTCTTGCCCTGGATCAGTTGGCGGCGGTGACGGCGCTTCAGGCGGAGGGGACTCATTCCCTGGCGGAACCGGGTTAATGGGCGGTGGAGCGGGGGTCGGACTGGGAACAGGGGTCGGAGCACCAGGAATCGGTTTTTCTGAGCCAAATCGTTGAGAGTCAGGTCTTGGCAGCATGAGTTGAAATGATACGGGCATTGCAAGTTACTACTGATTCAGCAAAACCTACTCCGGTTTTTTTTACAAAAAATTTTTCACCTGTAAATTTTCTGAGGATGGACGATATCTGAAGGGGTAGGTTTGGCCAGAGTCTCTGCATCAAGTCGATGGGTTTAATGCCAAACCTACCCTTACAGGTATTTTGTTTGCTAGAAATCTCCTAAATTAGGTGGGTATGATTAAACCGAAGACTTGACTGAACAGGGGTCAGGGCAATATTCAGTTCTGATACCTGACACCTACCTCTTCAGGATCCTGTATTTAACTGAGTCACTCTACTGATGAGGGGTATTGCAACAGACATCCCAATCGGGATTGAGTTGCCAGCTAAATTGGTGAAGGCGATCGCAAATCTGCCGTTGCCATCCAGATAGCTCTTCACAAAAGTCTGGATACTGCAGCCCACCTCGCCAAAGCACCAGCGCATCTTCTCCTGTGTCCTGGTAATATCGCTTCCGCCGTCCCGCCTCCCGAAAGCCAAACTTTTCGTAAAGCAAAATTGCTGCCTGATTAGACACCCGCACCTCCAGAGTAGCTCGTTCCAACCCTCGCTCATGAGCTGCTTTCAGCAAGCCGTAAAGCAATGCCTGCCCGAGTCCCTGACGTTGATAGCGGGGATCAACCGCTAGTAAAGTGATGTGGGCTTCTTCAAGAACGGCCCAGGAGCAGCCGAGCGCAAGGAGTGAGGAGTGAGGAGTGAGGAGTGAGGAGTGACCCTTTAAAGCCAACAAATCACTATTAGGGCTGTCAATTTCCCGCCTGTACCCATCTCGTGTCCAAAATCCACCGAGAGCATGCTGGTCGAGCACTAAGGCGGCAGGCAATAGGTCGGCAGTGAGGGGTTGTAGCGCAAGAATAGCCACGATTGCAGAATATTTAGTTCAAAAGTTCAAACAATCTTCTAATTTGCAATCTGCAATCTAAAATCGCCAGTACAGCGCTCAATTGTAAACTGATATAGAGATAGATTATGCCGCCAGCCTCTGGAAGGCATCAGTTAGGAGGGTACGAGTTAGACAATGCTATCCATTCAGACCCCGGAGGTTCAAAATTCTGGTCGTCGATTTTTGCCAGATGCAGCCTCGCCTGTAGAAACAAACCCTACAGAAGAAACGAACGCTCCAGAAACAAAATCCCCGAATCAATTTCTGTTTCCGCTAACAGCTCGTGTGAATTCTAAAGACACCCTGGAGATTGGCGGCTGTGATGTTACGGATCTCGTGCAGAAGTTTGGTTCTCCTCTTTATATCCTGGACGAAGAAACGCTGCGTGCGGCCTGTCGCCAATACCGGCAGGGGTTTGTTCGCTATTATCCGGGTGAGTCGCAGGTGTTGTATGCCTCAAAAGCTTGGAACTGTCTCGCTGTTTGTGCGATCGCGGCCAGCGAGGGGTTGGGGATCGATATCTGTTCCGGTGGTGAACTTTACACGGCCCTGCAAGCCGGAGTAGACCCTGGCAAAATTTACCTGCATGGGAATAATAAGTCCCGGAGTGAGTTGCAGTTTGCGGTTGAATCGGGCTGCACGATCGTGGTTGATAACTGGCTGGAACTTAAAACGCTGGTGGGAATTCAAAGTGAAAAGCCTATCCGGATTATGCTGCGTTTGACACCGGGAATTGAGTGCCACACCCATGACTATATTCGCACCGGGCATCTGGACAGCAAATTCGGCTTTGACCCGAATCAGATGGACGAACTCTTTGCCTTCATCAGCCAACAATCTACCCTGGCTTGTATCGGACTGCACGCCCACATTGGCTCCCAAATTTTTGAACTCCAACCCCATACCGATCTGGGGTCGGTAATGGTGCGCTGGTTGAGCAAGGCAAGTCACTACGGGCTACCGGTGACTGAGCTTGATGTTGGAGGGGGGTTGGGGATTTGCTATAACGAGGCAGATGATCCGCCCAGCATTGATGAGTGGGTCAAGGTTGTCGTAGCGTCGATTGTTGCAGCGTGTCAAGAACAACAGGTGCCGCTACCAAAGCTACTCTGTGAACCGGGGCGATCGCTGATTGGATCCGCTTGTGTTACGGCATATACCATCGGCAGCCAGAAAGTGGTTCCTAATATTCGCACCTATCTAGCGGTAGATGGGGGCATGTCTGACAACCCTCGCCCAATTACCTATCAATCAATTTGTCGTGCTGTCGTTGCCAACCGCATGTCGGCTCCATTTACTCAAACCGTGACGATCGCTGGGAAACACTGTGAATCGGGCGATATTTTAATTAAGGACATCGAATTACCGAATGCGCAACCGGGTGATATACTCACGATTTCGGCAACTGGCGCTTACAATTACAGCATGTCATCAAACTACAATCGCATTCCTCGTCCGGCTGCAGTTTTAGTGGGTGCCGGAGAAGCAAACCTGATCATTCAACGCGAAACTTACAGCGATTTAATCTATCAGGATTGTCTACCGGAGCGGTTGCGGCATACTGAGGTTTAATCGACTGATTAAATCCTCGTTGTTTTATTCGTTGGAACCTTACAAGGGCATAGGGTTCATCCAGATCAATGGGAGAATTTTGGAAGCAGTTGCTGGCAGATCCTGGCTGGACGACATCCTTGTGCTTTCTTGCCCAGAATCCAATTACGAAATTTTTACCAAACAACGTTCCTACGAACGTTGCCGAAGCCATTTGGTCGCTCGTAGATGTTGGGTTTGTTGTCGTTCTGACCTACATGATGCTAGTCGTCATTGGCGAACGGCGAACGCTTTGATGGTGCGTGGATTCATTATATTGATGCTGGCAGCCGCGATTAGTACACGATTAGAGCTGCGGCTACTCAGTTTTGTATTAAGTAACCTGGTTGTTGGTTCAGCCGTGGCAATGGCTTTTATCCTACAATCGGAGTTTCGTCGTTTCCTGGAGCAGTTGGGTCGGGGGCAAATTTTACAGCTCATTCAGCCGTACCAAAGCAGCCCCCACAAGTCCACTAATGTGACGGATGAAATTGTGGACGCGGTTAGAGAGCTGTCTCAAAACCGCACCGGTGCTCTAATGATTATCGAAACTGGGATTGCGATCGATGAACGTGATTTTTCCGTGCCGGGAGTGAGGCTGAACGCCGAAGTCTCTAAAGAACTCTTGCAAACCATTTTTCAAACCAGCACCCTTTTGCACGATGGAGCGGTTTTGATCCGAGATACCCGTGTTGTTGCAGCGGGAGTCATTTTGCCATTGTCTGAACGCACTGCTTCTCGCCAGTTGGGAACTCGCCACAGGGCGGCAATGGGAATTACAGAACGAGTCGAAAACTGCATTTGTGTCGTTGTATCTGAAGAAACGGGTTCTATTTCGCTGGCCGAACGGGGCATATTAAACCGTCCATTGACCAGCAGCAAACTAAAGGAGCTTTTGGAAGCGCGGCTCTTCCAATCATCTGACCGTGAAACTGTTGCTCCAAATCTGCGTAGCATTGGTCGCCAGGTCGCTGCTCAGGTATGGGGATTAGTGAAGCGGTTAACAGGTCAGCGTAAACGTAAAAGTTAAGTAAAGACTGGACGATCCATGCCAGAATCCTTGTTCGACTGGTGTTCACTAACTTTAGGGCTTAATCGAATCTGGAGAAATCATGACTGCAAACTCAGTTGTCTTGCAAGATTTGCCTGCTGACCTGCAGCGAGAGTGTCTGCCCAGGCATGTCGCTGTGATTATGGATGGCAACGGTCGTTGGGCAAAGCGACGCGGAATGCCCAGGATTATGGGACATCGTCGGGGAGTGGACGTGCTGAAGAATTTGCTGCGTCTTTGCCGAGACTGGAGCATTGAGGCATTGACGGTTTACGCATTTTCAACCGAAAACTGGGGTAGACCGTCGGAAGAAGTAGAGTTCTTGATGACGCTGTTTGAGCGAGTACTGCGCAAAGAGCTACAGGAGATGATGCAGGAAGATGTCCGAATTCGATTTGTAGGAAATTTGAGTGCACTGCCGCGATCGCTACAGGCAGAAATTGAACGCTCAATGGAGGAAACAGCCAATAATCAAGGCATCCAGTTCACCGTAGCGACTAATTATGGTGGGCGTCAAGAAATTATTCAAGCGTGTCGTGCGATCGCGGACAAAGTCCAGCAAGGATTGATTCAGCCCGACCAGATTGATGAAGCACTGTTTGAACACCACCTTTACACGGTTGGCATCGGCGATCCCGACTTGCTGATTCGTACCAGCGGCGAAATGCGGCTCAGCAATTTCTTGCTCTGGCAAATGGCGTACGGTGAGATTTATGTGACAGACACCCTGTGGCCTGACTTTGACCGAAATGAATTTCATCGAGCGCTCTGTGCCTACCAGCAGCGGGAACGACGGTTCGGGAAATTGTGAAGTGCGAAGTGCGAAGTGTGAAGTGCGAGTTGATTTCCCTAATTCAAAATTCGTCATTCCAAAGTTCGTCATTTTCTTCAGGGTCCTGAGAAGATGGCGTCTTCGATATCTTGCCGACTGAGGGAGTATTTGAAGGAGCGCTGGATGGCGCGATCGCGATCACCAGACCCAAAGTAGCGTACGATGAGCTGATCTGTATCTAACCACAACTCGGCTTTCCAACCGGGTCGTTCGATGTACCAGCAGTGTAGGTCGTTCCGGTCTTGCTGGCAGCCATGACCGACAAGCCATTGCTCAATGTCGGGTAGGGGGTGATTATACAGCGGCGTATCCGCAGAGGGCAGTGTCATGCAATTTTTCTTTCTGTAAATTTTCCATTGATATTTATGCGGCTTGGGCAGAGAACCAAGCTTGCTGCCATTGACCATTAAGTTCGAGGATTTTGAGAATCGCCAAGGCTTTACTGCCCTTCGGTCGCCAACTG
>JAAUSG010000212.1 GCA_012034055.1 Leptolyngbyaceae cyanobacterium RU_5_1 | reverse complement strand
CGGAATGAGCCTGCTCCGCCTCCCCCTGCAAATCCACCCCCCATCTATGAACCCTATGAGCCAGTTCCACCGTCGCCTGGTTATCGGTAAAAGGGTTCACCAAACGTTTACGACTTCTTCACGGTAATGCTGGGATCGTTCAAGTGCGCGATCGCGATACCCTTAAGGTTCGCAATACCGGCCCAGTTAACTTCCAGCCAATTATTGACAACTTTGAGAATGTTGCCACTTGCTTCTAGCAGTTCACAACAGCAGTTTTGAGGGGTTGCCAAACCTCGAAAAATTAATTTATGAGGTTTTGATAGGTTTTCAACCTATCAAAATCTGCGTAGCAGAGTTCTAGCGCCTACTACAGCTCAAAGCTCTGAACCAATGTTGTCCCGATCGTCCCTTCAAAGGTGGGTTTGGTTGCCGTTACCAGAACCACCACGCGATCGCTGTTTGGAGCGAGATAGACCTCACGAATAGAGTAGTCCAATACCCAATCGCGAAAGTTCTTTAATGAACCCAGCGATCGCGGTTCACGCCCATCAAACACCTCTAACCGCAGCGCTGCCTGGTCTTTCTCCGCCGTTCCACCCGCGATCGCCGAGGTCGTTCGTTTTTGTTGGAGCCGCAGTTGCAGGGATTGACGACCATCCAGTTGAACGGTGATCGTTTCGGTGCCGTCAGCTGTACGCGATCGTGAACGGATAGGCAGCTTAACTCCAGTCGTGGGAGAAGTCAATTGCAGTTTCTGCCGCAGCGTCCAGGTTTGTTGCAGCAAATCTTGCTCAGCATCCTTAATGCTCAGTTTAGACTCCGCTTCGCCATACCGCGTCTCGATACAGCCATTGCGAACACAGGCATTTGCAGAAACATCCACCACCTGCAAATTCACCTTAGGAATTCCAGCCCCCGTATCTTGTGAACTCTCCAAATAGATGTAATACTTCCCATCCGGTGAAAATCCTGCGGCCTGTTGTGCGGCTTTGAAGGTAGGCGTTGGAGGGTTTAGGGAATTAGACGTATCGACTGCAATAGATGCCGAAGAGTTTGCTTGATTGCTCTGGTGATTCGCTGAGGATGACCGCGATGAGGCGCTCTCGGAACAAGCACCGATCAACGCCACTACCAGCCCCGAAAGAACCCAACGCCCCACCGTTCCACTTACTTGCCCCATAACAGCCGCCTTGAACGAAACCAAACTTGAGCTACTCGAATAGCTACACGAAGCATCTACCAGGTTCCGGAGTTGGATGAGAATTATCTGTCACATCTAACTAAGAAGGGGAGCGACATACAGCCCAAACATGGACAAAAGTGCCACGAGTGATAGCACCGCTGTGAAGCGAATTGTATGAGCCTGAGTAGATGGAGCAACCGTTTCACGGGCCAGGATTGACGCGATCGCCCCCACCATGTAGCTCAAGCACAATGCCAAATATTGCCAGTCCTGCTGGATCCACCACACTAAACAGATCAGCATCGCCAGCAGCAACATCACCACCTCAACGACCTGGGGAGGACTGTACTGACTAGACAACGCAATTCCATCCCACCAAGCTTGCAAACGTCTCATTTCTGCCCTCCAAAGCTATTCGTAGGATAATGCAGCGTTAGGGGTTTTGTCAGGCATTGAGCATTGGTGATTGGTCAATTGGTCGGGTATCAGAAATCAAGACGAAAGGAGAAGTCCAAATCCTTCATCCCTTCATCCCCTCATCCCTTCATTCACGTCCTGCAAACACGCCCTCGCTTCTTCAATTTCGACTTGAGGAAATTGCTTATAGAAACGGCTGACGCTGTTGAAGGGACTGGGGGTTGCCAGGACGATGACGCGATCGCACCAGGACTCCAGAAACGGCATAATTTCGGGTGGAGCAATGGGTACACAAATCCAGATTTGGGCAGGCTGCTGTGCCCGCAAAGCTTGAGCTGCAACCGCCATCGTCATACCCGTGGCAATCCCATCGTCCACAATTAGGGCAATAGTCCCCTGTGGGGTGACTTGGGGTCTGCAGGGTGCTAATTGCTCCAATTGTTCCCGTGCCCGTTCGCGGGCTTGATGCAGTGCCATTTCGTATAGGTGAGCAGGTTGATGCGGCGATCGCGATCGCGGTAACCAGAGCGCATGTCCATCGGCTGTCACCGCTCCAATCGCCAGCTCCGTATTCTCCGGTCGAGTAATCTTCTTCGCCACAATCACATCCAGTGGGCATTCCAGCGAACGGGCGACTGGAGCCGCGACCAGCAATCCCCCTCTCGGCAAGGCATAAACCACAAACCGAGCCATTTCCTCAACGGGATGCTGCGATCGTTCCGCCAGAACAACCTGCGCCAGCTTTTCACCAGCTTCGTGACGATTTGCAAAGCAAACCATCGAACTAGAACCTTGAGAGGGTGGAGCAGGTGACATAACGTCTCCCAGCACACAGTAGCGGAATCACCTCCATCATGCCTGAATTTCTCCAAATCTGTTCACCTCAGACAGGTGTGTTACACGCTTGTCCAAAGCGTCTGTCGAATTGTACTGGAAAAAAATTCAAACCTGTCATACTCTAACCCCAAGGCGTAATAAACCTTATCCACGTCCAGACCTGGAGTTTTTCTTAAGAGAAAGCTACAGACTCCGAGCTGGACGTGGTTCAACCTAAAATTTGCCAAATCGTTCTGTAAAGCATTGGTTTTAACTCCATGTCTGCCGAAAACCAGATTGATCTGTTTGATGTGGCCGGGGCCGTAGCATCTGCCCCTCCTCAAGACGTTGATCCAGAACTCATCCCAACTGATGTCAAAATCCCCATTCCTGCGGGGACTTATCAAACAATGGAGCAGATGAAAGCCCACTGCGATCGCTGCCACCGTTGTGTGTTGGGAGAAAATCGGACAAACGCTGTGATTGGCGAAGGCAACGTCCACGCTGACATTATGCTGGTCGGGGAAGGCCCTGGACAAACGGAGGACGAAACCGGACGCCCCTTCGTGGGTCGATCTGGAGAACTGCTCGATAAAATCTTGGCGTCTGTCAAGCTGACCCGAGAGCAAGACGTGTTCATCTGCAATGTCGTCAAATGCCGTCCACCGGAAAACCGTGAACCAACGCTTCAGGAAGCAGACGCTTGTAAAGGATACCTGCTAGAGCAGATTCGTATCGTTGATCCCAAAATTATCTTGCTGACCGGTAAAACAGCCCTGCGAAACCTACTCGGCGTTAAAGAGGGGATTACCAAAGTGCGGGGGCAATGGATTGAACGCGGCGATCGCCTCTATATGCCCATCTTTCACCCCGCCTACTTACTCCGCAACCAATCTCGTGAAAAAGGCAGTCCCAAGTGGCTCATGTGGCAAGACATCCAGGCAGTCCGAGTTAAACTCGACGAAATCCAGGCACAGAGCTGAACGTATTCTCCTGTCTCCTCTGCGCCTTGCTTGCGATTACACTAAAAGCAGAGTTTGCCTGCTACAGCGATGTCTCTTGCCAAGACTCCGAAAATTGCGACGAATGAATTATCAATGGAAGACGTCAGACTTCCACCTTGTGACTTGTGGAGTGATGAGCCACCGTTGGAAAGTGATTTACATCGAGACCAAATAGAACTGTTACTCGCATGTCTGAAATGGTGGTGGCAGGATAGGACAGACTTCTATGCCAGCGGCAATCTAACCATTTACTTCAGCGAAGAGCACATCACCACTCGTGATTTTCGCGGTCCTGACTTCTTTGTCGCGCTAGATTCCGATCCGCACCCACGCCGGAGCTGGATGGTTTGGGTAGAGCAGGGTAAGTATCCCAACGTAATTGTTGAGTTGCTCTCAGACAGCACTGCCAAGGTAGACCGAGGATTCAAGAAAAAGCTCTATCAGGACACCTTTCGCACTCCAGAATATTTTTGGTTTTACCCTGAGACTCTAGAGTTCAAAGGCTTTCATCTCATGAGTGGACAGTATCGAGCCATTAAGCCCAATGCTCAGGGGTGGCTCTGGAGTCAGCAACTAGAGCTGTTTTTAGGCATTCATGAGTCTCAACTCCGATTTTTTACAGCAGATGGACACCTGGTCTCTAGCCCCAAAGAAACCGTTAGACAAGAGCAACGGCAGCGGGAATTGGCTCAACAGCAAGCTGAACAGGAGCGACAGCAACGGGAATTGGCTCAACAGCAAGCTGAACAGGAGCGACAGCAGCGGGAACTGGCTCAACAACAGGTGGAAGCCCTGAAAGCACGGTTACGAGAGTTGGGCGTTGATTCAGAGTTGCCGGAGTGACGATGGAATGCTGGGAATGAACATGAGGCGATCGCCCCACTGTCTTCATCTGTCTTGAGGCTGATAAGGAATTCCAACTAATCACTCTACCCATTTGGTAAGCCTGCTATTGTATACTCTCGACAATAGATTTTTTTAACTCTTAGCATTCAAAATAGCGATCGCCCTGCACTCCGCCTGTCATAGGTTTGCATCGATAGGAACACTCATAACATCGGAGGCTCAACAATGAAAGCTTTGTTGCTCTGGCCCATCATGCCCAACTCCTTCTGGTCTTATCAAGAGACTCTAGATATGGCGGGACTGCGCTCCACAAATCCGCCCTTGGGTCTGATTACTGTTGCTGCGTTGTTGCCGTCCGATTGGGAACTTCGCTTCGCCGATCGCAACGTTCGATTTGAAACCGATGCAGACTGGGAGTGGTGCGACCTCGTGATCATTTCCTCCATGATCATCCAACGCCAGGATTTTCGAGATCTAATTCAAAAAGGTGTCGCGTTGGGCAAGAAAGTCGCCGTTGGCGGTCCCTATCCCACGTCCTATCCAGAAGTGGCCACGGAAGTCGGAGCACACTACTTAATCTTGGATGAAGGCGAATTAACGGTTCCCCTGTTTGTCGAAGCGTTGAATCGGGGAGAGGAGACTGGCGTTTTCCGCTCTGCCGAGAAGCCTGACGTGACCCTGACCCCGATCGCCCGCTACGATTTGCTCGATCTGGATGCGTATCTGGCCATCACCATCCAGTTCTCACGGGGCTGTCCCTTTCAGTGCGAATTTTGCGACATCATCAACCTCTATGGGCGCAAACCGCGCACCAAAACACCAGCGCAAATGCTGAAAGAATTTGAAACGATCTACAACCTCGGCTGGCGGCGCTACATCTTTGTAGTGGATGACAACTTCATCGGCAACACCCGCAACGCCAAAGTTTTCCTGCGCGAACTGATTCCCTGGATGGAAGCGCACCACTATCCCTTCAAACTGATCACCGAAGCCTCCCTTAACCTGGCAGAAGATGATGAGCTGATTGAGTTGATGGCAAAAGCAGGGTTCGTCCTCATCTTCATGGGGATTGAAACACCGGATGTAGAAAGCTTAGTCGGAATCCACAAACTGCAAAACACGCGCCAGTCGCTGATCGACTCCTGCCACAAGATTACCCGTGCCGGAATTCAGATTATGTCGGGCTTCATCATGGGCTTTGACAACGAGCGCTCCGGAGCTGGACAACGCATCCGCGACTTTATTCAAGACACGGGCATTCCCCAGGGACAGTTCAGTATGCTGCAAGCCTTACAAAACACTGCAATGTGGAGTCGCCTCAAGTCAGAAGGGCGACTGCAGGACGGTCTGGCCACGTTTCATCAGGGCGCGATCATGAATTTTGTGCCCACCCGCCCGGTCGAAGAAATCACGCGCGAGTACATTGACGCCTTCTGGGACATTTATTCACCAGAACCTTACCTGAAACGCACCTTCCGCCACTTCATGATGATGAACGGTTGGCGCGGCAAGAGCGATCGCCCCATCACCCGGCAAGAATGGCAGTTGTTCTGGAAACTGCTCTGGCGTCAGGGAGGCGTCCGCTCCGTTCGCTTCCGCTTCTGGTATCAGTTAGCCGTCATCGCCATCCGTAAACCTCGCCTATTAGCGGAATACCTGGCAACACTCGGCGTTGGCGAACACTTCTTCAACTACCGCTATGAAGTCAAAGCCCAACTGGAACAGCAACTGGAGATGCTGAAGCAGGAGCAGTTGGCGGAGGACGATGCGGAGCGTGAGACGATTCACACGTCCCAGTCCGAATTAACCACCCAAGCCCGTTGACCCGTAGGGTATTGTTAGCGATAGCGTAACGCACCAAAGAACCGTCTACCCAACCCAATCTGCAACAGCCTGCGCCGATTCCAAAGCTTTTCACCTGTGTCTTTTGAGAAAGGCATTGAAGGCGTTTAATGCAAAGGGATTTGCATTAAATGTTATACCATTTGCAGCCGCTCCTATTGCCATCAATTTACTGGAGCAACCTCATCGTAGGTTAGACGCGATCGCGCTCCACTAACCTCCAATAGTTTTGAAGCAGATGAAATACGCTAAATCACTGTTCCATCAGGAATGGTGGCATGCTTTAGCACAACGGTGATGCCGCTGCGGATGTAAAAGCCCTGGTCTTCTCGGCTGGCTTCTTCAATGCGATCGCGATTGATCAGTTGCACATTGCGGCCAATGTGGGCATTTTTGTCGATGATGGCGCGGCGAATGGTGGTGTTGGCTCCAATCCCAATCGGCGTTTTGCCAAAATCAAGATCTCGTTGACGGTCTTCCGGGGACTGGTAGTAATCTGCACCCATGATCAGAGCATCTTGAATCGTACACCCTGCATCAATTCGCGTCCGAATGCCCAAAACAGAATGATTAATCTTGCAATTCTGGAGAATGCAGCCATCGCCGGTAATGGAATTGTCGATCTGACAGCTGAGGAGTTTGCTGGGGGGGAGCGATCGCCCTCTGGTGTAAATCGGAGCTTTTTCGTCATAGAAGCTGAAGGGGGGGTGTGGGTGCTCCGTCAGAGCCAGATTTGCATCATAAAACGCTTCAATGGTTCCAATATCTTCCCAATAGCCTTTGAATAAATACGCCTGAATGTTTCGGGTGTCCGCCGCCGCTGGAATGATTTCCTTGCCAAAATCCGTTTGTCCTGGAAATGCCTCTAATGCCTCCACTAATACCTCTGGTTGAAAGACGTAGATCCCCATCGAGGCGATGTAAGGGCTTTGTCTGGCTTCTTCGGGTGTTAAACCGAGGGTAGTGGTGTCAACCCGCATCTGGTGCAATGCCTCGCCTTTGGGCTTTTCGCTGAAGTTAACAATCCGCCCGCCCCGATCCATCTTCATTAAGCCAAAGTCAGACGCACGCTTTTCATCCATCGGCACCACAGAGATGGTGATATCCGCGTTGGTTTCCCGATGACGCTGGATAAATTCGCTGTAGTTCATCCGATACAAATGGTCACCGGAAAGAATCAGGTATTCGCTAATGTCCCATTCCTTGAATAGCCACAGGCACTGGCGAACCGCATCCGCTGTGCCTTGAAACCATTCGGAGCTTTGCGGAGTTTGCTGGGCTGCCAGAACCTCGACAAATCCTTCATTGAAGCCAGAGAAATTATAGGTACGGGACAGATGACGGTTGAGGGATGCTGAGTTGAACTGGGTGAGGACGTAAATTTTGTAGATTTCAGAATTGATGCAGTTACTGACTGGAATATCAATCAGGCGATATTTTCCTGCCAGCGGCACCGCAGGCTTGGCCCGCAGTTTAGTTAATGGATAGAGTCGGGTGCCAGCACCCCCACCCAGAATAATGGCCAGTACGTTTTTCACAGCAACCTCATGAATTAACCTAACCTCATGAATTAACAGCGTCGGGTATCGTCAGCGATCGCTCAAAGTCGAACTCCCAACCCATTCATGCAAGACGTTGGAGCACCTGATGGAATCGGAGTACACTCGTCTACTTTGAACCAGCGCCGTCTGCCAGTTCGCACCTTCACCAACACACGTCCGGGGGTCCACCACGGGGGTGGAACGACAATACCGTTACTTCCATTGGGAAGTCTGACGAGTGTACCTGGAATGATAGTCATGGAAACCTCTGAAGAGTGAGAGCTGTCAGGTTTCCGGTAGAGCATAAAAACACTACGGACATCACTGCCCGCGAAGGTTCGACCAGAAATGTAAACAGCAAGTTTTAAGGAAATCTGAAGAATGCAAAAAGTCTATCTGACCTTTATGTTCGTTTTAAGGATTTACACATTTTTTTACATGCAGCGGTTCGGAGTTCAAGTAAATGCCCTAGCTCGGTTGCTTCGGTAAGCGAACCGTGACCGTTGTCCCACGACCCTCTTGGCTGTTGACCGTAATCTCGCCGCCGTGCAGTTCAACGCAGGCTTTGACGATCGCCAATCCCAAACCCGCTCCAGAAATTTTGCCACTACTACTACTTCCCTGGCTGAAGCTACTTCCCTGACTGAAGGCTTGAAATAAACGGTCTTGCTCCTCGCTGGAGATACCGATTCCTTCGTCTTTCACATCAAATACGATGTGTGAATCGTTTCCCATCAAATGAACTTCAATATTGCCGCCCTCTGGGGAATACCGAATCGCATTGGACAGTAAGTTAATCAGGATTTGCCGCAGGAGTTTTTGATCTCCCCAAAAGTTCCTGGTATTCCCCGTGATCTTGAACGTTAATTCGTGGTGAACTAGAACGTCGGCCACTGTGCGTTCAGACACTGTCTCGGTTGGCGCAACGTGTGTACGGGCAGAATCCGTGAAGGAGCTAGCAGAGCTACTGATGAGTGCGCGCTGTTCTTCAATAATGTCTGAGAAAAATTGCAGTAGCTCGAACGGTAGCGGTGTAAATGCGGCTTTGCCCAGTTCCAGTTGCTCAATCACGAGCAGGTCATCCACCAACTGACCCATCTGTCTTACCTTGTCTTCAATCAGTTGCAAAAAATGCCGCTGTTTCAGTTCACTCAGGCGATCGCGGTGCAGTTTCAGCGTTGATGATGCCGCCAGGATAGTAGCCAGAGGAGTTCGATAGGCATGAGAGACAGTGGCGACAAATTGAGACTTGAAGGCGTTGAGTTGCTTTTCGTGTTGAAGGGCAGTGCAAGCTTGAGCAAACTGTTCCGCGTGATGGATGGCGATCGCTAATTGTCCAACGAGTTCATTCAGCATCGTGACTTCATCCGTCTGCCACGGTTGCCCTTCCGCACTTCGACAGGCAACCAGCAAACCCCAAAGCTGAGGGGTCGATTTCCCAGAGTCTTTGAGTGGAATGGGAAGCAACAGGTAGGAGGCTGGAGTTTTTCGATGACTGCGCGAAACAATGACTGACGCTTTCCCCTTTTCCAGCCGTTCAATGCCTTCAACATCCTCAAAACTGGGCTGACGAGGATCAGCTAAGAAGGAGGTGAATTGTTGAATCGGGTCAATGGTGCTGCTTAAACCAGCTTCACTCCGTTTGATTAAGAATGGGGCAGCTTCAGTCGTGTGCTGGCTATTTGGATGCGGGTCAATCTGGTAGACCACGACGCGATCGCACTCCAGGATCCGCCACAGTTCTGTGACGACCGTTTGCAAAATTTGCTCCAGCTCAAGGGATTGACGGATCCGAAAAGCAATCTCTGCCGTCAAGTGGTGCTGTTTTTGCGGTTTATTGAACTGGTGCTGCAGGTGTGACTGGTGAATGACGTTACGGACAGCTAACTGCAAGTTATCCGGTTCTAAATGCTGCTTGACCAGGTAATCCTGAGCACCTCGTTTAATCGCCTGTACCGCAACCTGCTCATCACCCTGGCCAGTTAGCATGATCACCGGAAGTGGAGCCTGCAAACCCTGCTGTCTCAGCTCATCCAGGAACTCCAGCCCGGTCATGTCTGGCAAGCAAAAATCCAGCAGAATTGCATCGCATCGCTTCTTCTGACAAAGCTCAAGTCCCACCTCCGCTGAGGCGGCTTCCAAAATCTGGTAGGACTGGTGAGGATCACTCGACAAATATTCTCGAAAAACTTCCCGATCCTCCGCACAGTCATCTGTGATCAGTAGGGTCCAAACCGTTGACATGAGAGGCACCAAGAAAAATTTTTCGTTCCACGGAATTGACATAAACACGCTTTGATCGA